>JANMEB010000036.1:0-9268 GCA_031376585.1 Planctomycetota bacterium | reverse complement strand
GGCAACTAGCATTGGAAAATAAAAAAATCTCCAGGACTTGAGCGGTACGAAGAGACGCGACGGGACGAGTACAATTGAAAGCCGACCAAAATGGCGATACGGTCACGTTAAATTACGACGTTGGGGCAGAATGTTCAAACGAGATTATCGCTTGAAAATCAACTCGCCCGTGGGAACGATCACCCTCGAAAACCTCAAACTAGACCTGCCCCTGTTCGTCTTCCTCAAGGTTGAAGATCGGAGATAAAACTGAAGAAGGAGAACGCACGGACCGACCTTTCGGTCCATTATTTGAACCGTGGGTAGTTTGCCCGGGCGACGGGCCATAGTTTCAATTCACCAATTAAGGGTCGCGTGTTATGCACTTTGTAACACTATGTCTCGCAATTTATTTTCTTTTGATTCCTCGTCAGGACGAGAAAATATCAAGTGTTGACTCGATAACAGTTGGTATGAAACAAGGAATTTCAATTGAGTTGGTTTTCGTCGCGTCAGGCGAGTTTACGATGGGGCGACATATAGGCGTCGCTGAAATCGTAATACGCACTGTCGACATGTTGGGTTCTGCGCTAGACGAAGGTCCAGCTCACATCGTTCGGCTCACCAAAGGCTTCTATATGTCCAGATACAAGATTACCGCAGAGCAGTTCTGTACGTACTTGAATGCAGTCGACAAGGAACAAGCTCGCAAATCGATTGCGATTAATAAACGATCCGTGATCCACCGCAATATCGATGGCGCTTTCGAACCGAAAAAAGGATTTGAACAATGCGCTGTAAATACCGTGCCTTGGGAGGGAGCGAAAGCGTATTGTGAATGGCTCACAGGTGATTCCGGTTGGGCTTTTCGCTTGCCGACTGAAGCCGAATGGGAATTTACCGCCCGAGGGGTCGGGGGCCGACATACGCCTTGGAAGGGCGATATTGGACTTCCAAAGTATGACAGCGACAAGCCAGTGAATGCTTTCCCCAAAAACTCGACGCCAGAAGGTGTAGTCGGGATGATAAATTCAGTGGGTGATTGGGTTAGTGATTTTTATTCCAAATCGCATGCTAATGAATTGCAAATTGATCCGATCGGGCCACCGGAAGCGGACTTTCACGTTTTGAAAAGATGTTTGGACTTCGCTTACCAGCGGGAAATTGGAGGACCAGTTGGGACATCAGGCATTTCCGGATTTCGAGTGCTGCTGGAAGCGAATGACAATGGCGAGCCACGCCGCGTAAAGCAAAAGTGAATCGGTCGTACGGCGTGTAGTCACAATCGTATGCCGTGGACAGTCCAAAAGGTGCCACCCACCTATTGACGCTAGGAATACGCGGAAACGCACGAACATGGGACGGGAAATGTCTGGAAATAAGAACCAATTACAACCAGTACAATTTGGTTTACGAACACTGTTTGCACTCGCGATGATCGTGTCGATCGCATGCGCGTTACTTGTAGTAATTTTGGAGGAGAGGGCGAACCGGGACCGGTCCAGGTTTAGGCAAAATTCAAACGGGTGACCGTGGAGGTAGGCGGACTGGTTCCGCGCCAAAGTTTTTCAGCGTGGCCCGGGAGGAGTTGAAAGGACGGAGATGTCGCGTCGGTGGCTTGTATTGTTTTCCTCAAGCCTACAGCCTACTGCCTCACGCCTTAGCCAGCTTTATGGTGGACTGATGAAAACACCCTTGAGTCGTCGCCTTCGTTCTAAACTGGTTTTCTATCACGGCATTTGCCCCGAAGGGGCCACAAAATAAAGCCCAGGGCAAAGCAGAACGGCGTTTGCCGTAAAGCGCCGCCCTGGGTTTCCGTCGACGATAATTCCCACGCCCTGATAAGGGCAAAACAACGTCGGAAGCGTTACGATTCTCGGTTGTAGTGCCCATTCAGGGCGAATTGGCGGTTGGCGATGGCAACCCAGGGCGGCGCTGTGCAGCTTTGCTGCGTCGCTCTGCCCTGGGCTTTCTTGTTTAGGCCTTTCAGGCCGAATTCAAATGTCACAAAACCTGAATGATCCAAGACCTCCGCTATCATGGTTTTCATCAGGCCAGCTTTACGGTGCGTTCCGAAGACCCCACGCACCCTACGTCATTTGCTTTTCCTTCAAGCCTGTCGCCTCACGCCTCATGCCTTATTCCGGCGGGGGTTCGTAATTGATGGGCGAGGCGGTGGGAAGGTCGAATTCGCCACGGCTGAGGGCAACGTAATGGATTCCGATGTCGACTTGGTTTCCTTGCAGTACACGATTTCCCTGAGCATCGAGGCGCGCATTGAAAGTAGCCTTCTTTCCGGTGTGGCAAACCGTTTTGATTTCGATCAGTTCCTCGGCCCAGGCCAGTAAGTACTTGCTTCCTTCAAATGGCTCGCCGCGAAAATCGGTGCGCAAGCCGTAACACAGCACCGGAACTTTCAGCCGGTCGCAAACGAGCGTCAGTTGGAGGACTTGTCGCGCGCTGACAAATTGTGCTTCGTCGACCAACACGCAGGCGATGGGGCGAGTTTTCAGTTCTTGGCGAACGAACACGAACAAATCGAAGTTCGCATCGAATGGGATCGCATCTCGTTGCAGTCCAATTCTCGACGCGATCACGCCGTCCCCCGCGCGCTCGGCGAACTTGGGGGCGAACAACAACACGTTCATCCCACGCTCTTCATAGTTGTGCGCGGATTGCAGCAGTGTGGTGCTCTTGCCAGCGTTCATCGCCGAATAATAAAAATACAGTTTTGCCATGTGTTCATTGTGCAACGACTAAGGAAAAACGAAAATAGCTTTTCGCACTAAAATCAGCACGAGAGTTGCCAAGCCAAGTCCAATCGCGAAGATCGCCAGCAGTCGTCTACGCGAAACAATTCCGGGTGGCCCCGTGACCAATGCCATGACGGCAGGCAGCAACGCCCAAGTGGAAATCCAGCTTCCTGCGAAGGCGACAACTGCTAACAGTAGTGACGTCAAAGCGAATCCCGAACGAATTAAATCGACTCCTTCGGGCGGCATTTTCTCCGAATGATGACTTCGTATCGCCTTTCGATAATCGTCTAGGATAGGAGGAATCGGTACCACGCTGGACGAATATCCGGCGGTAACCGAAACAGCTTGAACAGGTCCTGACGGTCGCCCCCCCAAAAATTCGGCTGAATGTTCGGCAATGGGTTGAGATTCGGACTTGTGATCGTTCATTAGACCTTTTCTAATTGTCGAGGTGCAGCGCGACGTGCAATGATTCCCAAACGCGACGAATTCGACGCGTGGCCCGATTGACTTGAACATTATTCTAAACGATCTGAGTCGTCGATGCGATTTGTAACCCATTTGGAAAGTGCTGTGGACGGCACTCGATTTGACGCAAGCCAAATCCAGACGATGCACGAGTCCAAGCCGCTTTGGGTTCGCTACGACCTTGACCGAGTCAAGCACGAATGGTCGCAACATCCGCTTTCCGAACGACGCATGGATATGTGGCGCTACCGCGAATTGCTGCCCGTGGGAAACGAAATCGAACCGGTTTCGCTGGGCAAGATGGCCAGTCCGCTCATTGCGTGTCCGCGTTTGGGGGCCAAGCTAGGTTTGTTGAATCTGCTCATCAAGGACGAATCTCAATTGCCCACAGGGAGCTTCAAGTGCCGCGGGCTCGCGATGGCTGTGACGATGGCCAAACATTTTGGGCAACGCCGATTGGCAATGTCCTCCAACGGAAATGCCGCAAGCGCCTTGGCAGTATATGCGGCGCGAGCTGGGATTGAATGTTTGGTTTTAATGCCGATTGACGTCAACCCGGGCAACTTTTTCGAATGCTGGATGAGCGGCGCACATGTATATTTGGCGGAAGGCCTGATCGATACTTGTGGAAAGCTCATTCGCCGAGGGCATGATGAAGGACATTGGTTCGATGTTTCGACTTTGAAAGAGCCGTATCGTTTGGAAGGAAAAAAAACGATGGGCTTGGAGATCGCGGAGCAGCTCGATTGGCAACTTCCGGATGTGATTTTGTATTCGACGGGTGGCGGGACCGCCCTCATCGGCATGTGGAAAGCGTTTGTCGAACTGCGGCAAATGGGGTTGCTCCGCTCGAGCACAATGCCGCGCATGATCGCTGTCCAGTCGACCGGTTGTTGTCCGATCGTAAATGCATTTGAAAAAGGGGAGCGATTCGCACCACGCCACGAAAACGCCCAGTCTGCGGCGTTCGGCATCCGAGTTCCGCAAGCCATCGGTGACTTCATGATTCTGGACGCGGTGAGCGAAAGCCACGGCTGTGATGTCGCCATAGACGAATGTGAAATCAGTCGATTTCAACAACTTGGGTGCAGCGCGGAAGGAATTTCGATTGGCTTAGAGACAGGCGCAAGCTTGGCGGCCGTGCACAAGCTCTTGGACCAAGGCCAAATTCATACGAATGAACGAATCCTCATCGTAAATACTGCGGCCGCCACAAAATATTGGGCGGAAGCCCTGCCGACATTTAGGCAATTGGATTTGAACACGACTATCGATCTGAGCACCTTGTTTGACGCAAAACCTTCGCCTTGTCACAAAGAGTTGAGAGTTGGCGACGGGGCTGAGGCGTAAGGGATGTCACGGGCTTGCGAAGACGAAGTTCACGCTTGTTACTACTTGAGTTGATTCGCTCCGTCCCCAACGGACTTGTTCCCGTTGGAACGCAAGATTAGTTGGCTAACACGACTAGCATCGTTTAATTCAGACCCCCACGAGCTTGTCTCGTGTGGTGAATCAGATTTGTTTTGGCGACGCTGCTACCAAGAAACTCTGACGATCGTTCGGCACGTCCCATCAGCGAGAAATCTCATTCACCAAACGGGCCAAGCCCGCTGGGGTCTTGTGGCAAATACGTCTCAGATGTCTAGCTAACGAATCTTCGGCTCCAACGAGACAAGCTCGCTGGGGACCGAGCAATGAAAAGCACCCTGCTCGCGCTAATACCGAAAGTGCTTGATTTTTTCGCCAAGTTCACCGATCTTGGCCATGGCTTCGATGCCGATTTCCAAATGGATGTCGGCCCATTTTTGCGTCACGGCGTAATCGGATTCTTCCGTTTTCACTCCGTCAGGCGTGATCGGCACGTCGGAAACGAGCAACAGTGCACCGCGGGCAATCGCATTGTGATGGCCCACAATGAAAACCGTCGCGGTCTCCATGTCGATCCCGATGCAAGTCAGATCGACCAGCCGCTGGCGAAATTTGTCATCGTGCTCCCACAATCGTCGATTGGTCGTGTAGATGACCCCAGTTCGATATTCGAGATGCCGCTCGACGATCCGATCGGAGATGAACTTGTGCAATTTGAACGATGGCAGCGCGGGAACTTCGGGCGGAAAATAGTCCAGGCTGGTTCCTTCTCCGCGAATCGCCGCAATCGGCAAAATGAAATGGCCGATCTCGGTCGAAGCTTTTAATCCGCCGCATTTTCCCAAAAATAAAACGCCGCGCGGTTTGCGGGCTGACAACAAGTCCATGATGGTGGCGGCGTTGGCCGAACCAATGCCGAAATTGATGATCGTGAGTCCGCTGTTGTTCGACGATGCTTGCATCGGTCGCCCGCGGCCAGTCACCGGAACACCGAATTTTGCGGCGAACTGGTCGACGTAATAACTGAAGTTCGTCAGAAGCACGTAGTCGCCGATGCTTTCGATCGGCATTCCGGTGTAGCGCGGCAACCAATTTCGAGCAATTTCCTCACGATCGAATTTTTTTTCTGACATGCGGCGTGAACCAAAAAAGTCAGTTGGGCGATGCGTGTGGACATTCTAATGCGAAGAATTGCTTTGCGCGACGGTGGCCACAAGCGCCGCCGCACCGCGCATCGCGTTCATCGGAATTTCATGCGCCCCGTCGAAAGACGTGAACTTGACGGGAAAACCAGCGTCGACGAATGCTTCGTGTAACCATTGTGCCGCCGCGTACGGAAGGATTTGATCGTACCTACCGTGACTTTGAAAGATTGGAAATTTCCTCTGCCTCGCCGCAGCCAATTTCCATTCTGCTTCGTTCAAAAGCGTACCCGACCAAACGATCAGACCACCTGGTGGAGTGCGCAAGTGCAACGCGACATCCGTCATCAGCATGGCACCTTGCGAAAAACCCCCTAACACCACCGCCGAATGATCGAGATTCGCTTCGGCAACTAGTTGTTCGATTAGCGCCGTCAATTGAGTCCGACGCTCGTCAAGCAATTCCGGTTTGTCGTTGCGCAAGTCGCGAAATTCACCGCTCGCAATCATGTCGTTCAATCGTTCCATGTCCAGCGGCCACCAAGCTCGCGAGTCATAAAGTCCTGTCGGGTCCAATGATATCGGTGCGGCAGGAAAAACGAATCGGACGCGGCCAAGTTCCCCGCGATGCAACTCCCACATCGTTTGGCAGCAATCGACCAAGTCCGTGCCTGGTGCGCCGAAACCATGGCACAAAACAACAATGGCTTGCGGTTCGAAAGCGTTTCCCGTGGGATCCGCCACGACGCATCCTAGGTCGGCGATCGTTCGTACATTGCCTACCGGTTGAATCGTCACTTGGGCTCCCAGGCAAAATGGTCTGCGAATTAGCAGTTGTTTCGATGGGCGACAATTTACAAAATTCGGCGGTCCGCGCAAAGGCTTGGCGCAAAGCGGTTCGGTGGACGCGATGATTGGACGTATTTCTGGCAAGCCGCGTGATCGTCGGGCCCTCCCACGATATAGTGGACAGAGAGTCGACTTGCGGCATTCGAGTTTTTGTCGCGTGGGATATCGAAAGGAGCCGTTAGAATAACGAATGGATAGTTGGAGTCTCCAACCGGTCGTTCACCCGATTTGGATTGCGCTGGCGGTCTTGGGACTGCTGGCCTTGCAAGCCATCCGACCATCGTTTGCCGAAGTGAGTTTTCGTCGGCGGCTGACTTTGATCGGCTTACGAACGCTGACCATTTTGCTTGCCCTAACGCTGATGATGCGGCCCGGTTGTGTGACAACGATTCAACGGCAACAATCCGCGATCTTGGTAATCATCGCTGATTTAAGTCGTTCGATGCAGTTGCCACATGCCGCCACAGATGTGTCGCGATGGGAGAAAATGTCGCAGATGTTCGCCGCCAACACGGATCGCTTGGCTCGTTTGAAACAAAACTCGATCGACGTTAAATGGTTTGGGTTTGACAATCAATTGCATTCGTTGGACGAAAACCGGCTTCCTTGGATCGACCCCGGATATTTGCCGAACGGTACGGAAACGGACTTGGGTTCGACGTTGTCTGCCGCGGTCAAAACCGTTCGGCAGCAGCGGGTGATCGGCGTTGTCTTACCCAGCGACGGCGTGCAGAACGCCATCGATCCACGAGTTGAGCTGCCTGCGGCCGCGGAACAGTTGGCGGCCATTCAAACGCCGCTCTATCCGATCGCATTCGGCCCAATCGCCGACGCCGGGCAATCAGCCGATATCGCGATCGTAAGCATGCCCGATCACTTCACGGGGTTTGTAAAAAACCAACAAAACGTGCGCGTGACGCTGCGGGCTCGAGGTTTTACGAATCGGGACTTACCAGTCAAGCTGATTGTGATCGACGAAAAAAACCAGGAGCAAGTCGCTGGAACCCGCGAAGTCCGCGTGACGCAAGACGATCAAGAGCTGACGCTTAACTTGGCACTCACGCCAGAGCAGCCCGGTAATTTTCGTTTGACCGTGCGAGTCGATCCGCAGCCGGGCGAAGTCACCGCGGTCAACAATGAGCTTTCGGCCTTCATGACCATTTACGAAGGCGGTCTGCGCGTTCTTTATTTGCATGGCGACGTGAGTTTCGAAAGCAAATATTTGGCGTGGGCCTTGGGAGCGTCGGGTGACATTGAGCTTGACGAGCAGCCGATCCTCACACGCAACAGTAACACTTGGCCGCTGGACTTGTCCGACCGCATTCGACGGGGCAACTACGATGTCTTCATTTTGGAGAATGTCGATTCACGAGCGCTGTTCCAGCCCACCGTGGGCGAAGCGACTTTAAGTGCGATTGCCCAATCCGTCGAGCGCGGCAAAGGACTCATCATGCTTGGCGGCACGCATAGTTTTGGCCCGGGGCTTTATTCGCAGACACCGCTTGCTGATTTGTTGCCGATCAAAATGGACCCTGCTGAAGCACAGGATATTACAGGCCCCGTTCGCTCCGATTTGCATATCGATCGCGAGTTAAAGCTGCAGACCGTTGGCATGCACTTTGTCACCGGACTGAGCGACAAAGACTTGGATGACGTCTGGCAAATGCTACCGGAAATAAACGGCGCGAACCGTTGGATCGGCGTCAAAGACAACGCCCAAATTTTGTTGGAGTCACTCGAAGGCGATCCGATTTTGGTTGCCCACACGGTCGGCGGGCGCGTCATGGCGATGGCGACCGATTCGACGTGGCGCTGGTATTTGGGCGGATATCCCGAACCCCACAAGCGGTTTTGGCGACAAATCGTATTGTGGCTTGCGCATCGCGATGGCCTAACGAATGACAATGTTTCGATCGACTTGTCGCAACGTCGATTCGAGCCCCGCAGCTTGGTCGAATTCGCGTTGTCGGCTAAGACTGCGGCAGGCGATCCGATTGTGTCGGCTCAATTCCAAGTCCGCTTAACTCGTCCCAACGGCGAAGTCGTCGACGTTCCCGTGACAGTCGGCGACGACGTATCACGCGGCAAGGTGGAGCGTGAAAGTGTCGCCGACGCGGGATTATATACGATCGATGTCATTGGTCGTGATCAGCAACGAGAAATCGGCACGACTCGCGCGCAGTTCATGGTCTTCGATCGCGACAAAGAAAAATCCAATCCCGCCGGTGACCCAGATCAATTGGCACGGCTCGCCGAGCGCACTGCGTCTTGGGGAGGACGATTGTTGCAACCGGAAGAGTTTGGCACACTTCTGGACGACATTTTGGCAAAGCCTCCCGACATGAAAATCGAAATTCCACACAAGTGGCAATTAGGCGATACTTGGCAAGACGGATTGGCGTTCTTGTCGTTCTTCGTCGGCTCGCTTGCAATGGAATGGTACTTGCGCAAGCGCTGGGGACTGGTGTAACTCAAAAAAAGGTGAGCGGAAAATGGCGGACGAAATTCATGGAAAAACGACTCCATCGCGACGAACGCGATGGAGTCGAGCACTGTTGTGGTTATGGATCATCTTTGTCGTGCTCGGCACTTTGACGATCCTCGGACTGCGGATGTTCTCGCAAGAACTCTCCGACAATCAGCTTCCGTATTTGGAATCCGGACTTCTCAATTTGATGACCTACATTTTGGTTGCGTTGTCTTTCC
>JANMEB010000032.1:0-17411 GCA_031376585.1 Planctomycetota bacterium | reverse complement strand
CAGTTCGGGCTTCTTCAACAACACTTCGGTTGCCAGCAATCCGCCAAGCGATTGGCCGATCAGGGTTCGTTCGTTAGCGACGCGATACTTTTGGTTGATTAGCGGTTGTAGTTCTTCGCCCAAGAACTGAATGAACTTGGCAGAGCCGCCCGATGTAGGATAGTCTGTCTTCTCGGCTGCGTCGGATGTAGGATGCGTTAAATCACGTTTGCGATCTGTATTTGCGATGCCAACCACGATCGATTCGGGCATGAGCTGGTAGGTCGACATGAATTGAACGATGCCGGTTTGGTGATGATAGTCTTCGTCGATCGCACCGTCCAACAAGTAAATCACCGGGTATTTTCGCTCGGACTCTAAAGCATAACTTGGCGGCAAGTAAATATTGAGTCGCCGCGATTCGTCCAGGATTTTCGACTCCAATCTCAGAGAGGTACCCAAGACGATAGATGATTCATTACCGACGGTCGATTGTGCGCGCGCACCTGCCTCCGGATTTTGACCAAGGCAGGTCGACTGAAAAAAGCGCAAGAGCGAAACGAACGCCAAGATGACCATCCAATGATTTTTCCAGACGCGCATTGACGCTCTTTCTTTTTGTCCAAAGGCTTTTCAGCATCGTTCGTGAACCGGCTATGAGCAATTATACACGGAGCCACTAAGGCACCCAAAGTAGAAGGCGCGCTCCGTATGCCGTGTCCCGAACAAATTCGCCCGCTGTGAAGCATGGACTAGC
Source organism: Planctomycetota bacterium (assembly GCA_031376585.1). GTDB lineage: Bacteria > Planctomycetota > Planctomycetia > Pirellulales > Pirellulaceae > JANMEB01. The sequence goes on along the minus strand of JANMEB010000032.1, from coordinate 16,675 downwards.
CGAACACGTTTGGACTGTGCGAGAATTGATCGAACGAACGTGCAATATTTAATGACACAACTACCGAATTTCTGTGGTATTTCAAAAGAAGGCTCAGCGTTTCCGTCTCGTCGTGATTCCATTTGAGAGAGGGAGTCTCATGCGAGGGTGATCGATTCGCCTCAAAGCATTGCTAATGAATAGTCCGTTATGTCGAAAGAACAAGATAAACTCGAGTTACCACAAGACAATTCCTCGCGGGTACCGCCGGGATCGGGGAACCAACTTGATGCGGGCTCGAAGGAAGCACTTGCCAGCGATGTCCCCGCTACCCTCGCGGCAATCCCTCGAATCGCGGAACTTGTTGCTGGCCAGGTTATCGCCGGCCGGTACAAGCTCATTGAGATCATCGGCGAAGGCGGTATGGGGTCGGTTTGGATGGCAGAGCAACGCGAGCCCGTGAGGCGCCTGGTTGCCCTGAAATTGATAAAGCCAGGCATGGACTCCCGTGCTGTGGTCGTGCGTTTCGAGGCCGAACGTCAAGCGCTCGCATTAATGGACCATCCGAACATTGCCAAGGTCCTGGACGGCGGGGTAGCGGAAGACGGTCGACCTTATTTTGTGATGGAGCTCATTAAAGGTTTGCCGATCACCAAGTTCTGTGACGAAAGGCGCTTGACGCCGCACCAGCGTTTGGCGTTGTTCATTCCGGTCTGCCAAGCAATTCAGCACGCCCATCAAAAAGGCATCATTCACCGCGACATCAAGCCAGGAAATGTTTTGGTCGCACTCTACGACGACCACCCCGTTCCGAAAGTGATCGATTTCGGCGTCGCAAAAGCGGTTGGCGGGCTCTTGACCGATCAGACACTGCATACCGGCTTTGGTGCTGTATTGGGGACGATCAACTACATGTCGCCGGAGCAAGCGACTCTAAACAATTTGGATATTGATACTCGCAGCGATGTCTACTCGTTGGGTGCATTGCTCTACGAATTGCTCGCTGGAACCCCTCCCTTTCGGCGCGACGACTTACGCGAAGCCGGAATGTTGGAGATCTTGCGGATCGTTCGCGAAGATGACCCGCCACGTCCTAGCAATCGATTTTCGACCTCGAAGACTCGCGCCAGTGTAGCGGCTGCACGCAACGTTGAACCCGACACGCTGACTCGGATCATGCAATCGGATTTGGATTGGGTGGTGATGAAGGCGCTAGAAAAAGACCGCGTCCGTCGGTACCAAACCGCCGCCGCATTTGGTCTTGATTTGCAGCGCTATTTGCAATCTGAGCCGGTCCAAGCTCGACCGCAATCTCTCGCTTATCAATTGCAGAAATTCGTCCGCAAGCGAAAGGGGCTCGTGGCCGCTTTGGCCACGATCGCTGCGCTTATGATCCTGGCTACGACGACTTCAATCGGGCAGGCAATCCGAGCGAATAGCGCGCGCCGGGACGCCGACTCATTTAGAAAAGCTGCGGATGCCGAAAAATCGGTGGCTGTCAAGGAACGGGAACGGGCGGACAGCGAAGCCGAAAACGCGCGACTTGAGAAGGCAGAGGCGGACAGCGCTCGAAAACTCGCCGAATCGAGACTATATGCGCAGAAAATCCGACTCGCCCTTTCCGAGTGGGAGCACGGAGATCCCGGAGTGGCGATTGAATCGCTTGAGTCGACTTCTGTTGGCGAACGAGGGTGGGAATATCAGTATCTTCGAAATCGATTTGACCGATTGCATGTGAACATGGAACCACAAGTTACGGGTGTCGACTGCATTGCCGTTTCGCACCGGGGCGGCTTGTTGGCGAGCGGAGGGCAAGACAATTGTTTGTCCATTTGGGATCCTACCTCGCGCTCAAGGATTCGAACGCTTTCTGGTCACACAAAACGGGTTGCCGCGTGCGCGTTTTCGCCCGACGATTCCAACGTCGCGACTGGCAGCTTCGATCATTCCGTAAAAATCTGGGACGTCGATTCGGGTAGAGAACTTCGAAGCCTCGTTGGACACTCGGATCATGCTTCAGCGTTGGCCTATTCATCCAACGGCGATCAACTCGCGACGGGGGGTTGGGACAATTTGATTATTTTGTGGGACCCTCAAACGGGAACAGAAATCGGCAGGTTGATTGGGCACGAGGGCCAAGTGTATGGTGTGACCTTTTCAGCGGATGGCAAGCGACTGGCAAGCTGTGGCCAAGATGGCACGGTGCGTCTTTGGGATGTTGCCGAGCGCAAGGAAACGCGTGTCCTGCGTGGACACAGCGATCAAGTTTTCGAGGTTCGGTTTTCCCCCGATGGAAAAAGCCTCGCCAGCGCCTCGGCGGATCGGACGATCAAAATTTGGGATGTCGAGAGCGGCGCGGAAATTAGCACGTTGACCGGACATACCGATTGGGTGTCCATGGTCGCCTACTCGAACGATGGGCGGCGGATTGCCAGTTGTGGATTTGACAAGACGATTCGCATCTGGGACTTGGCGCAAGGAAAACTCTTGGGCACGCTCAAGGGACACGTCGATGCGATCGCGGACGTGGCCTTCTTGCCCGATTCGCGTCGATTGGTCAGTGCGGGTTTTGATGGAATCAAGTTATGGGACCCGGCCAAAACAGAAACTGGCGACGCTCTCTCGGGCCATAAGTTCCTGGTGACGGGCATCGATTTTTCGCCCGACAATAAACAATTGGTCAGCGGCAGTCTGGATGGCACGATTCAGCGCTGGAATGTCAGTGAAAAGAAAGCTGAAGTTATTTTTCAACAACCGGAGGAGCGATTGAGTTGCGTCGTTTACTCCAAGGACGGGCGGCGTTTCGCGGTCGGTAGCGAAAGCGGCGTGATCCGAGTCTGGAACTCGGACGGAGAGGAAGGACCGACCGTCATCGATGGCTTCGCGAAGCCCGTGAATTGCCTAGCATTCGGTCCAACATCATCCGAGCTTTATGCAGGTTGCGGCGATGGAAGCATCGTGGTTTGCGCTGTCGCCACGCAATCGCGACGAAACTTATTCGCCGGCCACACTAAAGCTGTCACCGGCATTGCAGTGTTTGGTGAATTGCTCGTCAGTTCTAGCGGCGACCGATCGATTTGCGTTTGGGATCTAACAAGCGGCAAGAAACGATTGACTTTGTCCGGGCATGAAGACCAAGTCACTTGTTGCGCCATTTCACCAGATGGCCAGCTTGTCGCCAGCGGAAGTCTTGACGGAACGGTTCGCACTTGGCGCGTGTCCGATGGACGTCCCCTTGGCCAACTCAATTTTCCCGAAAAAGTCTTCTGCCTTGCATTTTCGCCGGATGGTCGGCGGATTGCGAGTGGATCGTACGACCGGCTCGTTTCCATTTCCGACATTTCCTCATTGGAAACGATCCTCTCGTTGCGCGGTCATGAGGAGTGGGTTTCTGGAGTTCGGTTCTCACCCGACGGAACGCACTTAGCCACGTGCAGTTTTGATGCGACGATTCGCCTTTGGTAATGAGTCGCGGCGTAGAGATTGAAAGCTAACCATCGGCAGCCGATCGAACAACTGCAAGAAGCTGACTAGCGGCGGTCGGAGTAGACTTGGGTCGATTCTTCCTTGGCGATTTGAGTTTCGCGGGCGTCGCTGGACATGCTGACGACCACGCGATGATCGCCTTCAACAGTCCCCTTGGCGGTGATCGTCACGACGGTTTCTTGCTGTGCATCCAGTCGCTCGATGGCCGAAAAGACGACGCGCTGGCCTTGGATTTGATTGGGGATGTTTCCGTTGACAGACATCGGCTGAATACCTGTTGGGAAATCGACGTTCAAGCGAATGTTGTTGGCAGCTTGCAGACCTTGATTGACGACCTTCACGCGGTAAGCCGTTTCGCTGCCGATCTCGATTGGGTCCGTGAGGTCATCGATCTCGCAAAACAGTTCTACCAAGGATTCGACGGTGAGCAATTTGCTGACAGAAGTCTTCTGATTCAAGTCCGCCGTTGCTTCGAAGTCGATTTTTTGTTCGCCCGGCTCGATGGGCATCGTGACGAGATCAACTCGCCCCGTTTGCCCCGCAGCAAGCTGTTGCAAACTCCAATAGACCGCGTTCGAAGTGGCATCGAATTGACCGTGATTGTTGGCCGAGACGAATTTCAGACCGCGCGGCAGTCGCGCCACGAGGTCGACGTTGGTCGCGGCGGCGGTACCAGAGTTGGCCAGCGCGAATTCGTGAGTGGATTGCCGGTTGAGATATTTTCGATCCGGACCTTCGCCGGTTGCGTGTAAATCCGGTGCAATAATTTCGAGATCGACGACATCGAAGGCTTGTAGGTCGGCGTCACCTTGGACCACGATTCGATTTTGCGTTGTGCCGACTTTGGCAGCTTTCAAACGCAACTGTACGTTTCGTTTTTGACCGGGAGCAAGCGTGCCGATTTCGAATTCGAGTTCGCGGCTACCGTCATCAAACGTCAACAGGTCGGGAATGTTTTCTTGCAGCATGACATTAGTTGCTGGCCCGTCGCCATTGTTTTCAATCGTGATGTCCAACACGACTTCATCGCCGATGAGCACTTTTGGTTTGGTCGAATGTTTGAGGGAAAGAATCGGCTGCGTGCAGAGCGTGCGCGCGGACGCTTGGGCGGCAAAAGTGATTTGAGCGACGCTGCCGAATTCGCCTGGACGCACGGGAAGCAGGTTGATCGTGATCTCAGAAGTCTCACCCGGGGCGATGGTGCCCAGGTTCCAACTCAATGTGCCGTCCGCCGACTGATTGGCTTTGGGTGTGCTGTCAATCAATTTCGTGCCTTCGGGAACGCGATCGTAGACGCCGACTTGTGTGGCGGGAATTTGTCCGTTGTTTTGTACGATGAGTTTTAGCTCGGCGGGTTTGTTGATTTGGACTTCGCGCGGTGCGATTTTTTGAAGCTTGAGTGAAGGGACTTGCGGGCCATCCAAATTCGTTGCACCGGGCGTCGCTTGTACACTCAGGGCCTCCGCTTTGGGGGCGGCGTTGGCGGTTGCATCGAGCGGTCGACTCGACGAAGCGAGCGAGCTGCGCGGCTGAAGTGTGCTGCTTCCAAAACTGTTGCTGGAATTCGATGGAGTGTCAACGGCCGAACGAATCGGCGGAAAATCTTGCGGCGGTTTGGACTGCGAAAGCGGCGCGAGCGCGTTGTTCGCGGTGCTGCGCGGCGGATTGTTTAATGTGGGTACGTCGGTCTGCGGCAGAAGCTTGCTGGCGGATTCGACGGATTCGGCCAACTTGCGCGGCGCTACGTTGAGGCTCGGCGAATCGTAAGGCGTCGCCGTGGTTGTCGGCCGAAGATTTGACTGAGTCGAGTCATCGGAAATCGAATTTAGATTGGGCTTTGTGATGGTAGGAAAAAGTGGATTCGCGGTCTTGCTCAAAGGCGATGTCGTCGACGGTGGTGCCGCAACCGACTTGATTCCACTTCCGAAACTGCTGGGCGAATCCCGGTCGGCATCGACTTGGATTTGTGCAGAAACGATCGGCGAAACGTCCTTCGATCGCAAGTCATTCTCAGAGGATTTGCTATTCGGTGAATCTGAAAACGACCTCGTAGGCGGCGGGAGTTCGCTTAAGTTTGAGACGTTCGCCGCAGGTAATCGATTCGGGCTGTCTATTCGACTTGAGGCGTCAACGATCGGCGGTGCGGTCAACTGCCTGTTTTGATCGCTCGATTTTAGATTCGGATTTAAACTGGGTGGATTGGTGGCGGGGGTAGAAGAAAGCTGGTTGGGTGACCAAGACGCTTTGAGGCTGGAGCTCAAGTCAGTCTTTGCTTGCGGCGGTGCAGGAGACTTGGACGCAGTCGAACTAGCAGAAGTAGCTTCGCTATTGTTTGCGGCATCGGGATCTTCGGTCGCGACAAGCGGCGCGTTCGGGTCAGTCGGCTTACGGTTGGTGACCGTGTGCATCACGGCCAAAGTTCCCAAACCGAGAAACAGACTGACCGCTGCAAGGCGGCCGAGCATCGATTTATTGAATCGACTGCGACTGGGTGATTCCGATTCGGTCATAGCGATACCTGAATTTGGAATTGAGTTTTGAATCGGGCAAGCATTAGTCGACCTGATCGCTTGCTTTGTTGTGCAATGCGAGCTTTGCGGGGCCGGTGAATTACAGAAAAATGCCATTCGAAGCAACCCCGTTTGATGCTGGCATGCCGCCGCAGCCCAATATGTGGGCGCGGAAACATCGCAAATTGGGCTACGAAAATTATTGTCTATTCCGTTTGTGCTGGTTTTTCCACTTAGTACTGCTGGCAGACAAATTGGGGAACCGGATAACAGTTTTAATGCCGTCAAGGTACTGAAATCCGACATAAATTTGCCTCACACTCTATTTCCCTTCGACGCGATCTTCGAAATGACGAACGACATGATCCGACCGAGTTATTTTCAGCACCGAGCTTGCATTCGAACCCCCAAAAAGCGCGGTGCGGCGGTCATGGAATTTGTGATTGTGCTGCCGTTTTTTTTGCTCATCATTGGAGCAACGGTCGAGCTTTGTTCTGCGGCCTTCTTGAAACAAGCCCTGGCGATCTCGGCTTATGAAGGTGCTCGCATTGCAGTTCGCCGCACGGGCACCATCGAAAATACAGAGGCAAAAGTCCGCGACATTCTCGCGCAGCGTGGCATTACGCTCGTCGGCGTTTCCTCCGCAGTTCTTGTCTCCCCGGACCCCAGCACGGCAAGCGAACTGGACCCGATTTCGGTTCGAGTTCGCGCGCCGATTAGCAACAACACCGTCATTCCATTTTCCTGGTTGCGCTTGCTGTCGTCCAATGAATTGGAATATCGCGTTGTCTTGCGTAAAGAATCCGTCACTGTAGTCGAGTAGGTCCGATGAACAAGCTGCTGAAATCGAACGGATCAACTTGCCGCTGTCGACGCAATTGCTTGCGACATGGGGCCGTCGTGGTTGAAATGGCTTGCATCGCTCCGTTTCTATTCCTGTTGACGTTTGCTGCCTTTGAGTTCACGCGTTTGGAATTTTTGAAAGGAATGGTGGAGGTCGCAAGCTACGACGCCGCACGGTACGTCATGGTCCCCGGGGCCTTGAAACAAGAAGCGGACGACTTGGCCAGGAGTAGGCTTGCCCTCTGCGGGGCCAAAAACGCCGTCGTGCTGGTTCAAGCGTTTGATGTCAACGGCGAACAACCCGAAATCACCGACACCACTATTTCAGTTTCTGTGCGAGTCGAACTGCCCGTGGCCAACAATATTTTTTCGATGGCTCGATTCGTTCGCGACCAACGAATCGTTTCCGTAACGAAGCTGACGTCTGAATACTATGACGATGGCACTTGATCGGCTCCATGAATTGGGGTAATGCGCCGACTTGGCCGCATCTGCCCGAGTCAAAATTTTCTCTTCGCCTTGTGGAACCATTACTAGAGGAGCGACTTTCGATGCACCAACGAAACTGCCCGCGACGCGGGGCGGTGATTCCGCTATTTGCGATCCTGACCCCGGTCATCATTCTCGTGTGCGGCTTGGCGGTGAACGTCGCCTATATGCACTTGGTTCGAACCGAGTTGAGAATCGCGACCGACGCCGCCGCGCGCGCAGGCGGACGCACTTTTAGCGAGAATCAAAACATAGATGATGCCATCGAAATGGCGGTCGAGACTGCCGCCATGAATAATGTTGCCGGCCGACCCTTGCAGTTGAACAATGTCGAATTGGCCAACGAAATCGAGTTCGGTTTGGCTCAACGGGCAAATAACGGCACCGGTCGATTTGTGTTCACGGAAAAATCTCGACAATCCGTTCGCGATAAACTGACGGCTGCCAATTCATTTCGCGTTCGCACCACGATGTCCGACGGCTCGCTCTCCGGCTCGGTTCGATTGTTGTTCAGCGGCTATGGACCATTCAGCAATTTTGAACCGTCGGCCTCGTCGATCGCCACTCAAGTCGATCGCGATATCGCCCTCGTCGTCGATATTTCCGGCTCCATGGCTTGGGAAGTCGATGACTACACTCAGTATTACACCGTCGTCAACGGTGATAGGGTCTGGTCGAACAACGACAAGAAGAGGGAATACGAGGAATGGAAATCGGATTACGACAATTACCGAAAAAACAGCCCGCCGACTGCTTCCGTTCCGCGTCATTCTCGCTGGCGTTCGCTGCGAACGGCGTCGGAAGCGTTCTTCGCCGTACTCAATGCGACGCAGCCCAAAGAACTCGTGTCGCTGACAACTTTCAGTTCGGGTGCGCAGGTGAACTACAATCCGACCTACAGCTACACTCCGATGAAGGACTTCATCAAGAACTTGCGCCCCGACGGCAAAACGTATATCGCCGCTGGCATGGAAACCGCCGTCCCCGCGCTAATGAACAACTCCGCAGCTCGCCCCTACGCGGAAAAGACCATTGTCATATTTACCGACGGGGTCAACACGACCGGTGCGAACATGCCGGCGGCGTTGGCCCAGTCGATCGTGACGACTTACCCGATTACGATCCACACGATTACATTTTCAGCCAACGCCGATCAATCGACGATGCGAATCGTGGCGGACATTGGCGGCGGCAAGCACTTTCATGCCGACACGACTGCTGAGTTAGCCGCGGCGTTCAAAGAGATCGCCAACAACATGCCGACCGTGCTGACGAATTAGTGCGGCCGTTGCCAGTCATTGGTCGCCGGCCGCAGGTGGCGGCACGATTTGCGGAATTTTTTCCAAAACCGGCGGAACGTCGCTCGGCACCGATGAGTCTTCGGCTTCGGCTTGCGGCTTATCCTCTTTGCCATCTTCCTCTTTGTCTTTGGCAGCGGGATCTTTTTCAATAACCTGGCTTGCGACAATGGTCGCTTCCACAAGTCGCTGATCATCGCGGTTGAGCGAGTCAAATTCGGCACCAAAGACTACTTGAGCCCAATCGGTTCTGTCCGCGGGTCGTTCGCCGACTTTCAGTTCGATGCGTCCGCTATGAAAGTAGTCTCGGCAACGCAGGTCGGCGGTCATCGCTTCGCCGTTGACCGTTGCCGTTCCGAAGATCGACCGAAGGGGCGCGCGATTCCCTTCCACCGCTTGAATTTGAAACGTCGTTTTTCCAAGTTGAAATGAAGCCCCAGGTGCGATTTCCCAAATGGATTTTGAACCCTCGGTATCGTCGGCCTCGTTATCGCTTGGCTCGGCCTCTTTCGTAATGGTCGAGCGATCGGCAACTAACTGGAGATGGCTGGGTAGAACTTGTTGGGCCACGAAATAGTCGGTGGGCGTAAAGTCCGTTAACTTCAGTGAACGCTTCTGCTTAGAAAAGTCTTGGACCCAAGCATCCTTGAACAGCGTCACGGATTGTCGCTGCGCGTCCGTTTGAAAATCGAAATCGAACGCGAAGTCGATGTCTTGTTTCAACCGTTCGGTAAATTTGGCACGCAAATTTCCACGGACTCGTTTGGCTGTTGAGCTTTCAGGCCACTTGGAACTGGCCTCGGTCACTGCTTCCAACATGTTGGACTTGATGGTGAGTTCACCAAAGTTCACGATTCCATCTTTCCCGCGAGCCACAAAATCTTTGAGCGACGCTTCATCGATTTCCAGCGAGTAGTCGGTATCCAAGTTGATGATTTTGAGCTGTTTCACTTCCAGTACATCGATACGCAGTTCGGAAATGTCCGAATCCTTGAATTCATCGATTTTGTCGAGCTCCCCAGCACTGAACGAGAAATCGTCAGGCCCACCGATGTTGGCGTAAATCTTGCCGCTGTCCGCCGACATGCGTTCTACGATGACCCGACCGTTGCGGCTCATGTCGATGAACCCGTTGTAGTCGAACTTGACTCCGCGCAGCTCCGACCAATGCTCGTCGTCGACCGTCAAGAATTTGAGTTCGTCGATATGAATGCCTTTGGAGATGCTCCCGGTGAGCCCTTCGATCTTGATTTTTCCGTCTTGTTCCAAGCCTTGCTCGAGAAAGACCAACGGGAGACCCGTATGCATGGCGGTGTACCAGCCACCGACGAGCAAGCCAAAAAAGCCGATGACAATCACAAGGCAGCCAATGCCAAAGCAGCCCATCCAACAGCCACGGCCTTCTTGAGCGTCGGCTTCACGAATGATCTTAGGAGGTTCCATTTGCGTTCCTTTGTGTCCGATTCATGATAGTTATTCGTCAGGATCGGCGAGATATCAGCATCGCGGGAATTCGAATGTAGCGGATCGGGGTTTTTCTCGCTTACCCGATTCGACTAGCCGCGCGGGACTAGCCTAAAAATAAGCGTCAGGCTATCGTTTGCAAGGAATTTCAAACTCTGGCAGTCGCCTATGTTACAGCTTGAAAACATCAAGAAAAGCTTTCGACAGCCCAACGGCGAAGTTCTGCCGATCCTAGATTTGCCGAGCTTTTCGGTAAAAGCGGGCGAGCAAGTCGCGCTGATCGGAGATAGCGGCTGCGGCAAGACGACCTTGCTGCACGTGATCGCGGGGATCATTCGCCCCGATTCCGGACGGATCATTCTCAATAACTTCGAACTGTCAAAGTTCTCCGAAGCCCTTCGCGACGCCCTTCGTGCTGACCATATCGGCTACATCTTTCAAACATTCAACCTATTGCCGGCGTTTTCGGCTTTGGAAAATGTCAAGCTGGGAATGGCGTTCGCTCGCAAGGCGGTTGACCACGCGCGGGCTCGGCGGCTGTTGGAGCGCGTTGGACTCGGTCACCGTTTGCACAACAAGCCGCGTGCGATGTCCGTGGGTGAACAACAGCGCGTCGCCGTGGCGCGCGCTTTGGCCAATCAGCCTAGCTTGATTTTGGCTGACGAGCCGACCGCCAACGTTGACTCGCGCAATCAACAAAATATTATTGAACTGATTCGCGAATCGTGTCTCGAGGAAAACATCTCGCTGGTTATCGTGACTCACTCGATGGACGTCGCCAATCAATTCGGGCGCGTCGATCGGCTGCCTGAAATCAACCTCGCCGTCAGCCAAGCGAGGGCGATGGCATGAGCGTGTTCAAAATTGCTTGGCGCAGTATCCAACATCGCGGCCTTGGGTCGCTGTTGACGATGGTTTCGATGGCGCTTGGTGTAATGACGGTCGTCACCGTGTTGACGATTCACGGCGTCGTCTCGCAAAGTTTCAAGAGCAACTCAAGTTTTGGCTACGACGTGATTATCGGCTCACGTGGCGGCAGCTTGCAATTGACGCTCAACACGGTTTATTACTTGAGCAGACCGCTAGAGCCGATCCCGTTCGAGTACTATTTGGCGTTCCGCGACCAAGCCTCGCGCGAACCATTTCTGAAAAACTCCGTTGCGTTTCGCGCCCATTTGGCCCAGCAAGCGACGCTGCAGCTCGCCGACAATCTGGTTGGCGGTTGCGGATTTGATGTGGGCCAGAATTGGACGCAAACCGCTTGTCGCGTTGCCCAGCGCGAGTTAGCCGTGGACCAGATCGGACTCAACAAGCCGGGCGATTGGGCCGATTGGGCCGAAATGGCCATCCCGCTGACTTTGGGCGATTACTTCTCGCGCGACATCGAAGACAAGGCGGGCTCGTTTCGCGTGGTGGGCACCACAAGCGAGTTTTTTTCCGACCTTGTGTTGGACGCGGATACGGGACGCAAATTTGGTTTTGCGCACGGTCGCGCATTGCGAAACTCCGACCCCGAACACGGTTTTTTCGAATGCGTTGTCGGTAGCCAAGTCGCTCGAGTGGCTCAGGTCAAGTTCAACGAAGTGATCTACCCGATTCACGGCGAACCGGGAACCACCGGCGCTCACACCCACGAAGAAAGCGGTTTCACCGTCGTGGGCATTCTTGAACCAACTGGAACTGCTCATGATCGCGCCGTGTATATCAATATCGAAGGCTTTTATTTGATGGACGATCACGCCAAGCCGCTTGAGGAGGGGCGCGAGTCTGCCGACCAGGAACCAGAGCATGACGCAGACGAAGGATCAGAAGTCAGCGTGGCAAGCAACGAAGCGACTGAGGATGCCGCGCACGCCGCCGCTTTGAAACGCGAGCCACTGCCGCTTGAGCAGCGCGAGGTCACGGCATTGCTTATTCGTTCTGATCGCGAGGAGGAAGCATCTGGCCTGATTGGCGGGGTAATGATTGACAATATTAATAACGGTGGTTGGTTAGAGCCGAGTTTGCGAGCTTCCGAATTTCGGCCGATTCAAGCCCAGATCGTCCCGCAAGCAGCCAACCCGATTCAGGAAATTGCCAATTTGTTCATGACTTTTGTCGATCCAATCCGATCGGTCTTGCTGGGACTGACGGTGCTGATTTGTATAGTGTCGGGGATTAGCATCGTCGTGGGCATCTACAATTCGATGAATCAGCGGCGGCATGAAATCGCCGTGATGCGGGCGTTGGGAGCTCGTCGTGCCAAAGTGACCCAGATCATGTTGGCAGAATCGATTTTGCTATCACTGGGCGGCGGACTTTTGGGATGGATCGCCGGACATGCGTTAAATGCCGCGATTAGTCCACTGGTAGAAGCCAAAGCGGGGGTCCGCATCCGGTTTTTGGACTTTGCGCCACCGGCTCCACTTGGCGAGTTTCTGCAAATGGGGAATTTCAATATTTTGCCTTCGTTCCTACAATATTGGACGATCTCTCCGGAATTTTTGTTGATCCCCGGCATGATCTTTCTGGCGATCTTGGTCGGCGTGTATCCCGCAATTTCAGCGTACCGAACGGACGTCGCCGAATCGCTGGGCACTTAGCGGCTGGGCAAATTTTTCCGCCACATGCCGCGCGGTGTTGGTCTCATATCGTCGCTGTTTCGCGTCAACGAACGACCTTAAGTTGGAAAGCTTACGTACATGAATTCATTCGCACGATTCACGTTGCTCGTAGGCCTGCTGCTATCGGGCCTGACCTTGGCGGCTCGCGCCGATTGGTGCCCATTTTGCACCGCCATTCAACAGACTTTCGCGGAGCAGATGGGTACGTCGGACATTGTCATCTTGGCGGAACTCGTTCAACTGCCGACCGAACATCCTAAAGATGATCAACTGCCCAAAGCCATGTTCCGCGTCACCGAAGTGATCAAAGGTCTGCCCGACGTCATCGCGGTGGGCCGTGAATTCAAATCGATCCTAGTCGGCCAGCCGCAAGTCGGCCAAACTTTCTTGCTGATGGGGGTCGACCCGCCGGAGATTGCTTGGACAACTCCCATGAAATTAAGTCCTGCTTCGATCGAATACTTGCAAGCGCTGCCCAAGCTTCCGGCTAAGGGGGTCGAGCGGCTAAAATTCTTCCAAAATTACTTTGAACACGATGAGTCGATGTTAGCGTTTGACGCTTACGAGGAATTTGCTCGCGCGTCGTATGCCGAAATCAATGAGATGAAGCCATTCCTGCATCGTGAAAAAATCCTCAAATGGATTCAGAATCCCGACATCTCGACCAATCGCAAGCGACTGTATTTCACTCTGCTTGGTGTGTGCGGCACTGCGGAAGACTTGCCGTTATTGGAAACCCTGCTCACTTCCGAGGTCAACGAAACGCGCCGCGGCCTGGATGCGATGGTCGCCTGTTACTTGACGCTCAAGGGTGAATCTGGTTTGGACTTGATCGAGCGAGAGTTTTTTGTAAACCCAAAATCGGAATACGTCGACACGTTTGCCGCGATTTCCGCCATTCGATTTCTGGCCTCGGAAAAGAATGATATCCCGCGCGCGCGAATCCTCAGCGCGCTGCACAAAGTACTCGATCGACCAGCACTGGCCGATTTGGTGATCCCCGATCTGGCGCGCTGGGAAGACTGGTCGGTGATCGAAAAGATGGTCGCACTGTTTAAAAACTCGACCGAAGACACCAAATGGGTGCGCGTCCCCGTCGTGAGTTATCTGCAAGTTTGCCCCAAGCCCGAGGCGAAGCTTGCGATTGATGAACTTAAGAAAATCGATCCCGAATCGGTCCGCCGCGCCGAGACTCTGCTCAAGTGGGAATCTGGCGAAGACGAGTTCGAAGAAAATGCCGACGGATCGGACACGAAGACCGAAGCGCCAAACGCAACCCAACCGGCGCCAAGTGAAAGCAAAAAGGTTGACGATGACGGGACTTCGGAGCCAATCGAACCAGTTTCCATCAACGTTCCGATCTATGAAGTTCGCCGTTTGCCGACCGCCGTGTCGGAAAGTCCACCCCTCGTAACCTCGATTGATTCGGTCGCCAATGACCAATTTGTCGCCACGACGTCTAACTTGAACCCGGGGCCACCAAGTGCGGAATCCATTGCAGAAAGGGCCGCGCCATCGGCTTTAGTTGCCCGAACCTCAAACATTGGATCCTCGTTGGCCATGATTTTTGTTCCTTTGGCCAGCTTCGTGCTATTATTTCTATTGGTTTGGTCCGTGTTCAACGGTTGGTTTGAGCGGCTCATTTTCTAATTCTAATTGCCGCCGGTCATCCGGAAGAGACAACTTATCTACGGCACCTAAGAACAAATCGGCAATCTCATGATCCAATCGACTCAAGAAGCATCGCGAGTGTCCGCTAAGACGGTTACATCTTCCACTAGCGAGACAGATGGCTCGTATCAATCGATCAGCAAATCCGCGCTTACCTGTTTTGTGTTCGCGATCTTCTCACTGGGCGCTTTGCTGACTCCGGAGTTTATCATACTGCCGGTGATTGGCTTGGTTTTGAGCGTGTTTGCTTGGCTAAATTTCCGCCGATATCCTCAAGAGTTGATCGGCCGGCCGTTCATGACCATTGGCGGCGTCATGTGCGCGACCTTGTTGGTCGCGGGTACGGCATGGCATACCTATTGTTACAACACCGAAGTCCCAGCCGACTACGAACGGATTTTGTATTCCCTGCTCAAACCGGAAAAAAACAGCAAGTTACCCTATTCTAATAAAGCGGAAGAACTTGACGGCAAGCGCGTATTCATCAAAGGCTATGTTAGACCAAGCGACCGCAAAACTAATTTGAAGGACTTCATTCTGGTCGGCGACTTCGGACAATGCTGCTTTGGCGGGAATCCGAAAATCAACGAAGTCATCGCGGTGACGTTCTCGACGGATGACCGAATCGACTATAGCTTAAGGCGACGTCACATTGGCGGCACCTTTCACCTGAATAAGAACACCAAGCGAACGTCGGAAAAGGACATCCCCAAAGTTCTTTACACCATCGATGCCGACTACCTCAAGTAATCTGTAATGTTCCGTGTACTAATCGTCAGAGTTTGGCTCATGCTATGGATTGTCCCAAGCCCGGCTCGAGTCACTAAGTTGCTTGCGGCGGGCCTGAGTATTGGAATGATCACGCTGTTTTTGAACGGTGCTGCATTGGGCTTTCAAGGGTCAGGGGCAACCCCCGTGACGGCAGTCGCCATCAGCGGCAACTCGACCGATGAGCCCGAAACCAATTCCTCGGCAACGGCATCCACTGCGGAGCCAATCGACACTAGCTTCGACGACCTCAAGTTCGACATCGAAAAAGGTGCCGCCTACAAACCGTCGATGCTCACGGACGAAATAAAAAAGCTTGACGGAAAAACCATTCGGCTTCGCGGCTTTGTTCGGCCCGGCTTCAAACAAAACGGGATAAAACAGTTCGTATTGGTCCGCGACAATCAAGAATGCTGCTTTGGGCCGGGGGCCGCGCTCTATGATTGCGTCATGGTCAAAATGGCCGACGACCAATCGATCGACTTTACCGTTCGCCCCATTAGCGTAGTGGGCACTCTCTACTTGAAAGAGTTCGTCGGCAAAGACAAGAAAGTCTGGGCGATCTTTCGAATGAAAGACGCAAAGCAAGATTAGTTCGAGGGTATCGGCGGATTCCGCGTCTACCTGCCAACCTGCCAAGTCGCTAAAATTTGGCTTTCCTCAAACTCGGCGCGCCGCAGTCATGGCTTTGTTCGATTGGGTCAGCCACCGAATCTTCAACTCGGTGCACCGCAACAACTTGGTTTACAACACGTGCTGGGAAGACCCGCGCCTGGACCGCGTCGCTCTGGATTTGACCAACCAAGACAACGTGCTGGTGATTACCAGCGCCGGTTGCAATGCGCTCGATTACGCATTGTGCGAACCGAACCACGTTTTCGCGGTCGACATGAACCCGCGGCAAAACGCCTTACTGGAATTCAAACGGGCCGCGATTCGCGGGCTGAACTACGACGACTTCTTTCGGCTCTTCGGCCAAGGCCGCTTGCGAGGCGCTCGCGATGTCTATCACAAAGCCCTGAGAGCACAACTCTCCGATTGGAGCCGACTGTATTGGGATCGCAAGATTCAATGGTTCGACAATCCTCGTCGTTCGTTCTACTTTCGCGGTTCGTCCGGTTGGGTCGCGCGGATGTTCAATATCTACACCGACAAAGTCATCAAAGTCCGACCGTATTTGGACCAACTGCTGGCCGCCCAATCAATCGAAGAGCAGCGCGCGATTTACGATGACCGCGTCTACGAAAGGTTTTGGTCGGGACTGGTGAAATTCGCCGTCAGTCGCGACACAACCCTCTCCATGTTGGGTGTCCCCAAAGCACAACGGCGACAAATTGAAATGCACTATCGCGGCGGCGTCGTTCAATATGTGCAAGACTGCATGAGGTCGGTGTTCGCGGAGCTGCCATTGAAGGACAATTATTTTTGGCGCGTCTACATCAACGGCGAGTATACGCGATCATGCTGCCCCGAATACCTCACGGCAGCGGGTTTCGAACGTCTCAAAGCCGGCTTGGTTGATCGAGTTTCGACGCACACCGATTCGGTGCAAGGATTTTTGGAA
>JANMEB010000715.1:0-3407 GCA_031376585.1 Planctomycetota bacterium | reverse complement strand
GCCCTGCGGAGAGCGGTTGAGTCAAGCTGAGGGAACCAGTGTGAAGCGAATTATCGCCGATGCGCGAATCCAAATTTTGACGAGCCGAAAATCCTTGTCCGACGACGACGTTCGCCCGAACCGTCGTGCTGTTTCCCGTTCCATCCGAAGTGCGGTATAAAAAGAAATCGATTCCCTGAAAGCCGCTGTTCGGTGTGTAAGTAAACGACCCGTCCGAATTGAACGAATTGAGCGTCCCGTAAGTTGGCCCAGCCATCTGCGTCGCTGTGAGGCTATTCCCCTCGGCATCAAAATCGTTTATCAAGACACCCGTGGTCGCATTGACCGAAAGCTGCGTATTGATCGCCGTCTGATAAAACGGATCGGGATTGGCGACCGGCAGGCCGTTGAGCAATTGCCGATCTTCGAGCGATTCAACTAAAAAACTACTGTTCAAGCGGCAGAGGTCTTCGGCTTTGAGTTGCCGAAAAATAGTAGGCCACAATTTGTTCTGGCGAAAGAAACTCGATTGACGAGTACGCGAGAATAACTTTGGCATGCGACGATCCTTCCAAATGAAGATTACTGAAAGGCCGACTATTCGGTCGGAAGTGCAAGAGGTACGTCCGATTGGAGTCTTTCGCCGCGCGATGTCAATCGTTTGAATGGAAATATTCTCGTGCCAAAAGCAAACAAAATTCGGCTAGCGGCGAGTTACCGCTAAGAATTTCGGTTGGGAACAACAACCGCTGGGTACTAGCCCGCAGTTTTTTCCGCATAGCCGGATGTTAACCACGCGTGGCGCGATGTGCTTGAATTTCAACTGGCAGCTAAATTGCAGCGCGCCAGATTTGCCACCAAGGGCGCTTTTCGCCGGACTTTGCTGTTGGAGCGTTTGCGCCCCACGGTTTGCCGTTGGTGCTAATGCTTCCTTGCATTTTCGCGTAGGAGAATTTGGCACCCAAAATTTTTGCGCCGGTCATGTTCGCGTTTTCCAAATTTGCCTGACTCAAATCCGCGCCCGAAAAATCGACGCCGTAAAGATTGGCACCGGTTAAGTTAACATGCACCAGGTTGGCTCGCATTTCTGCAAAGCTGCAATCCGAATTCGAAAAATCCGCGCCGGTCATGTTAGCGTTGTTGAGCTTGGCGTGGCGAAGGGCGATCCGGCTGGCCTTGGAATTAATCCAATCGCTGGCGTCGAGAACCGCATCGCTCATCTCGACGTCTTCCAAAACGGCATCACCAAAATTGACGCGCTTGAGCATGCAATTGTGAAACTGCGCGTTGGAAAAATTGGCCATGCGACAATCGGCGTCCGCCAGATTGCAAGCCTTAAACGTTGTGCCCGTGAAGTCGACGCCGCGCAAATCTGCGCTGCGCAAATCCACGCCGTTGAGATGGGCATCAACCAATGACGGCGCATCAAAGCGAAAGATGACTTTACCGTTTTCTTTATGCTTTATCTCTACCATCCGTACACCTCGCGATCAGACCAATGTCTGCTACCGTGTTTACGTGACCAAACCGCCACGTACGAAACACATAGACTTGGACATCACCAGCCATCGGTGACTCGGTAAAGCGGAACGCCAAGCGACGACCCATAGTCGCCGCGCGTGCCACGCACTCTTCTCGTTGCCGTCGAACCAAATTCTGTTCCCAGCCGCCACCGATTCGTGTCAGTGCGCCGCCAATACCATTGTCCGCCAAGTCCAGGGCATTTGACAACTAGAATGAGAACTTTTTTTGCCTTGCTTTTAGCGTAATTCGCCGATTTTCTGGAAATCTTGGCGAAATCAGGCCAAGTCAAATGTTCAAGCTGTTCTTTAACCCCCGAACCAGCCAGTTTGTTTTCACTGTTTCGAAAAGATTATCAACTATTTTCGAACTACCGTTTCCGTTGGCAAGTTTCGATACTCAGCGAGCGTTGAATTGTGAAATTGTGTCCAATGTTTGTTGGCCGTTTCGATGCGCTCACGATCGTTTTTTGAAAGTTGCCAAATCACACTGTGTTTGCTGGTCGCGCTGACGTTTCGAGTGCCGAGCCCGATGGTCGGCATGTCGAGTGACATTTGTACTTCGGTCGGCATGAGCCGCCGCGACCTTAGTTCTCGGTTTAATTCCAACCGCGCGAACGGCGGCAATTTTTGCGGATCGGTCGCATTCAACTGAGCATAAGCATCTACGAACTGCCCGTAGATTGGAAATGCGTTCGCTTTCTCGGGCGTCTCGGTCCTGACGGAATACGTCATGTGTTTCGATGTAAGTTCCAATAGACCGTTGGCGGAATCGAAATTGGTCTCGAATTTCGGCTCGATCAGAAACGCAAATTTCTCGCGCCATGCCTCGGAGCTTTTGAGCGAAGACATCAGCGTCGCCAATTCAATGTTGTGAATTTCAAGTTTGAGTGCTCGACTTTCATCGAGCAAGACAAATCGATTCTGTTGCACATCGAAGATCACAATCTCTGAGACGATGGCGGAATCTTCGTGCGAAAACAAGAAATCATAGACAATTCGTTCGGTAAACAACGTCAAGTTTTCGGACACCGGCTTGGTTTGCTGTCCCGAATAAACTTGTGTCTCGATGCGAAATTCTTGGCCGATCGCTGGACTTGTGCACAGCGCAGCAAGGCACATTGGCCCGAAAATCGTTAAACGGTTCATTAGATTCTCAAGGATCAAATTCACGGCATTTGGGAACGTGCCGGACTTTAGAAGGTCGTTCAAGCGGAGTCTAGTGCCTTTTAAAAATGCAAGGACGAGAAATAGGCCACGTACCAGATTGCAAACGCGGTTGCCCTGCAAACGGCGTAATTTTTCACGCTCGCAATTCGTGGTGTCTTGTTTGGCTGCTAGCGGGCGTTAAGATAGCGTCGCAGTGGGAGCCCGAAGTCATGTTGCTTATTTATTGTTTGCTGATCGTGATGGCGTCGCTGTTGGGCGGCTGGCTGCCGTCCATGATTCGCATGACGCATTTGCGTTTGCAACTCGTTTTAAGTGCTGTCGCCGGTTTGATGTTGGGAGTAGCGACCCTTCATCTATTGCCACATTCCATTCGGATGTTACGTAGCCCCGAAATCGCATTGGTCATCATGTTGACTGGCGTTTTATTCATGTTCTTTTTGAATCGAATGCTTCATTTTCATCAGCACGATGTTGCCGAGTCCGGATCCAGCGACTTGCCGCCTCACGATCATGCGACTTGTGGACATGTTCATCACGAACTAGCCGCCGGGGACGTTTCCAGCCTGGGATTACTCGTCGGGATGACGATTCACACATTTGTTGACGGCGTCGCGCTGGGCGCAGCCGTCTTCGCTCATTCGGGAGGATTCTGGACGAGCGCTGGGTTTTCCGTGTTCTTGGCCGTTTTGTTGCACAAGCCGCTCGACGCAATGTCCATCACCAGTCTTATGGCGGCGC
>JANMEB010000734.1:0-3903 GCA_031376585.1 Planctomycetota bacterium | reverse complement strand
GGTCCGTTCTTCAAATCGATCCGATCCCAATACGACGGAACCTTGGCGATCGAGGGCTCGACCCCCAAGCCGATGCACTTCATTAGATAGTCGGCCTCGACCAATACTTGTGCTGCATGGCTGTTTGGCTCGAGACCATGTACACGAATATCTTGCCAGCCGAGCGATTCTTGCAATGACTTGCGAAAGGCGTGGCCATTCAATTGGGTCGTGTTCAAAAACGTCTGTGCGGTCGCGAGATTTTCTTGCCGTGGATCTATCGAACAGCCTAAACGCCCCCCCTCAAACCAAGCATTCCTCAAGCACTGAACCAAATCGTCAAGCAAAAGGACAGGTTGCATGGTCTCTTGATTGACACGTTGCCCTTCCACCGCAGAAGTCATCGCGCCTGCCGGCCCCGCGATAATGATTTCATTCGTTTCCGGGTCAAGCATCACGTATTCGATTCGATAGATGCCAGCCAAGTATCGCATGGCGTCCGTCGGCTTGTTGCCTTGCGCCGCGAGTCGTTGAAGATTTCGTTCCAGCCGCGTAAGCGAAATCTTTCGCAGAGCTACCGAACGATCGAGGTCCCGGTTGCCCGAGTCGCGAGACATTTGATGTTCAACTTGGGCCGCATCAATCAGCGAACTTCGCAAAACTCGCTTGAGACCTCCTTCGGCGTCCACATAGACTCCCGCCGGATACGGCCGCATGGATGGCCCGTCCGTCTCCCAAGATTCCGGCTCGATTACGTTTTGGATGAGCAGCATTAACTCGGCGAAATCCGCAGCGGTAATTCCGCCCGCAGAACCCTGCTGTCCATTCATATCACGAAGCGATGTGTACGCTGACGACCTCTGTACATCATCCGTAATTGCCGCGGCTGAATAAAATGAACCGTACTCAGCGCCGTTGGTCATTTGCTTGCGAGCGATAATTGCCAATGATTCGTCGCGCATTGTTGCTGGCTGTTGCTTGGCCAACTCCAAAGCAAGTGAGAATTCCCCCGACTCAAGATGTCGGGAGATTTGCAGACTGAAATCATCACGAGGACCATCGTCCCCGAATCCAGATGCTTGTCCCGCAAAGAAAGACGCGCTGCCTACGACCAGGAGCGCGCAAAAACGGATCAAGTTAAAATTAACCATGGGAATCCTCTGTTCAGTACTTGCCCCAGGCCAACCATTAGCATTACAGAATTTTTGGACGGGTCAACAGAGGACTTGTCGCGAGTTCAGATTCCGAGGAGCAAAAAACAAACCCCGCGCTCGTTTTCGCCGAGCGCGGGGTATCGATTCGTAAATTTTCAAACCGTTTGGCTTTGAGCGGAAATTTAAACCTTAATACGAAAGGGTCAGACCCCAATTTTCTCCGAAGACTACGCAAATTGGCGTCAGACCCTAGAGGTTTTAGTTTCCGCTCTTAAGCAAAACTACTTGCTGTCACCGCAATCCCCGCCGGAAGCTGAAAAATATTTCTTGTCGCACATGTCGTCCCAATTATTGAGTCCGCAGCCGTGCTTGTGAGCCAATCCGAATCCATGAAAGTGTCCGGAACCGGCACGGCATTCGTCCGAGCAGCTTGCGCTGCTGTTTGAGCAATCACTGGCGTTTCCACCGCAGCCGCAGCTTGAGCGTGTGCCCAGACCCAGTCCAATTCCATGTCCGCCACCACATCCGCAATTTCCCAATCCGCTTAGCAATCCTGCTCGGCCAGCATTCGATCCGCACGAGCAATTGTTTGATCCGCAGCTTTGGCCCCAGCCCAAGTTAATACTGTGTGCCTTTCGGCAAGGTGTGCAAGACGATCCGCAGTCACCCGACGTCGGCATCGCCGGGCCTTGATTACACGTACCACAATTTTCTGTTGACGTATTTTGGGAATCGGCCGAGCATCCGAAATTTCCCTTGCCGCTGAACAAGCCGCCTCCGGATCCAAATCCGCGGCCAGCAAATAATGATCCACGATCACTGGAAGTGCACGTATCACAGTTGCATCCAGACGAGTGCGAAGCCGAGCGACCACCTAATCCGCATTTAGCGCCGTCGCCAAGTTTCGTGCCTCGCAATCCACCGCCAAAGCCAGCGTTGCAATCCGAGCAATCGGCGTTGGATTGGCGGCTTTGGCCCAAGCCACCACAAGTGCCGCATCCGGATTGTCCGCAATCGCCGCTGCGCTTACCGCAATGCATACGATCCTTGGCGTGACCAACGCGGCAATCGCCTTCGCAATAGCCGTTCCACAAACCTTCGGCGTCGTTCTGGCGAATCTCCCAACCCTTCAAGCAACCTTCGACGGAGTATCCGCCTTGTTGCCCGCATCCGCAATCGCCGCTAGGCGCGACAGCAGCTACTTGAGCTGCGATGGAACCGACGAAACCAAGACAGACCGCTATACAATAAGCAGCGATTGACGAGCGCGATTGCATGAGAAACTCCTTTTTCATCCGCAAACGAATTCAATGAAGGCGCGCGAAATCCTCGCGGCCGCAAATTCCGACGTCGACCTCGGCACTCTGGCGTCGGGCATCGGCCCAATATGCAAAGTGCCGTCAGCGGAAATCGCGGCAATCCTTTGCCAATCGAATCCACCGGAACATCCGTTTCAACTTAAGTCTGAGTCAAAAAAACCTGGCCCGACGAGTGGGAAACGTGTTGGAATCATCGTCGCTGTCATCCATTGGAATAACCGATTCGAGAGATATTGCCGATCATTTGCCCGGTCACTAGCGGGTCGTGCCAACCAGTGAGTATTTTCGCCCCGCTCCGAAAAGTCGGATCGCGAAGAGCCTGCGGTCCATTCGTGTTGTTCTGGTTGGCAAAGAATCTACAGCCAAGGATTTCTCGTTTAACCGCCGCCTCATCGCTGGCGTGACCTAGCCGACTTCGCGCGTTTAACCGCCGCTTCGGCGCCAGCGTGACCAAGTCGTTTTCCCCCCGTTTAACCGCCGCTTCGGCGATGGCGTGACTTAGAGGCTAACCGATTACCAAAGTCGTTTCCTCTCCCAGGCTTCCGGGGCGAGGGCACGTCTCCACAGGCGACTCGCCGAGGCGAGGTGAGGGGAATTGAAATACCGTTTCGACCTTTGCCTTATGGAATCGCAGTTACAAAAATGTCCAACGGATTGCTTCCTGCGTTTGACATTACTAGGCAAAAATTTTTTCGAAGCCGAGAAACCACCTCGGATATCGGAAACGCAGTCAATCACGGTCATATGCCTTGGCCCACCGGAGGAGAAGAACTGCCAAATGACGATGTCGCAAGCAACGACCCAACAATAATTCCGAATGGTGAAACAGACGATGAAGATTGCAAACCGAATGACGAGGATGATCGATTGTTTTCCTATGACGTTCCTGGCCGTTTCGGCCCGCCAAGTCCAACGGATATTCGGAATGAAAGTCGATGGAATTTCAACGAATTTTGCCGAGTGCGTTTGGACGGAACATGGCCAACTGGTGACCACGTCGATGGCTCACGATGCTCGGGAAAACTAAAATGGCATTCGGTTTTGGATATCGCACCAGTTAGGAATGCTGCGGGCGAAGTCACAGAATTTTGGCGGAAGACCGAGCTTGCAGATTTCCCCAATCGAATGCTTAACGTAATCTCGATCGGAATTCATCTGGACCAGACGGTTATTGATGTACTCAAGCCCAGCGGTAATTGAGGAGCTTAAGAAAAAATGCGAATTTCTAAAATGACTTTCGTTTTTTGCATGATCCAGATCGTACTTGTATCGCAAAACATGGTGGAGGGTTATTGCACCCAAGAATCGGCGAAAGATTTGGCGATTCGAATGCAAGGCGTCAACGCTAAGCCAACTGAAACTCAAACGCTTTTGGAGTACTTCGCAAACTTTACGGCGGCGTGGATGGAATTCAACAATCTAGATGAAGCTCACCATCGGATGTTCCACGG
>JANMEB010000699.1:0-11136 GCA_031376585.1 Planctomycetota bacterium | reverse complement strand
GCCCCGACTTTTTGCAAAATTCTCCAATTTGTCATGAGCGTTATCGTCCAGAAGATTCCGATAACAATCACACGTGATGGAATCCGGACAACGTGTTGGCCCAGGAATGGCTGGAGAATAAAAGATGGTTCGTACTTCGCTCGTCATTTCATGTTTTTGTTGGTTCATCGGAACCGCCTCAATTAGTTTTGCGCAAGCATGGCCCGGCAATTGCGGTACCGGCAATTGCGGAACCGGAACCTGCGGGACTTCAGGTCAAGCTGGCTACGGAAACGCAAATGACGCGACCGTGTTTCAAAAATCGCACGCCAAATGGGATCTGCACAAACAACAAGCCGAGTTGATCACCGAGCGCAACGATGCTTGGCCCAAACCGTTTCAGTGCTTTGATCGACAAGCCTATCACGGGATTTTCGGGCTGATGACCCAACGCGGTTGGCAATGTGAATGCACACTAACCAGCGACCACTTCGACTCGACCACGCACGAGCTAAACCAAGCCGGCAAGTCGAAAGTCAACGCCATCATGAGCAATTTGCCCGAAGTTGCTCGCCAGGTCCATATCTATCAGGACTCGTCCAACGACATCGTCGAAACTCAATTGGCCAGCGTCCGAAAAGAAGTGCAAGAGAAGTACAGTATGCTGCCTCCGCCAGAACTGGCTTTGACAACCTATAAGCCGCACGGCATGTCGGGCGCGCTCGTCGAAGATGTCCAAAGGAAATTCATTGAAGGCTTGCCCGAGCCAAAGGTTCCAGCGGCCAAAGCTTCGACAATTTCAAGTCAATAACTTTCCCGTCGATTGCCTCAACGCAACGACCCGGCCCGACCACGGTTGAAGTCCGACAAATAAGGCTGAATGATTCAGCCTTTTTTGCGTTCTTGCCCCTGGCGAGCGCGGCGCATCAGCCAAGTGATCCGCGTTCAAATTCATCCTTCCTCTAATGACTCGTCGACTCGCCGCTGGCCAATCGAACCGGATAACTGTTCGCTGCTTGGTTGACTTCCTGGCGCACCGTACCGGTTTGGAATGGACCGATTCCCATCAGCGACCAACGGCTGTCATCACCGCGGGCCAATTGCCGACCACTGTCAAACAACAACTTGCCCGTAGCCGTCTGATAGGCAACCATCGCAATTTTCGCCGTCCCAAACTGGCTTGTTTTCTCGTACAAACGAACTTCGGGAAATTGCAAAGGGAGTGGACCCGGTATGGCAACTGCGGGCGTTCCCAAAAATTTGTCGACGTTGTCGGTTCCAACGCCACCGGATCGCAACTCAATGGTGACCACCGAATCTTCCGGCTTTCCGACCAACATGGCCCCGGCCTGCAACAGTTTCTCTCGAACCGAGGCAACCAAGTAACCTTTGTCAACGCAGTCGAGATATTTTTCTTCCAAGTACACTTTTTGACCGTCCACTGGTGGCAAAGGCGTTTTTTCCAATGCTTGATCAACTGCATTCGACAACAAAAGTTGCTCCATGCCAGTCCGTGCCGTGTGCGACATTCGCGTCGTCGTGCACCCGGGCAGCAGCAATACACCAACTAAAATTTGACAACAAAACCACCAGGGTCGGACGCTCTCGCATTGAGGTTTAGTTGCCCGCCTTAATAATTCAAATCGAAATTGATGCATCTGACGACTCACTGAACCAGACGAGACCGACACGCCAATCGTGGCTCGTCGGCGAAATAGAAGGCCAGTGATTTAGCCGAACTCACCAAAGGGCTCAACCCGCCTTTTCCATTTTTTGCCGGATGCTGGCGACGATCCGCCGTCACGCGATGCAATGACGCGAGCGTTTTGAAATCATTCTTGCAACACTAGCACGGGCCATGAGGAAACCGGAGAAATTAGTTTTGCGTCGTCTTCGCTAGCGACGAAAACGATGGCTTGATGCGGTGCGACTTTGGCCAAATCGAAATCGCCGACGTATCGCCATTCGTCCTCGATTTCCCAATTGGCGCTACCCGCATCTGCCAATTGAAAAAAGGGACGACTCTCCGCCGCCATTTGCTGCCAAGCAAGCTCGGAACCGTACTCAACCGGTCGGGCTCCTGCTCCCACCAGCACCGTTCGATCGATGGCAATGCCATACGGTTCGAAATCCCAACGCGCCAAATGATTTCGAAACGACCGAAGTTGTTTGAATTCACCCAATAGTCGATTCGTAAAGCAGACCACTCGACTTGAGTCGCGCGTTAAGCGATTGTTGGCGACTAACTGTCGTTGTACAACGATTCGAATCAACGTGGCCAGCGAACCGCGGTCCGGGCTTGATCCGCCAAACAATAGCGAGTCCAGATACGTAGCGTCACTTTCGTCGAGCCACCCGCCTTTCTGCCGCCGAGTGAAATGAGATACGTAACGACTCGGATCAATGTCCGCCAGACGCAAGACTCTCGCCGCGGCCAACTGCGCGACTTTAGGGGGTTCGCAAGGAGCATTTGCCTCAAGCTTCGAGTCGTAGACGTGCCACGCGATCGCACCTTGTTTCAAAAGTCTCGCAATATGTCTTGACCGCGCCGAAGCATCGTTTGACAAGATTAGTGTTCGTCGAGCGGAATCATTCGCGCTCGCGAGACGCGCGACAAGCAATAGTTCAATGTTGCCGTTGGGTCGGACATACAGCGCGCGGACTTCGCTGCAAAGCTCCGCGACGCATTGATCCTCGCCCGCCAAATCGCCAGTCGACGCCACGACTCGAATAATAGTCGTCGACGTTTGACTCTGCCGGGACGAATTCAGCGATTGAGCGTCAATCAATTGCCTTCCAAGCGTATCGACGGTTGCCTGCATCAAAACAGCCCAATGAACCGGAATCCAATCCGCCAATCGACGCAGATATCGGTAAGTGAATTGTCCCGGAGCGGTTAGCAAACAAGAACCCCGATCCAGGTGCAAACAATATGTCCGCAACGCGTCGAACCATTGCGGATTGTGTTCCAGCGACCGACCCAACCGAGAACTAACTGCAGTGGTGAACTGGCACCCGACGAATTTGCCGAGCACGACATAGATGCAGGCGGCATTCAAATCGGCCCCAACCGTCGGCCAACACGCCCAAATCGATATCCCGGCCTGCAAACGTTTTCCTTTCGAATGGTCCGAGTCGGATGGACCAGGAAATGTTGCATCGCATTGCGAAAGAATTTCTTCGTCGAGTTTCAACGAGGCACTTTCGATCCATTCGTCGGCGTGCTGTACGCCAAGGCCAACGAGAATTTTACCCAAGATCATTTTTTTGATTTGGTCCCGTTGCGATTTCGCTTCTTCGCCGGTGATTGCAGTCATGATCGCGTGTATATTGGAGACAAGCGAAGTTGGGGTTCATTGACTTTCGAGCGACCGAACATGAAGACCAAAGAAGTTTACCAAATTGCTGGCGTGCAGATGCCAGTCGTATTTGCCGAGCCACTTCGAAATACCGCAACAGTGATCGAGCATTTGCAATCGACCGCCGGAAGTGGCGCGGATCTGACAATATTTCCTGAGTGCGTCTTATCGGGCTATTGTTTCTCGGACGCGGAGTCTGCCCACGCTGCGGCGCTTGACGCCGACTCAAGCGAAATTCACCGGCTGATCGAATGTTGCCGCGATTTGAATACTTCGGCCATCTTTGGATTTCTAGAGCGAACCGAGCAAGGACTTGCCAACACGGTTGCTTTACTCGGGCCCATTGGCTGGATTGCAAGCTATCGCAAGATCCATTTGCCAAAGCTCGGACTAGACCGTTTCACGCGGCCAGGGGACCAACCATTCGAAGTCGTCGAGCATCTCGGTCTCAAAATCGGTATGCTCGTTTGCTACGACTGTTCGTTTCCCGAGACGGTCCGCGTGTTGGCACTGCAAGGTGCCGATATCGTAGTGTTGCCCACGAATTGGCCGGTGACGTCGGGATGCACGGCCGATTTTGTGCCGAATTGCCGAGCACTTGAGAACAATATTTATTTCGCCGCTGTGGATCGTGTCGGCGAGGAGAATGGATTTACGTTCATCGGCAAAAGCAAAATCTGTGCGCCCAATGGTCGGGATCTGGCGTTTGCCAATCACGATCGTTTTGAAATCTTGCGCGCCGAAATTCAACCGGCGATCGCGCGGCAAAAGCATCTAGTTCACGTACCGAACCAGCACGAAGTTCATCGCTTCGCCGACCGCCGCCCGCAATTCTATGGCCGCATTAGTCAATCGTAGTTCTGTCAAACAACCTCGAATGAAGGCGGAATCCGTGGGCAACGTGCTTTTGGTTGGTGTCGGCGGTTTTATCGGCTCGGTGCTGCGATACTGGATTAGCGAGTACGTGCAGCAAATTTCAAAAAGCGTCGCGTTTCCGTATGGTACGCTCGCGGTTAACTTGATCGGTTGTTTTCTAATAGGGTTTCTGGCGCAGCTTGCGGAAACGCGCGGATTGCTTTCCGCCGAAGCGCGAGCCTTTGTCTTTGTCGGAATTTTGGGCGGCTTCACTACGTTTTCGACTTTTGGCCATGAGAGTATGAATTTGCTGAGCGATGGGCAAAACGGTTTTGCGTTCGCCAACGTCGGAGCCCACATCGTGTTTGGTCTCGGAGCAGTTTGGCTCGGTAGCGCATTGGCCCAAGTGATTTGGAAATAACGATTCCAAATTATTCGGAACGCGAACGATACAAAGACTTGTCGATCGATTGGAGCATCGCCTCGAAATCCAGCTTTTGCGGCAGCATGAAATCGGCGATTGCCGAAATAGTCGACTTGGGCTGCTCCAAAAGTTGATGATGACAGACGACGAGCAATGAAGAATTGGCGTTGCGGTTTAACTGGTCACGAGTCTGTTCTAAGTGCTTCGCAAATGTTTGCTTCAGAATTTCAGGTCGAACCAAAGTGTTAGCAACCGTCTTGCGGGCTAACATTGTCGCTTGCGATTTCATGACTTCGTCTAAGCAGCGATCCATCAAGACGACCTTGTAATGAAAACCGAGAGGCAGAAATGGCAACAATTGCAAAATGACTTTGACGACTTTACCCTCGGCAAGCGTTACCCAGGAATTGTCCCGCGCTATGCTTTTGACCGGTTCATATTCAAAGTAGCCTTTGGGATTGGAAGCATCTGCGGCACGACGATCGTCGGTCAGCGCAATCATTCCACCTGCGACCAACATTTGCATCATCAGCGATGTCCCCGAGCGCGGCAATCCAGAAACGATATGAACCAGTGGAAGCTGTTCCATGGTCACGCCTGACAAAGAAGTGAGAACAGTTTTTGGGCTTCGGGATTATTGGGATTCATCGTCAGCGAAACTCGCAGTGCCTGTTTAGCTCGCTGCGTCTTTCCCAGCCGCGACAACGCAACGCCCAAGTGATAATGGACTTGTGGTTGATGATAAAGAATCTCAATCGAGCGCAACGCATTTTCTTCGGCCAGTTGATTACGATTCTCTGAAAGGTAAACGACGGACATTCCGTGGTACGCCTCCGGGTCGTCCGGATCGACTTCCAATGCCTTTTCAAACGCTCGGGCAGCATCGGCCCAACGATTCATCCGCAAATAGGCGTTGCCGATATTCCGGTGCAAGCCTTGAAATTTGCCGACGGATTTTTCGGCCATCAGCAAGTAATTAACAGCTTGTTCCGGGTTTCCAGAATTAAGTTCCAACAACCCGCGCAGCAAATCGACTTGCGGGACGACCCGGACATTATGGTCTTCCATTCCCGGATCGGAGCAGTTTCCGGCGGCGACATATTCGAGCAGCTTTTTTGCATCCTCCAACCGATTCAGTTTTTGATAACAGTCGGCCAAATTGTAGGCGACCGCCAAGCGTGTCGATTGACTGCGATGAACTGCTTCAAGCAACTCGACGGCTTCGGAATGGCGGCCTGTCCACATCAGTGAACAGCCCAAGTTGTATTGTGCTTCGTCGGCGGCGCGGCGCATGGTTGTTTGCTTGTCATCGGACAGTGGGTCGATATATCCCAATTCGGCAAGCTGATTCATCGCGGCCATTTCGGCAAACGGATCGCTTTGGATTTCGCCGGAGTGCATTCCGCATTCGCCGGGCACGTCCTCCCAACTGGGAATTTTATCCGGCGTCACTTCGTGGTCGAACGCTTGAACTAACGGAACGCCGGCCATATCGTCGCCGATGGGAAGGCCAAACAACGTGAGTACGGTCGGAGTCACGTCAAGAATTCGGCCACCAAAAAGCAATTCGTCGCGACGGATGTGCGGGCCCTTGAGTACGCAAATTCCGTAGGGCCGATGCCAAGCGACTGGGCCGGACGGTTCTTGAGGCGTTAAAATCGGTCGACGATGACCGGTTTGGTATCCGTGATCGGAAACGATCATTACGGTCGTCTCTTCACCAGCAAGTTTCAACAACCGCCCCAACATCATGTCGTGAAATTTGTACGTTGTGTTCACCACGTCTTTGTACAAATTGAATACCTGCTCGGGGATGTGCTCCATCCTCGGCGGATGAAAGTACATAAAACCGTGACAGAGATGATCAATCGTGTTAAAGTAAACCGAGACCATTTCCCAAGGCTGCGTTTCCATAATCCACGTCGTTACCGCTTGATTCGTCGCGCATTCGGCCAATTGCAAAGCCAACATCCGAACATTCTTGTCATTGGCCTGGTCAATCGACCTAACTTTGGGAATAAAGTGTTCCAATTCATCCAGCGACAAGTCCTGCGGGTGAATTCGAAGTTCTGCCAAAGTTTCCGATAGCTTGCACGGATGAACGCTGCCAGAGACGACTGGCCAGTCTTGGTCCACCGAGCGGATCGGTTTGGCAAACAACTCGGAGACACATACTCCGTTGATCGGTTCGGCAGGATGTCCAGCGAACCATCCCACAACGTGATTCTTAATATTCGATTGAGTCAGGATGTTCCAAAAGGCTTTGCATTTTCGGCTGGTGCTAGTTACGGGACGGGCACCTTTTTCGCTGTTTGGATCCGGTTCGGTAAAGCCGCAAATCCCATGCAAATAAGGGACTTTGCCGGTCGCCATCGACGTCCACAACATCGGCGAAATCATCGGGCGCATGGTCGCGAAATTGCCCATGACGCCTTGTTCGATCAGGCTTTGAAGCGCTGGCATTTCGCCGCGCTCAAGTAGCGGTTTGATAATCTGCCAATCCGCGCCATCCCATCCAATCAACAACAGTTTTTGTGCTAGCCGTTCAGCCATTGCGGAGCTCTCGGAGCAAATTGCATTGAATTATCACATTCTCCATTTTCCATGTCGCTTCGCAATCGCCCACGATCGGATGGAACCTAGAAATAAAAAAGCTCGATCCGAAGACCGAGCTTGAAGACTATTTTGACCGATGTCAAGAATCGCCACTGAACTAGATGACTTGCGATTTACGGCGTCGACGAAGCGCCAGTGCGCCGCCAAGCGTACCGAGGGCCAACAAGCCCAACGACCCGGGTTCGGGAATCGCCGATGGTCCACTAAAATTGGAAATGTCCAAGGTTCCCGGGCCAAAACTCGAGTCCGTAGCCGTGACAAAGAAACCGAAGATATCACCGTTGTTTACGCCGGTCGAGAATATTCCAGCGCCTTGGCTGGCGTTATTCGCAAGCGTGGTGAAAACACCATTTAAATAGAATCCACCGAAATCATAGTTTCCAGAGTCACCAGAGGAATAATTCCAGTCAAACGAAACGGTACCATTGGCTGCGGCGGCAATTGTGTACAGTGCGGTGTCAGGACCGCCACCATCGTTGGAACCTATCAACTGAAAAGTTGTACTAGTCCCGGAGTTGCTTGAATCACCGCCGGGAACGTAGGTCCAATTGGGGTGAATGTATGGGCCGATAAAGTCAGCCTCGGCTGTGGCACCTGTCCCCAAAACCGCCGCACCCGCGACTGCATAAGCCAAAGCGTGTTTTTTCTTCGATTTCGACGCAACGAGTTTCATGGTTCAATCTCCAATTTTGTTGACTATGCGGGGAGACGAGTGCGGCGGTAGCCCGTCAACTTGTTCGATATCGAGTCCAAGTAATTCTAGAATTGAGCTAAACCAACGACTCGCATTTATCCACAACGTTGGTTTTTCATTTAAGACCGGGCTGCATCAATGCCGAAGATCGCCCGATTTCAAGCTTAGCAAGAAGTGTATTGCCAACTTCGTTCGCGGTAGCGTTGCTTGAGCCAGCTTGTCAGCTCAGTTCGTCCCAATTTCGCGCCGGCTTGGGCGACGATGTCTTCAAATGAAATCAGGCCCGGCGCGGACACTGAGATTCGCTTGAGATCCGCTTGCCAATCGATGTAGACCGGGGCCAGATAAAGTGGAACAGCGGGCCTGGGAGAAATTCGAAGCGATGTTTGCACGATCGCCCCGACTCCGGACCGCCAATGCGTTTCACCCACCGTTCCAGATGGGAGCAGCGACAAGCATTTCCCTTCGGCGAGGGTCTGGCACATCCTGTGAAGCGCACGATTCGGGCGGACCCATGATCCCCAGCGATGGGTCATCACATAAGCGACACGGTCGACAAAGCCGTGGGTCTCATGAACCAAGTTGTGATAATTACCGCGCGGCCAGACCAAAACGCTTTGCCGGGCCACGGTGCGCCCCAAGACATATCCAGTAATAAGGAAGATGACGCGACGGAGTTGCAAGTGTTGCGGGCATGCCAACGAAAGTGCAAATCCATCTAACGACGACGTATGATCGCTAACGAATAGAATCCCGGCAGCCGGAACATTCCACGGCCGATGCACAGTCGCTTGAATACCGGCGTGATCAAAAAATGTTTCACAGGCGCGCTGCATATTGCCGTTGGCCGCATGTAGCTGACGATCAAATCCCCAGACTGCGCGAAACGTAGCGGGGTTCAAGAAAAGTTGCAGGCCATCTGAAATGTAACCCATGAATTTCAGACTGATTCAGCCTAAGTTTCATGTCCAGTCACTTTGCAAAAAAAATCGACAAAAAATCGCGGTCGAAACTGAATGCATTCTCGCGCCCCACGAAATGCCCCTCAGCTTGAGGCGGGGAATTTGTGTTTCGGATTACCGACGCACCAAGCCCGGGACGATGTCGACGTCGAGCATGTCAACATCATTGGCCCGCAAGCGTTCGAAAGCGATCGCACCCATAACGGCGTTATCAGTACAAAGCTCCGGGGGCGCGATGAACAAACGCGATTTCCGCTCGGAGAGTGCTTCGGTCATCTGTTGGCGAAGCAGCCTGTTGGCCGCAACCCCACCTCCGACGCAGAGCGTGTTCAGACCGGTTTGCTCCAACGCTAGAATCGATTTGGCAACAAGGCAATCGACGACGGCTTGTTGAAAGCTTGCTGAAATATCGGCGATCAACTGCGGGTCGAGATGAAGCTTGGTGAAGTCCTGCCTACCTTGGCCGACGATCGCGTAACGCACGGCGGTTTTCAATCCACTAAAACTGAAATCCAATCGCTGGCGGTCTTTGACAAAGGGGCGCGGGAAGTCGAACGCGGTTGGACTGCCCGTGGCCGCAGCACGCGAAATCGCTGGTCCGCCAGGAAATTCTAACCCCAGCATGGCGGCGACTTTGTCAAACGCTTCGCCTGCGGCGTCGTCGATCGTCCCGCCGAGAAATCGAAAATCGAGGGCCGAGACGCAATAATACAAATGGCTGTGGCCACCACTGACGATCATTCCAACGCACGGAAAAATCTCCACCCCCGATGCGATCCGACAAGCATAAATGTGTGCATGCAAATGATTAAGCGTTATCAGCGGCTTGCCAGTCGCCAGCGAGAGGCTCTTAGCAGCGGTTAGTCCAACCACCAGCGAACCCGACAAGCCCGGAGTATTCGCGACGGCAATCGCGGCAATGTCGGAGAGCTTTACGACTGCCTTGCGAAGTGCTTCGTCGATGACAGGCAAGATTCGTTCGACGTGAGCCCGCGCCGCGATCTCCGGCACGACACCGTGATATCGCTGGTGCAACGCGTCTTGGGAGGCAACAACGCTAGCGAGTACATGCAAATCGTCGCGCACGATAGCGCAAGCAGTTTCGTCACAGGTCGATTCGAGCGTCAGAATAAGCTGTGTCACGGCGGTTTTCCCAGACTTTGGACTTAGTAAAAATAGCCTTCCATGGGTCCCGCGCGTCAAAGGAGGGAGGGCAGGGTGGGGGAAACGAAATCTAGTTATTTCTGACCAAGTCGTTTCCACAAAAAAGGCTGCGGGAACTCAGGTTGACAAGGTTCGCCATTTTGACCTACTTTTCGATAACGAAATAGGGAGCAAGGCTGAGTGGCTTTGCCTCGACTGGGCCGTTAATCGCGGCCTATGCGTAACTGCTGCGCTGCTGAACATCGATTCGTCATGAAGCATCCGATCACGATCATCGTTCCGTGCAAGAACGAAGAGCAGAACCTCCAAGCCTGCTTGGATAGCGTTGCCTCGTTGGCGGATGAAATTATTGTTGCCGATTCCGGTTCGACGGATCGAACATTGGAAATTGCCCGCCGCTTTCCGCGAACCAGGATCATCGAGCGCGAATTCGTTACGTCGGGAGATTTCAAAAATTGGGCGATTCCCCAAGCGAGCAATCAGTGGATCCTACTCTTGGATGCCGACGAGCGGGCGACACCAGAATTGGTGGAGGAAATTCGCCTAACGCTTTCGCGAGGACCGGAATGCGACGGATATTGGATTTATCGAACGAATCATTTTATGGGCCATCGACTGCATTTCGGTGACGCGCGCACGGACAAAGTCATTCGCTTGTTCTCGCGCGATCGCTGCCGTTACGCCGGCCCCAGCGATCATGGTGAGGTTAAAGTCTCCACAGGCCGCATCGGCTTTTTGCAGCATCAATTGCTGCACTATTCGTATTGGACTTATGATCAGTTCTTTCTTAAGTATCATCGCTACACTTCGCTCCAAGCAGAACAATGGCGACAATCGCGGCGAGATACGAGTTATTTCAAGTTGCTGGTGCGCCCAATGTGGCGGTTTTTCCGCGAGTATATTTTGCAGCTTGGGATACTGGATGGCAAAAAAGGTCTGCAACTAAGCTGGCTCGCGGCGTTTTATAGCTTTACCAAGCAGGCTCGACTGTGGGAGCTAAACCACGCCATCGAGCAACCTCTTCCAAATTTCGACATCGATGCTGGCGACTCGCGCCGCGAACGACGAAACGCGGCATAGTGC
>JANMEB010000648.1:0-1400 GCA_031376585.1 Planctomycetota bacterium | reverse complement strand
GGATTGTTGTTCGCGAACTCGCAGCCGGCGGGAGACAACATTGTCGAAGGGAATACGCTCGAAACGGTTTGGAGCATTGACGCTTTCAATGGCGATCGATTCCATTCGACCGCGAAGGTCGTCACGAATTGGAACAAAGGTTTGAACCAAACCAGACCGCACTTCGTTGTGGTCCTGGTCCCCAAAGTCCTCAATGCATCCCCGCCGGAAGTTCTCGCCGAAATTCCAGTTCTCGGCTCTGAGCGCGACGATCCATTGTCGGCCGGTAATTCCAATATCACGTCGCCTTCCGACCCGGCAGATCCTACCGTCAATCCGATTGTGAACGGTTATTCTTCGGCGTACGTTACGACGACTTCGCACGACACGGTCACCGAAACGACGGACAGCGTTAGCGAATCGCACGACAAGAAAACAACGAATGGGCTGGACGACGAAAATGGCAAGTCATTATTTCACTTTGTGGAAACGATTGGCAGCAACGGAACGTTTCACGACAATGTGCGCGCCGAATTCGACAAAGGTAAAATGACGGTTCGCCGAGATGGCGATAGCGCCACGGATTGGAGCGTGACCAGTGGCATAGGAAACCGCGCGACGAGTTGGAACCATAAGATCAACAGTTCGCCCACGATGGATGGCGAAACGACATTGAATCAGTCGCAAAGCAGCTCGAATACTGAGTACTTGGACAAAGCGAACTTGGTTAGTAGCGGGTCCGGTAACGGCACTAGCCATTACGACTTGACCACGGTCATTGATGACTTGACCGTTACTCCCGATTCGCCGCCTGCGTTGAACGACCCGACTCACGGGCCTTGGATTCCTGATCCGACGTCGCCGGGCTACGACTACACGCAAGGCAACCAACGGACTCGTTTTTACGGTACGGCAGATACGACGACTAAAGGCAAATATAAATTTGAAGACAAGGACCCTGAATTTAAACTAAAGATAGACAGCGTTCAGTCGGTTAATGGCGTGCCGAGAGAAGGCCATTACGAAAAAGTCCACGACACCGGGCACGTGGGCCATTCGACCGAGACGGTGATCGACGTCAATTCACATTACAAGCCAACACCCAGCGGCTTTGAAGCGACGCAGGATGGCTCGGTCACCGACACCACAAAGCAAACGAACCGTTTTAGAATCCCCAACGATTTGCTTTTACAAAAACGGGGAATCGAGTTGTCCTCGTTAGGTGTGAGGGAATTGCATGTGGTCAACGGTGACGGACGCGAGGGATTGACTTCGACGGATATTGAAATCACGAACTTGACGGGCTACGGAACGCGCAGCGTGCTGGAACCGGCGATTGTCGCGCCGAACAACGGGACCACTGGTGGGAGCGGGACGGTCAACCAAACCACCGCTGGGACGCCGACTTCAACCGGCGAACC
>JANMEB010000644.1:0-4502 GCA_031376585.1 Planctomycetota bacterium | reverse complement strand
CCTGGGCCAGTCGTCCGTGAACCCAAGCCAAGCCGCGGAGAACGTAATAACTTGCGTACATTAGGATCGCGCCCAACATCGTAGCAATCGCCGACTTCCACAATGAGTCAATCCGCCACGTACCAATTTGTAGGACTTGCCACGGCATCTCGTACACCAAGGTTGATCCCAACAGCGTCACTGAAACAGAGAGAAGTGTTACGGTCGCTACAAACGAGGCGATCCCCAGCGGGAATTTGATAAAAAGGTACGCGACGCTTTTCCAGGTCAGCGGGTCTGCAAATATCGACTTAACTCGATCCCAAATAGTTGCATGCTCGTCGATATATCGTTTAGGCGCGATCGGCATGTGCAACAAGTTCGTCGACAGCACGCCCTCAAATACGGCGAAACTGCGGGCCAGTATCAGCGTCAACAAAAGGACAAATAACCCAACCCAAATGACAATCGTACCTACCCCAACGGCAAACCCCGTGGTCAGCACAACAAAATAGACAATGCCCAGCGGAAACGACAGTAACAGATAGAGAATACTCTGAACGAAACTGGGCAATCCAAGGTTTGCAGTCGCGGGATACAAAGGTCCCGGTTTGGGTGGTATCGCTCCAGAAGCGACAAGTGGCGATGGGCGTGATGCTCTAGCAGGTGGCGGATTCATCGAGACCGATTGAACGTCCGTTTTCAAATCACTAACGCGTTGATAACGAAGGCCGGGTTCTTTCTCTAGCGTATGCAGTACTATTTCGTCCAAACGCACGTCAATCTGCACCTTCTTGGAAGGCGGAGCAAACCGGCCCAATGGAAGTTCGCCGGTGAGCATTTCATAAATAACCACGCCCAACGAATAGATGTCAGCCCGATGATCAACTTCGGTGGGATGTTCGAATTGTTCTGGGGCCATGTAGTTCATCGTCCCCATCACATGATGCGTTCCGGTTAAGGCGGGGGTTGCCGTTTCTTGATTTAAGAGCTTGGCCAATCCGAAATCGGCGATTTTTACTCGACCCAGTTTGTCAACCAAGATGTTTTCAGGTTTGATATCGCGATGCACGATCCCATGATCGTGCGCAAACTGAAGTGCATCGCAAATGGCTGGAACAATTTCGAGTGCTTGGCGCGGATCGAGTCTTCGTGTTCGCTGCATCTGCCGCAAGTTTACGCCGTCGACAAACTCCATCACGAGAAAATACAGTCCGTCGACTTGGCCAAAATCATGCACCGTGACAATGTTCGGGTGGCTCATTTGCGCTAGCGCCCGAGCCTCACGGATAAACCGGTCGGCAAAACCATGCTTGGCATTCACGTCGGGGCGAATGATCTTGAGTGCGACGATTCGATCGAGGCTTTTTTGGCGGGCTTTGTAGACCGATCCCATTCCGCCGCTTCCAATCAATTCGAGTAATTCGAGTTGCGGAAACTTCCCAGCTAAATCTTGGATCGAGAATTGGACGGGCACGACTGGCGTGTCGTCCGCGCCGCGCCTCCCTTCGGTAGCGGGGAAACTCTCGGCAGAATTGGCTTCCCATGAGGCCAAGCCGATTTTTATCAGACAAGCCGGGCAAGGGGTATTCGGATCTGTCGAAGCATACTGCGCCCCGCAACGGGGACAACGAGAAGTCGCGTTCATGAGTGGGCTCAATGTAATGGCGGATCAATGAAAGTGCTTAGTGCCGAGGCAATCGATTGCCAAATAGTCGTTCCGGCAATTACATAAGAAGAAAATTTGTAGCTGGGTTACAGAAAATTTTCTAAGATCGCAAAGCATCGAACAAATCGTGTATTTCTGCGTCAATTTCCGCTTCCGTGGCCACGGTACAAGCGATTTCCTGCCGAATTTGCTGATGAAATCGCTGTCGTAAACGGTGCACGGCGACCTTCACTGCGCCAGCCGATTTTCCAATTTTCTCCCCGACTTGTTGGTACGAAATATCGGGCCGATCACCACTCAGGAAAACTTGAAGTTCATCGAACGATTCGGCGCGGTCTGATTGAGCGAATTCTGCGCGAATAGCATGACGAGCCTTTTCGAGCAAGGTTAGCGCCCACTCTTTTAGAAATTCCGATTCGGCAGTTTGTTCGTGAAAAGGCTCCAGGCGAATTCGTTGATCGGCTTGCTCGAAATCGAGCGAAAGGGTCTTGACGTTTCCGCCTCTCTTTTGGGCCTTTTGAAAATCGAGCTGATTGCCAATATAGTTCGAGATTGCTGTTAACAGAAACGCACGAAAGCGACCCTTTTGCGGATCTACATTTTGGAGATCTTGCCGTTGCAGCAAGTCGGCAAAAAAACCTTGGGTCAAATCGGCCGCTTGATCGTGGGCAAATCCGCGTCGGCGGACGAAAGCGTACAATGGGAACCAATAAGTCTCACAAAGCGTCTCGAGCGCGGTAACCGCGTCGTTTTCGGTTCCACGGCCCGCAGCCAACACCATGCTCCAATGCGTCGACTGAAAGCGCTGATGCGAATTCGAACCGTCCGCCGATGAATTTTCGCCGCTGGCCATGACACCATTGTAACAGTCCGCTGGACCACAACGGAAGCGTTTAAACAATCGCCAGCGACGACCGAGTTGTCGCCGGACTTTTGCCGTTAGACGTCAGTCCTTCGCCAAGGGCAATTGTTGACCGCCAAGCCCGGGAAGCCATTGGATGGTCATTCGATCCGAAAATTCACTGGCCTGTTTTTCAAGCCCACGCATCAATTCTTCTCCCGCATAAAATTTCGCTGGGACGATCAAGACGTTGGTTCGCTTTTTATCGAGCAAAGTCTTGAGTACGTTTGTTAGTCCGCCAGCGCCGATGGTCGCGATTCGCAATCGATGAAAGCGGCTGGCTTTGTTGACGGGGTCATTTTTTTCGACTTCCAACCATTGGGTTACCTCAGCAGGATCTACAACCAAGACTGTCGTGCCGCCGAAAGGCCCAGGGCATTTCGGGAGGGCCTCCGCGCTGGCGGCGGTTTCTGGGGTGACTGAAAGGGAAATCGGCGTCGCACCGTCAACGGCATGAGCCCTCGCGACCGCAACGCAGTGAGTTGACTCGTTCGTAAACCGCCGCGCAGCCAAACGTCCCCAAGCCCAATGGAGCGGCGAGTCCGAATCGATCACGACATAGCGTTTGCTCCGCGCGTCTTCTTCAGCCATCCCCTTTAATCGGAGCGACTCTCGAATGGAGGCTTCGGCTTGATTCGCCGCTTGCCACGAATCGCTGAATTCGTCCAGCCACGTAGTTTTCAATCCAACGGATTCGTACTCCTTTAATTCGTCACGCCACCATGCAACATCGCCCGGTTTGCCAATGATTCGCAAAGTTCTAGCTGGAGGCTGTTGAGTTCCCCAATCTTCCAACAGCGGTAGCGGGAAATCCTTGATCTTGGAATATTGCCGCGGCCCAATCGCGACGGAATTCAATTTCATTTGATCGGTCAACAACGTGGCCGCTGCGACGACGGTCGCACCGCTTCCTTCTCCCGCTAAGCAAACTCGACTTGGATCGATCGGATACCGTTGGAGTACGTAGCTCCACGTACGGTCGATCGCCCCAACCATGCCTGAAATGTCTTCGGAAAAATTATCGTTCCAAAACCAGCGACCACCCACGCTCAAGTCCCTCTGGCGTTCACGAAATGGCGGCTCAATCGCCACAATTGCCGTTTGATCGCCAAGCACCGTTTTCCAATACTCCATCCCTTCGCTTGACGTCAGCCCATCGTCCCCAAGCCAAATCAACAGCGGCACCGGGTGATCCGCCGTCGCACTTGCGGGAACGTACAACTGGTAATGACTCTTGCGATTTACAAAAACGGACCAGCGATCGTCGTTTAAGTTGCTGGCACGTTCTTCGGCCAATACTACGTAATCTGCGACCGGCGCGCCCTGTAGTTTCACGCTTGAAGGGCTAGCCGCCGGCAAGATCGAAACCGTTTTGATTTTGGCGTTGGGCTTTCGCTGCCGTAATTGGCCCGCGGTCCCATCCCAATAAGATGTGTGAAATCCGCCGTTGACGTGAACGACGCTGTAGCCTGGGTGTTTGTCGAGAGCCAAAGCGCACGATTCGCCCATCGAATTGTCCCAGAGCGATTGAGTTGTATAGCGTCGATCATTGCCCTCCATTGCCTGCATCATTCCCAAATGCCCGCGCACCGCATTGTCGGTTCGCTTCCAATAAGCGTCGGAGTTGGGAAGGAATTCGGCAGGGGCCAAGCTGCGATCTTCTCCCAAGCCCTGCAACGCTTTCTCGGGGTCGCCCATCATCTTGGTGCGCACGGGTCGCGGAAAGTTCGACGCGATTACAGGTGCGCCGGCCGATTTCGCCGCTTCCACTAGCGGCCGATAGGCTTCGCGATAATTCTGCCAAGGACGCGCGGCCGCCAGAAACGCAGCTTCGTCGATCTTGCCCGCCAAATAATCATCGAGCTTCGGCTGGACGTCTCGCTCGAACATCTCCAGGGCGAGAGCGACTTTTGAATTTCGCCGCGCAAGCATTGCTTCGTATACCGCGAGCTC
>JANMEB010000616.1:0-14629 GCA_031376585.1 Planctomycetota bacterium | reverse complement strand
GAACTTTGGAGGAGCGACGGAACAACGGCCGGCACGCTGTTGGTTAAGGACATCGCGCCGGTTGGGGACAGCAGTTCCAATCCGGAAAATTTGACCAATGTGAGCGGCGCCGTCTTTTTCCAGGCCGACAACGGCGTCGTCGGCTATGAGTTGTATAAGTCCAACGGAACGGCCGCGGGAACCGTGTTGGTAAAAGACATCCAGCCTGGTGCTAGTTCGTCAGGGCCAAATGTACTTACCAATGTAAACGGGGTCTTGTTTTTCGAAGCCGATGATGGCGTTGTTGGATACGAGCTTTGGAAAAGTAACGGTTCCCCCTCCGGGACCGTTTTGGTCAAAGACATTCGAAGCGGACCTGAACCTTCGAGTCTCGCTTATTTGATTGGCGTTGGCGGCACGTTGCTTTTTTCGGCAAGAACCGAAGCCAATGGGCAAGAGTTGTGGAAAAGTGATGGAACCACTGCCGGTACAGTGCTAATCATTGACATTAAAGCTGGAACGTCTGGATCGTATCCGCGTGATTTTACAAACGTGGGTAGCACCATTTTTTTTACGGCGTCGGATGGCGTCCTTGGCACCGAGCTTTGGAAATCGAACGGCTTAGCTGCCGGGACGCTGTTGGTTAAAGACATTCGCCCGGGCAGCGCCGGATCCAGCCTCAACGATTTAATCAATGTCAATGGCAATCTCTTTTTCGAAGCAAACGACGGCACCTTTGGCAGTGCACTTTGGAAGAGCAATGGGATCGCCAGTGGCACAGTCTTAGTCAAAGATTTTCGGGTGGGTTTCGCGGAGCCTCGTTTGAGTGAATTGGTCAATTTCAACAGCACGTTGTTTTTAGAAGCGGACGATGGCCTGATCGGCCAGGAACTTTGGAAAAGCGACGGGACTGCGGTCGGCACCACGCTGGTGAAAAACATCAACCTCGGAACATTGAGCGCTGACGTCAGTCAAATATTTAACTTCAATGGAACCTTGTTCTTTTCCGCGCGTGACTCAATCAATGGTACAGAACTTTGGAAGAGTAATGGAACTGCGGGCAACAGGGTTTTAGTCAAAGACATTAGTCCCGGGATTGGCGATTCTCGGCCGGGCGATTTTACAGTCGCCAATAATATCTTGTTTTTTACCGCCTCGGATGGCGTTAACGGTAGGGAGCTATGGAAGACCAACGGCA
Source organism: Planctomycetota bacterium (assembly GCA_031376585.1). Taxonomy (GTDB): domain Bacteria; phylum Planctomycetota; class Planctomycetia; order Pirellulales; family Pirellulaceae; genus JANMEB01. Next base: position 13,452 of record JANMEB010000616.1, on the reverse strand, counting down.
CCACAACCGGAACGCTCTTAGTTAAGGTCCTTGATCCCAGCACGTCGGAGTTTAGCGGGCCGGGCCAACTGACATCATTCGACGGGAAATTATTTTTTAATGCCGATGACGGCGTCCATGGACAGGAACTTTGGAAGAGCGATGGGACTGCCGCGGGAACCCAATTGGTCCAGGACATCAACCCTGGCATCAACGGTTCAAGCCCCGGTGGCCTAACCGCATCGAGTGGCGCGTTGATATTTGGAGCCAACGATGGCGTACATGGTTTTGAACCGTGGCGACATGTACCCTTCACCTTTGGCGGATTGTTATTCGGCACAGCTTTGATCAAGGACATCAATCCAGGCATCGCGAATTCAAATTCATTCAGATTTACGCAAACCGGCGGAGTCCTGATGTTCCCGGCAAATAACGGCGTCAATGGAAATGAGCTATGGAAAACCGATTTGCTCGGGACGGGAACGGTGTTAGTCAAAGACGTGAACCCGGGCCCGACTGGCTCCGATCCTCGAGATTTGGTCAACGTCAATGGCACTCTGTTTTTCAGCGGCTTATTCGGATCGAACGGCCGCGAACTGATTAGCAGCAACGGTTCGGCTGCGCTAACGAACCTGGTCAAAGATATCAACGCCGGTACGACAAGTTCGAATCCTGAAAATTTGGTTAACGTCAACGGGACGTTGTTCTTTACTGCCAACGACGGCGCCCATGGCGAGGAATTGTGGAAAAGCAACAACTCTGCCGGCAATACGCTTTTGGTTCGAGATATCATTCCTGGTACTCAAGGTTCGAACGTCGACGACTTGTTTAACCTCAATGGAAGTTTGTTTTTCGAAGCGAAGGATTTAACTCATGGAAATGAATTGTGGACGAGCAATGGTGCTTCGGAAGGGACGTTGTTAGTCAAAGACTTGTTGCCAGGAACGCAGAGCGGTCGGGCCACAGATTTCGCTGAGTTCAAGGGCGCGCTCGCGTTTAGTGCCAACGACGGAATTCACGGCAGCGAAGAGTTGTTCCTACTTGGTCCGGTTCTGTTCGGCACAGATGCAGCCGACTCGATTACGATTGTTGTCACCCCAACATCAATCGCGGTAAACTTGAACAACAAAAATTTCGCTTTTGATCGGACTGTTGTAAGTAAACTGACAGTCGACGCGCGCGGCGGCTTCGATTCGGTGTTCGTCACCGGCACGGCCTTTGCTGACATCGGCACGATTCGAGTGAATTCGATAGAAATGAAAGGTTCAGGATATGTTGTCGAGGCGATCGACGTCGAAGCAACGAAACTGGATGGAGCACTTGGCACGGACGTTCTCAATGTCGAAACGAAATTCGCTACGACCCAAATCATTACCGCCGATCGAGACAACGCCATCAATGATTTGGTCGTAACCATCGCCCCTCAATCAGTGAATCGAGCCAAGGGCTTTGAAGGTCAGTTGCGATTCTTGTTTGCGTCAACCCGCGTCGGTGGGACTCGAGACACTGTCGACCTTTCGCTGTTGTCGTTGGCCGACTTGACGGCATTGGGTTGGAACCGGACTTTGGTGGAAGCAAGTCAAGGCGCTGGAATCATCGTCAAAGGCTCAGGCGGCGATGATTTTGTCGTCGGCAGCCCTCTCAACGACTTCATCAATGGACTCGCAGGGAACGATCATTTGGAAGGCAAAGATGGCCCGGACATATTGCGCGGCGGCGACGGAAACGACTTTCTGTTCGGTGAAAACGGTAACGACGAGTTGTTTGGCGAAGAAGGCAACGATACTCTCGACGGCGGCCCGGGCACGAACCTATTGGACGAAGGACCAGGCCAAGGGGGCGCAATGTTCAGCGGTACACCCGGTGACGACGTCCTCCGAATCGATCGAGAAGTCGGCCCGAACGGCGCTCGCGTGATTTCGTGGATCAATGGCTTTCGTAGTGTCAATGAATACCGCAACGGGGAGACCATCATTCTGCACGGTGGAAGCGGCGATGATCGGTTGGAACTGATTGGAACCGCTGCCGACAAATGGATCGCGCAGTTCTTTGGCGAGGATGGAAATGACATTCTCAAAGGTGGCGCGTTAGCCGACGAATTGAACGGCGGACATGGCAACGACAATCTGTTTGGCTATGGCGCAGCGGACAAACTGTACGGCGATTCCGGCGATGACGACTTGTGGGGCGGCGAAGGAAACGACCACCTGGACGGAGGCAACGACGACGACAAATTGTTCGGCGAGGCTGGCGATGACTTGTTGTTGGGCGGTGCAGGTGACGACAAGCTAATCGCCGGCGTTGGTTATGACTTGCTGTTGGGTGGGACGGGCAAAGACCAACTTTATGGCGGCGCGGATGACGATTTGTTGCTGGGTGACGCCAGCGACATCGAATCCGATTCCCTCCGTTTGTCGCAACTCGCCAGCGAATGGCTATCGTCAAGTTCATTCTCGCAGCGCATCGCCGCCGCGCGGCAAGCGCTTCCGCGTTCCAGTATCCATGACGACGGGAAAGTCGACCTGCTTGTCGGCGGTTCCGGCCGCGATTGGTTTTTGGATTTATACGATCGAGAAATCATTCTCGACGAAAATGGAGATGTGGTGGAGTAGTTGAGAGTGGAAAGTTGAGAGTTGAGAGCGGGACAAAGGTTAAGTCCGCAGCGGCGGATCAGTTTTCAGTTTGAAATCTGACATCTGAAATCCTCAATTTGCAGTATTGAAAGATACCCCGGGCCCTCCCCGGTGTGGCTCACGTTCATTCCTAGCGAGGTAACCGCGAACCGAACGATCACCAGGACAAGCCTGGTGGATTCGTACGAGTCGCGAACGGGACGCTACCGACGCGAGTCGGTAGTACTCACACACTTGGCTAGAGTTCAAACCATTCCGTTCGTTCCCTTTTGTCCGTTCCGGGGAATCCGTGTCATCTGCGGTCGCAACGTAATTCCAGGCCGCGTGTTTTCCCGGTGAAAAGACGAATATCTGAAGCTTTGCAGCATTTTCCGCCCTTCAACTTGCAACTCGCGACTTTTAAATACTACCCAGCGAATTGAAGTCGCTTTGCTTCGATCAGTTGCAGCAGGGCGATTTGCGGTGCGACGAATTTCTCAATGCCTTCGCGCATCAAAGTCGCTTCGAGATGGTCGAAGTCAATGACGCGATCGATTTCGGCCGCCAGCGCAGCCGGAATGATGTCGGCGATTTGTGACGTAATCGAGGTTTGGCTATGAAGTAACGCGTCGTTCGTCGCAGGCGGATTCGTCTGAATGTCGCTCCCCGCTAAAGCCGCGACGTATCGCGTCGGATCGTCGGATGGCTTTTTGGTTCCGGTGCTTGCGAAAACGATCTCCTGGCTAAGCGGACATTGTTTGTCGGCCCAAAAATTGCGATTGTCGGCCCAAATTCGTTTTGCGTTAACGATGCCAACCATGCCTTGGGCTGCGGTGGATAACTGCGGCCAGTGCTTTTCGGTGTATGTGTCGATGCGCGATACGAAGATGCTGAAAACGGACTTGAAACAATCCAGCGAAGGCAATCGCTGTACGCCGCGCCAAATTGCATCGCGAGCGGCTTCGTATTGCTGGCGCGTGAAAATCAAGGTTACGTTGAGCGGAACGCCGTTGGCTGCAAGGTCTTCCAACGCATCGATTCCGGCTGGTGTCGCGGGAACTTTAATCATTCGATTCGATTGACCCAACGACCAATGCAGCCCTTCATCGATGTAGCGGCCGACGCGAATATCGTGATCCAAATCGACGCCCGGATTCTCGATTAGCGAATCCAGTTCAAAACTGACGTAGCCGTCGTCCCCGTTGGTGCGTTCCCACACGTCAACGAATTGCGATTGGGCCGCGCCGACGAGCTGATCGGTCATCCGCCACGCGATGCGGGTCGAGTCGAGACCCTCGTTAATCATCGGCTCCAATTCGCCATCAAACCGACCGGTTCGAATGAGATCGTGCACGATAATCGGATTCGAAGTCGCTCCCGTGGCTCCCCAACGTTTGTTCGCAATGATCAAATCTGGATCGATAGAATCAAGCCAGAGTTTCGTGCCCGACGCGATCAATGATTCCAACGGGTTCATGTTGTGCCAGGGATTGATTTGAATGATGTTACTGCCGTTACACGAGAAATCTAATGTACGGCAATTGCCTAGCTCCGGGAGCCGACCATCTGGCCATTGATGCCGGCACCGACGGACTGCTCGCCTTCGGACGATTTCTTGCTCAAGTAACAGTAATCGTTGATCATTCGCTCGAGGAAGTCGTCGATCTCTGTTCGCAGTTCAGGGCCAATCAAACGTCGTTCAAAAGCGTTGTCGATGTGCTGCGCAATTGCTTCGCGGACGATATCTGGCATGTGATCGGCGGTTTTAAGTACTTCGGAAACAGTCGCACCCAACTGGACTTCGGTAAGGACTGGTCGACCGTGTTCGTTGTCAACGGTAACAACGTGGACTTCGCCCAACAAGTTATGGCAATCTCCCAACATTTCTTGGTAAGCACCAACGAGGAAGATCGCCAGCCAATAGGGTTGCGATTCGTTGAATTCGTGCAGCGGCAACGCGCGGCGCTGGCCACCTTCGCCGATGAAACAATTGATCGCGCCATCGGAATCGCAGGTGATGTCACCCATCACACCAAGCCGCGTCGGCTTCGTCTCCAAATGGTGGATCGGCATGATCGGAAATTGTTGATCGATGGCCCACTGATCGGGAATGCTTTGAAAAAGCGAGAAGTTCAAGAAATAGGTGTCGGGCAATCGCTCACGCAATTCGGCAAGTTCTTTTGGAACGAATTCCAGGTCGTCGAGCAAGTCGCAGATTCGACCGCACACGGTCCAGAATAGTTTTTCCGCAAGCGCTCGGCCCGCCAACGTCAACATCCCGTTACCGAAAAGCTGCTGGACCATTTCGACGGCTTGTTGAGCGTCGTGGAAACTTTCCATCAAATTGTTTTCGTTGAGTTCATCCAAGACGCCAGCCAACTCCATTAGTGGCGGAATCGATTTGCATTTTTCCCATTCGTGCGGCTCCAGATTGTAAATCGCGGGCCGCTGATTTACACCGATCGTTGGAACCAGCAGAATCGCGTGATGCGCGACGAGCGCGCGACCGCTTTCGGACATGATGTTTGGGTGCGGAATGCCAGCTTGGTCGCAAACCATTTGAATGTAGTACACGACATCGTTGGCGTATTCCTTCAGCGTATAGTTCATGCTGGAGGCTTCGGTGTTCTGATTTCCGGTGTAATCAACCGCCAAGCCGCCGCCGACGTCAATGGTTGTCAGTTTGACCCCTTGTTGCACCAAGTCAGCGTAAACGCGAGTGGCCTCGATCAACGACGATTTGATCTTGCGCACATCGTTGATCTGGCTGCCTGGATGAAAGTGCAGCAGGTGGAGCGAGTCTAAAATTTTGAATTGCCGCATTCGCTCGATGCCTTCGACCAGTTCGTTGACCGTCAAACCGAACTTGGAGCGATAGCCACCGGATGAAGCCCAGCGTCCGTTAGCTTGTGCGGCAAGCTTCACGCGAACACCCAGTTTCGGGCAAGTACCCAAGCGCCGTGCACAGTCCGCGATCAAATCAATCTCGTTTGGCTTTTCGATAATCACGGTTACATCGCGCCCGAGTTGCGATGCTCGAATCGCCGTCTCGATCATCATCGCATCTTTGAAGCCGTTGCAAAGAATCGGCGTAGCTGGCTCGGCCATAATTAGTACGGCAACCAATTCGGCTTTGGTACCCGCTTCCAACCCAATACCGAATTCTCGTCCGTACTTAAGCATCGCCGAAATGACTTGGCGATGCGGATTGACCTTCACTGGATACATCGATCGATATTTTCCGCGATAGTCGTATTCGTCGATGGCGTGGCGAAAGGCTTCGTTTAATTCCTTGATCCGGCATTCGATGATCGAAGGCAATCTCAGCAAGAGCGGCGGCTTAATGTCGTCATCCAAATTCGCAGCTAGAAACTGTTCCAGATTCCAGGCGACGTCAGGCTCGCCGGTTGGGTGAATGAGCATATCACCGGATTCGTGAATCGAGAAAAACCCGTTGCTCCAACGCTCGATTCCGTAGACTGCCGCACTGTCGGCGCTCGACCATTTTGGCTGTTGTTCCATCGATCCTCACTCAACTAATTAAACACAGATTGGGAGTGGAAATTACTGACGATTTGATTGTCCGGGACCCTTAACTCACGGCCCAAAGTGGCGAGGGAACTTCCTTCTCTCTCCCCAACAAAGAGTGGAAATATTTGATCATTTCTCCGCCAGTGCGAGGGATCGTAAGGGAAGTTATTTGTAACCCAGTCCTTGGCGACAATATTTGAAAAAGTTTAATTTGGTGAAGTATCATATCCAAATTCATGCGGTTCGTGTACAACCTTTTTGCTGTTTTTGGCATCGATTGGAAGAAAATTTCGTCGACGATCAATGTCGCAACGGCTGTGACAATACACGAATGTTCGAACGGTTCAAAGCACGACTTTTGTTCGTCCCCACGCTCGGATGGAATATTCTACTTGGGAGAGTCCTAAAACATCGACACTGGTGGGACGAAATTGACCCCGCCGTCGTGCTCGGCGCGCTCCCGTTTGGACGAGACGTGCCAGGTTTGGCTCGCAGCGGCGTTACGGCGGTCGTCAATACTTGCGAAGAATACGCTGGGCCGGTCGCCGCTTACGAGAAATTCGGCATTCGCCAGTTTCGCATGCCGACAGTAGACTTTACGCACCCTACGTTGGCGGATATTGAAAAAGCCGTAAAATTCATCGAAATGCAGGTTCAGTTGGGTGGCAAAGTCTACGTTCATTGCAAAGCGGGCCGCGGACGAAGCGCTACGGTTGTTGCCTGTTGGCTGATCGCTGCTCGTGGCCTGACGCGGCATGAAGCCCAACGTCTCCTAAGCCAAAAACGGCCTCACGTGAACTCGAAAATCGCCGAACGACCCGTGGTCGTCGAATTTGAAACTCGCTTGACGCGGCAGGCTTGAGACTTGAGGAAAAGCAACGCAAGCTACCGACGCGAGTCGGTAGTACCAACACAATTGGCTAGAAATAAGGCTGTAGGCCGTAAGCTTAAGGAACAACAAGCTACCGATGCTAAGAATCAGGTGGCTAATCCGCCGCGGCGGACTGAACACTGAACACTTGACCCGCTCTCAACTTTCAACTTTCAACTCTCAACTCTTCACATGATTGACGCCGGATTCCCAATTATTACTTATTCAGCCGGATCAACCGGCCGCGAACGCGGTCGGATTCATGGCGAGTCGTCTCGCGCGGCGATTGCCGAGTTGGCGGCAATCCGACGTGAATTGATGGTCCAGAAAAACCCAGGGCTTTCCCAAAGCAAGATTACGATTTTGGCAAAGGAGCAATGGGCCCAGACTCTTTGGTACGACTCGGTTACAGCCGACGAAATCGCCGGTATTTCCGAAGGTGCCAAACTTTCGCTTGAAGAACTAATTGTTCTCAATAATTACACCGACTTCCGCGACATCGAAGTCCCGGACCAAGGCTGCTCCGTAATTTACCTGAATCAAAAACACCCGATCGCCGGACAGACCTGGGATATGCATTCCACTGCCAAAAATTACGTCTGCTGTATTCAGATCGAAGCCGACGAACCGTCCGAGCAACAAGTCATCTTCTCGCTGGTTGGCTGCGTAGGTTTAATGGGTTTCAATGGGCGCGGCTTGATGGTCGGTGTCAACAATATCAATACTTCTGGTGCGAGGCCGGGAGTGATTTGGCCGGTCCTAATTCGAAAGCTGCTAGATCGCGATTCGTTGGGTTCGATGCGTGAGCTTTTGACAACGGCACCGGTTACTTCGGGACACTCGTATTTGTTGGCTTCGCCCAACGAAGCCGAATTTTGGGAAGTCATGCCGGACCTCGCGGAAAAAATTTCTCGGATCGCGTTACCCGAACGTGGCCATTTGATTCATACCAATCATTGTTTGGGCAAAACGTCTCAACTTCGCGAAATGGCGGCGGCCCAAAGCTCCACAACCCACGTTCGCTACGGGCTGCTCGAAAAGAAAATCGACCGTGTACAATCGTTTACCGAAGCGTATGGCTTGCTCAACGATCATGAAAACTATCCGCAAGCCATCTGTTCGAATTATCAAACCGGTGCTCAAGACCCATCTGTTACTTGTGGCGGCGCATTGGGTGATTTAAGCAATGGCAAGATCGCCATGTGGCGCGGCGACGAATTGTACGACACGAATTTCGTGCGACACGATTTTAAGTTGGATTTGGATCGCAGTGGATAAAAACTATTTTTTGACGTGGACGAAACAGCGTGACGCAGCCATTTTGGAGGTCGATCGTGCCGACTTCGACGAGTTCGTACTGCGCGACGGACGACGCGTGTTCGACTTCCTCTCAACCAGCTTCCAAGCAAGTTTTGGACATTCCAACGCGACGATTATTGCGGCAATCAAACGCCAATTGGATCAAATGGCAATCGCTTCTCCGAAAGCAGCATTTGAACTTAAGGATCGCGTGAGCGAACGATTGCTCCAAACGCTCAACTTGGACGGCGGAAAATTGTTCTACACCGTCAGCGGAGCCGAAGCCGTTGAAAACGCCCTGAAGATCGTGCGGCATTGGACCGGTCGGCCAGTCGTTCTTGCACGCAAGCGAAGTTATCACGGTGCAAGTCTGGGCGCGATGAGCGTTTCTGGCGATTGGCGTAGCGATTCGCATTTGACGTTTGCCGAGGGAACAGTTCGCATCCCCGAACCGTTCGACGATCCAGACGGCCAAACCACGCGGCGGATCATCGAATCGACGGGCCCAAACAAAATCGCCGCTTTCATTTTGGAAACGATTACGGGCGCAAATGGGGTGATCATTCCGCCACAAGGTTGGTGGGACGCGATTCAGTCGCTTTGCCGAGAGTTTGGCATTTTGCTAATCAGCGACGAAGTCCTCTGTGGTTTCGGACGCACCGGCCCGGATTTCGGATTTCACCAATTCGGCATCCAGCCCGATTTGGTTTGCCTCTCCAAAGCAATCACGGGAGGCTACATTCCCTTTGGCGCGGTTTGGACCGCAGACCGAATCGCCGAGCGTTATGATCGCGAGGTCTTCGCGTGCGGACTGACAAGCTACGCTCACCCGTTGGGCTTGGCGGCGCTCGACGCGGTCCTGGATATTCTACAAGACACCGACTTTCGCCAGCACAAACAGATGCTCGACCAACAGTTCGCCGCTTGGCTTGAGTCGTTGCGCAAAAACGCACAAGTGACTCAAATTCGTTATCGCGGACTGCTCGCGGCAATCGAACTTAAGAATGCCGCGCCGACTTGGTCAGAGCTGATCCAGCGCGGCGTGTACGCTTTTTCCAAGCAAAATATGCTGGTCCTAGCGCCGCCACTAACGGCAGACCCCACGCGATTCCAAATAGCGATGACGGCCGTCGAGAAATGTATCGATTCGACGAGCGAAAGTTGTCAGCCAAAAGATTCCGGGCGAGAGTTGAAATGTGAGGGTTGAAAGCGGAACCATGCTGTTCCCGTTACCAATCGAACGAGAAATCTCATGCAAAGAATTTTGGGGCTGTTGCGCGATACGTGGTGGCTTTGGCTAGGATTTTTGACAGTTGCGATGATCGGTGCAATTTTTGTGGATTGGGTTTTTTTGGCCGCAATTCCGATCACGATGGTCTCCATCACCTACTTTGCGTCGGTTCGATACGACGATCACGGCAACCCACGCAAGTAACTGAATGTGCGAAATCTGGCAGCCTGGCGGTCACTTCCCGCTCGACAACTTATTCTTCCCGCTCGCCGAACACTCCGCTGAAATACATGACTGCGACACCGATCAGGACGAATCCGATCAATCCCAAACCGATTGCCGCAGCCCATTTGCCGCCGATCGAGTAGAGTGCCGTCATGATCCAATGAAGTTGCTCGGGGTCCGCGCCGCCTGTTTCCATTGCGGCGAGCTTGAAGTAGCCAAAGATCGCGCCAATCGTAGAACTGATTCCTAATCCTAAATACATGAATCCAAGCTTGCGTCCGGTGCGCCGCCGTTGCTTTAGCATTGCCTTTGCCAAATCTGCTCCGCGAAGCTTGTCACCCGCCTTGGGTTTGTACGCAACATACTGGGCAATGATCTGTTGCTCGCGTTCAGCGCGAATTTTGTTTTCCGACGCGGCCACGGGTGCAGGAACCCATTGCGTGACAAGTGGGTCCGAAACACCTGGGACGCGCCGCTGCTGCTGTTGGTCGAGCGTTCGAGGAGGAGCAATCGCTGACGTCATCTGAACCGTAGCTTGCTGAGGCGGCGCTTTGGGAACGGGGACGAGGAAGCTTTTTGCGCAGCTCTGGCAGCGAACCGCTTTTCCAATAAGCGCCGGCGCGACTTCGTATTCCCTGCCGCAAGTACATTTAACTTTCATGAATCACCGATTTGAAACACAATACCGTTCCGATTTCCGCTACCCGCAACGCGGTCCGCCGCAGCGGATCGGTTTCTGCGTTCCGTCAGCCGCAACGCGCTAGCGTCCGGTTTCTTCGAACTACCAGTCCGCTTTCCTCGGCATTAACGCCCATTGCCGCCGGAAACCGGGGGCTAGCGCCCAGCGGCTGATTTAATAGTGTAATTGGCCGCGAAAAAAAGGACCATGCTGCGAATCGAAATTTATCGGCCGCTCCGTGGGTGTTTCTGCTTCCGCGCTGCGGTTGGCTCGCGACGAAGTTGACGAATCCGACGCCGCGCGACTACGATGCGTGGCCCGCTGAATCACGCGAATCGCGTAAACGGTTCTTTTACGAAAGTCCCCTATGCCCGGTCGGTCGAAGGTCAAATCCAACGCACGCGAAGCCCTCGTTGATCTGACTGACGGTATTGCCCTCATGAGCGGCGGATTTGGCTTGTGTGGTATCCCCGAAAATTGCATCGACGAATTGGCACGCAAAGGCATCAAAAACCTGCGCGCGATTTCGAACAACATTGGCAACTCCGGAAGGGGCCTGGCGATCTTGCTCAAGAACTTTCAGATCACCAGCGCGGTTTGCAGCTACGTCGGCGGCAACCCCGACCTTGAAGAACAGATGCTCGCCGGCCAAGTCGCGGTGGAGCTTGTCCCCCAGGGAACTTTTTCCGAGCGAATTCGCGCGGCCGGGATGGGTATTCGCGGCTTTTATACGCCGACCGGCGTCGGCACGCTCGTCGCCGACGGAAAAGAAGTTCGCACGTTTGATCGGCCTTGTTTACTGGAGCTGCCGCTCGATGCCGACTTCGCCATTATCAAAGCTGAGCGCGGCGACACTTATGGAAATCTTTGGTTCAAAGAAACCGCGCGCAATTTTTCTCCGTTGATGGCGATGGCTGCCAAGACCACCATCGTCGAAGTCGAACACCTCGTGCCGCTTGGCGCCATTTCCCCTGAAGACGTTCACTTGCCTGGCATCTTCGTGCAGCGAATTTTCCAAGGCACGAATTATCGCAACGAAATCGAAATCCCGATTTACGCCGACTCCACCGTTTAACCGCCGCTTTGGCTGCGCTGGCAGTGCCTAGTTTGATTAGGGTCCGAGAAACGAGGGCTATCGAATGTGGAAGATCGACACACTTTGGTTCGACATCTCCCTGGTCATGTCGCTCTGTCTCGTCGGCCATATCTTGTTTGGGCATTTTGAGGACTACAAACCGAAGTGGCGACGCATTCTCAAAGTCGTTTTGGCTACAGCAATTTTTGCATCGATTGCGACATGGTGCGGTCGTGTCTGGGCCTATGGATTCTTGACCATTCCACTGATCGGCGCGCTCCTGATCCATTGTTGGTGGCTGCCTAAACACGGCATCCACGGCTGGACAGGCGAACCACGCGACAAGTACTTGAAACTTGTGGGCAAAAAGAAATAATGAACTTCGCGACCTGTTGGCCGAGCGAGGTCAAGCGCCGCTGCGAACTTTTCCTCTTGGCTTGATGGTTTCAATTGCTCCAGACGCCCATCAGCCTAACGCTGCGGCTGCCCGGCGTCACGACGTTGGCGGGAACGGTTGAATTCGGCAATGGCCGATCGCCATCGATTAGCAGCAAAGATGCGGCGATCAGGCGGCCATTGCGCGTCGTACTCCGTTAGGTTGCCAAAGGCTAAGGTCAAAAAGAAATGGCCACTTTGCCGAAACAGAATTTGCTCGTCATTCAACCATTCGATCATCGTCGCCACGGTTTCCCTAGAAACATGACTACCTTGATTGGCCAATTCGATCCATTTCAGTAGCGTCCGAACTTTTTCGGGTTGCTTAGTCTTTCGCGCAATCGCAATCCAAATTTTCTTCGCTGTTGGTTGACGCGAGTTCTGGGAAAAAAGCCACGTTAGTGTTTCTCGCCCGACCACGGAATTTCTGGCTTCCAACATTTCAATCGCAAATTGCTGCGGCTCGAATGACATGAGCATTCGGGCTACAACCATCCGAGTTTCCATCGACTCGGATTCACCTTCTACAGCGATCAATTGCAGGTCGTTAATCACATTCCCGCTGGCTGCAAACCGCATTAACGACTTTTGATCAAGGTGTCGGGACGTATTGCGAATACTTTCCGGGGCGGATGAAATCCAGCGCGGACGTTCGCGAGTTCGTTCCGCAGTCAACGAATGACTGGCCATCCACGCGGTTTCATCGCCTTTATTCAGGGCCAGTTCACCGTTGACCAAAACGGAGCCTGCCACAACTTGCAATCGCGGCGCGGTATCGTCGAATGCAATCACGATCGTAGCATTTTTGCTGTTCACCTCGATTTGCCAAAGCGCCGGCCCAGCGCTGATTTCGACTACGGAATGATCAAGCAACTTGTCCAAGGCGACTTGGCCACGGCTCACGTTCAGAAATAATCCGGCGGAAAGATCATTCGATTGCCACGCTCGTATCTGCGAGTTTTCTGTCAAAGTCACGGATCCAAAGGAACCAATTTCGCCGCAAGCCCAACTTGCCGGGAACGCGGCGAACTCAAATCGCTCCCCAGGCGGAAAGCTCGAATCAAGTCCATGCCACGATTGTTCTGGATTCGTACGTGACGCCACGACGCCATTAAATTCTCGCCAGATGATCGGAATCGCGATGGCTTTCGATTCGATGGACCTAGGCTTTGCGGCAACGCTTTCTGGGATCGCAAGTTCTGCCTCGGAGGGCGTAGCGGGTTCATTCAAAATCAAGTTCCAATCATCGACGGCCATTGCTTCAGGAGAAGGTACCTCCGGCTCCGCATTAGTCGAATCTTCCGTCGGATCGGGTTCGAAGTCGTTGGTGGTAATTGCCGACAAGCGAGGTTCCATCGTGTCGTGAATTTCTACTCCCGACTTGGGAACTGGCACGGGTGCCCCGGCGACGTTCAATTCGCGCGGCGGTTCAAGCTTCGGATTGCTCGGTTCCACAATCTGCGTATTGGCCGATCGAAATATCCAGGCCAAGCAACAAACGCCGAGCAAAAGAAT
>JANMEB010000595.1:0-2139 GCA_031376585.1 Planctomycetota bacterium | reverse complement strand
AGCCAGAAACGATCGCCGCAAATCCGGCGATCATCGTCAGGCGCAATGCAACTTTGGCGTTTTTCCGATTGACTTCCATGTCAATAATCACGTTCGTGTTTGTAAGTGTCTTATCTAGTTTCGTTTAACCCACTTCTGACCGAGCGAAATATGACGCAAAGCATTAGTGTTTCCCCAACGCCAAATACGTGGTGAGCTTCGGTCGGTACCCTAGCAAATGAGCAAGATATTGATTCAGCAATCCGCGAATTGGCCCCCCAACACCCGCCGCCAATGAATCGCGCCAAGTCTCGGAGTCGGCGCCGAATCGTTGCAATATATCGATGACTTTGTGGTTAACACTTGCCACGCTCCGCTTGCCTGGACGACAAGCCGCGCAAATCAAGCCGCCGTTCGCGCAGCTAAACCAACGCTGGGCCGCACCGCTTACTGGCTTGCCACAAGCGACGCAAAATTCGAGGGCCGGACCGTGCCCGGTAATCGTCAACAATCGCATTTCAAATCTCAATATCCATGGCTCAATCGGCTCGCCATCGTCCAATCCCACAATCCCGGCTTGCAACAAGTCGAACAGTTCGGGTTGCGGATCGGCAGCATCCGTAAGTGCCGTTGTCAATTCAACGAAATAGTACGCCGCGTACAGCCGAGCTAGGTCCTTGGAAGCCGCGCGGAATCGTCTTTCCAATTTTGCTTCGGTTAGTATGTCGAGCGCGTCGGTAGTTTTGTGGACGAACACTACGTGACATATCGACAGAACGTCAAGAGCAGCCTCGAATGGACTTTTGCGCCGCCGCGCACCTTTCGCCAAAGCACTTATCTTGCCGAAGTCCCGTGTAAACATCGTGACGACGCAGCTTGTGTTGCTGAATTCGATAGCGCGCAAAATGATAGCGGCAGATTTTTCGAACGACATCGATGGCCGCGCGAGGGAAAAAACGTACGGGACCGGACCAAAATTCAAATCGGCTGGAAATGCTGCCGGTTCGATTGAAAAGTTGCACCGGTCCCCGTCAAGTGGTATTCACTACTAGCAGTACTTATTCGTGCTTGCTTTCTAACAATTCTTTCACAATCGACTCCAGCTTGGCGTGTGGCTGTGAGCCAACCAACTGCAAGCGGACGACGCCTTCACGATCGATGAACAACGTCGTGGGATATCCCTGGAAGTCAGGGACCAATTCCTGCGTTTCGTCGTCGCCGATCAGGCAAGGGTAATTCATTTTGTTTTCCGTCGCAAATTCTTTGATGCCCTTGACCGCTTCTTCTTCGTTTTCAGCTTTTTCATAGCTTAAACCGACGATTTCAAGCCCTTGATCGCCGTACGCACCCTTCAATTTGACGAAATGTGGAATCTCGGCGATGCACGGCGGGCACCACGTTCCCCAAAAATCGACGATCACGAGCTTACCTTTGAAATCCCCCAATTGGACTTCTTCGCCGTCGAGGTTTTTCAGTTTGAAATTGAAGTCATACGTTTCAAATTTCTTCAACTCATCCTTCGTCTCAGCGATCAATTTCTCGACAATCAACTTTTCGTGCTTCTCGACCAAAGCCACAAAGTCCTTGTTCTCTCGAATCGATTCGAAGTCCGCATCGTTTCGCGTCAAATCGACATCGTCGAAACCATGCTCAAAAGCGTCGGCCAGTGAGGCAAGTGCTTTTTTGGAATCTCGGTTCACGGCGTACGAGCAAGCTTCGTTATAGAAAACTTGGCCAGCGCGCGGTCCGATCACTTTGGCCAAATCACCTTTGAGTCCGCGAACGAAGGTCGCGGATTTAAAGAAATACGGGCTGGCCTCACTGCGTTTGTTATCGTTGACCAATTCCATTGCGCGAGCCTGCAAAACGCCGATCAACATCATATTGATGCGCGCGTCCTCAGGTTCCAACTTCAAAGCCTGCTCAATCAATTCGATCGCGCCGTCCATGTTTCCGTCTTGGGCGTTCGTCATCGCCTTTTCCATCAGATCCCGGGCGGTTGGTTCTTCGTCTTTAGCGTCGTCCTTATCTTCGTCGGATTCCTGTTGAGCCGAATTTTTTTCGTCAGCAGAAGCGGTTTTTTCTTGGACGGTCGACGCCTTCGCGCCATCGCCTTTTTTATCCTGACCAGCCGCAAATGCTGGAGCAAAAAACATGAGC
>JANMEB010000717.1:0-6799 GCA_031376585.1 Planctomycetota bacterium | reverse complement strand
CGCGCCGTGAAAGTCGACCTTGCACGGCTGGTTGAGCAACGCGCGGGCATCGCCATCGATCCCGATTCGATGTTCGACGTCCAAGTCAAACGTTTTCACGAATACAAACGGCAGCATCTGAATGTGCTCCGCATCATTGGCGAGTACTTGCGGATCAAAGACAACCCCGCAGCCGACGTTACGCCGCGCACGTTTTTGTTTGCGGGCAAAGCCGCGCCGGGTTACGTCTTGGCCAAACTGATCATCAAACTCGTCAATTCGGTGGGCGCAGTCATCAACGCCGACCCGGACGTGAACGGTCGGTTGCGCGTGGCCTTCATTCCGGACTTCAATGTCACCAGCGGCCAAAGAATTTATCCGGCCGCCGACCTTTCGGAACAAATCTCGACAGCGGGCAAAGAAGCGTCAGGGACGGGCAACATGAAGCTCGCCCTGAACGGCGCGCTGACCATTGGCACGCTGGACGGGGCCAACGTCGAAATCCGCGAGCGCGTTGGTGCCGAGAATTTTTTCTGCTTTGGGAATACGGTCGAAGATGTCCGGCGGCTTCGCGCCAGCGGCTACGATCCTGGCCGCATCCTTCGCTCAAATCCCGGCCTTCAGCGTATTCTCGACTCGTTGGTCAGGGACGCGTTTTCGCCGGGCAACCTCGACCTGTTTCGTCCGCTGGTCGAAAACCTTCAGCAGCGCGATCCCTATTTTGTCCTCGCCGATTTCGCGTCGTACGTCGCTTGCCAAGACCAGATCAGCGCCGCGTATCGTGATCCCGAGGGTTGGTCGCGGACGTCGATTCTGAACGTCGCCCGCCTCGGCTACTTCTCCTCCGACCGCAGCATTCGCGACTACTGCCGCGACATCTGGAACGTCGATGCGGTGGCGGCGGAGTAGACTGTCGACGGGCCATGATCTGGTTGCGGCGCTGAATATGGCCACTGTATTTGGAACCCAAAATTCAATTATCTGCCTGTTCGCATGGTGAATTGTGCCTTCAATTCAAAGAGTTTACGATGAACACATCGAAAATTCAGGGCGGCAGTTTTTGAAGCAATCACAATTTCGATGAGTTTAAAGTCGAGATTCGGGAGGAACGTAAGATGCGAACCATTTCACCTGGCGGTATGTCGAAAAAATCCACTCCAAGCCGAAACGTTAGCCAGGAATTCGATTCCGCCGCAGCGAACCGACCTCGCTTACGCGTCGGGTTTGTATTTCAACGAACTGCTGCTATAGCGATCACGGGCTTGGTTGGAGTTTTTTCTATGTTCGGATGTTTCGCTTGTGCCGTTTTGGCCCAGGATGCTGCCGAAAGAAAATCTGAAACGCCCAAATCAGAACCAAGTCGCCAGTTGAGGACTCCCATTCGACTTGAGGCCGACGGAAAGGTGATCGACATCGGCGAGCTCTCGAAATACGCTCACGCCGGGCCAAGCCTTGGAGACATTGATGGCGACGGCGACAATGATTTGCTTGTCGGTGATTTTCCGGGGTATTTTTGGCACTTCGAAAACGTCGGTTCCAGCTCCGAACCAAGATACGAGGGTCGTGGAAAATTTATGGCGGGAGGCGAAGCAGCCAGGACGCCAATCTACTGATGTATCGCTTCTTCTCCACAGTTTGTGGACTTCGACAACGACGGCATTCTCGACATTATCAGCGGCTCGTACGATCCCGGTGACCTCTACCTCATTCGCGGTTTGGGAAAAGGCGAATACGCCAAGATTGAAAAAATCTTGGACAAGAACGGTCTGGCCCTTGTTCATCATCCAATCGAATTGGCTCGTTACGAAACGGTGAGTAAGGATAAAGACGCCGACCAAAAAGACTCAATCAATGATCGTGTCGCGTCGTTTGGTAGCTGGCCGGCAACTGTCGATTGGGACGGCGACGGCGACCTCGATATGCTGATTGGCAGTTTTGGCGGCGAGTTATTTTTGCGGATGAATGAGGGAACTCGCGCGAAACCCGAATTTTCCGGCGAGAGCATTTCGGTCAAGGCGAACGACGAACCGATCAAAGTCAACGGGCACGCGTGTCCGGCGGTTGCCGATTGGAATAACGATGGCAAGTGGGACATCATTTTGGGGTCGGATGTTGGAAGCGTGGGCTGGCATGAGAACGTCGGCTCGGCGAAAGAACCGCGATTCGGCATGTTTCAAGAATTGATTCCCGCTGTCGCCGAACAAAAGTTCATCGTACAGGAATTGGAACAAGGCGAAACACCAAAACCCGGCGTACGAACTCAAATTTGCGTCGCCGACTACGACCATGATGGTCGAATGGACTTGTTGGTTGGCGACTTCTCGGAAATCAAAATCAAACGCGAACTGACGGATGAAGAGCAAGCTGAACAGGCTGCTTTGGTCGCGGACTCCAAAGAGATCGATGAGAAGCTGAACGAGCTGGGATACGACGAAGCAAAACAAGAGGATCGCCAAAAACTTATCGGACAACTCATGGAGTTAATGGAAAAAGAAAAAGGCTTCTACGCATCATCCGGGAATTCGAGTTTTGTGTGGTTGTACTTGCGAGAAAATGAAGCTACTGCAATTGGAAAATCGACGAATGTTCGAACGACCGAGCTTGACGAACCAACGACAGATTCGGACAACGAATCCGATTCTGATTCGCCGGTTGAGATTACAACGTCAGTTGCTTCTGTTGAATCGAACGCTTCGAGCGATGCACGATATAAAGTCTCGATCAAATTCGAAATTGAGCCCGGCTGGCACCTATACGACTCGGCGGGCAACGGAAACCTCTCGCAGGTTGTCGAAGTCGACTTGAAACCGAGCGAGGGAATCGAGTTGGTCGGCGACTGGGATCGACCCCGCGGAGACCCCGACACAAAAAATCTCGGCACGCGTTTGTACCACGACCAAGTCACTTTGACCCACGAAGTCAAATGCAAATCGAAACAGACAACCGGCACAATCGAAGCCATGATCCGCTACCAAGTCTGCAATCAAAAATTGTGCCTTCCCCCTGTAGCAAGAACACAAACCATCTCGGTTAAGGAATAACGGCAATTTCAAAGCTCCTGGCACGAGTGCCGATTTTCCCGATCTTTGTGGCTGCCAGTTTCTTGGTGGGGCGGGCAATTCCTGCTTTCTATGATTGGACAGGCTCTGATCAAAGCCGGCCTTCCCCATTAATCAACCAAACCGCCATTGGTCTGCTTGTTTGCGGGATGTTGATTTGCATCGCCCTTCCGTGGCTCCCCTTTGCGCACGATCCATCCACGGTTGACGCCAGCGCTAAGTTTCAATTCAAGCTTCGTACGATTTTGATAGTCACGGCAGTGGTTGCAGTGCTCTTGGCAGTCTTCCGTCAGAAGCCTCTGCTCGTGCTTGGGAACGGTTTATTTGCTTTCGCATTGTTCCAGGCCGTGCAGTTTTGGATTTCATATCGCAACATTCGTTGGCGAATAATCTCGTTGTTGGCATGTATGTACTTTCCGTTCGCCTGGATTGTGAACCCTAGGGAGCTGTCCAATCTCTCGTTGGAATTCCTTTGGATGGTAAACGGATTGCCCGCGTTCATCCCAACGTTATTGGTCAGCAGCTTGGTCCAGCAGCATCCCGAAGGATTGGCGTGGCTGTCCTCGATTTTGGCCGGCTCAGAGCTCATTGTTGGTCTCTGGTTTATTCGCAAAGGCATTCGATGGGCAATTGCCTATCACATGTTCGCACTCATCATTTCCATTTTCGGATCGTTCGTTCTCAATGCGCTGTTTCGAATGTAAGACCCATGTCCAAACACCGGTCGAAAACCCTCGGCAGTACGATTCCTATCTGGACCTGACCGTCGATACACTTTACGTTCTAACCGAAAAACATTTGTACGTGAATGCGAAACTAAAGGGACAGCCATGAACGAAGACCGATCGGTACTGCCGGAATTGGTCGAGACGCACGCGGGCATTCAAGTACTTCGCGGGGATCTTGGGCACGGGCGGGGATGGAACGGCATCCAATATCAGCAAGGGCTTTCGGGACGAAACTGTCGTGCCACGAACCTGTCGATCAACGTCGCCACGGTTCCGCCAGGAGCGATCGCTTACGCTCACATTCACGACGGGTTCGAAGTCATGTTGTACATCGTGCAAGGCAATGTCCGTCACGACTTTGGCCCCAATTTGCAAAACTCGGTGGTCAATCAGACTGGCGATTTCATTTTTATTGAGCCCGGTGTCCCGCATGAAGTTTTCAACATTGGCGACGGTCCACTTACCGCCTTCGTCGCCCGCTCCACCGCCGACGAATGGGACAAGATAGTCAACTATCCTTCCCAACATCGCCCTGTAAACGAATCAGCCGAGGCGAAATTAACTGCGGAATAGTGCGAGGCATTCCCTAATGCTTCGGGGACTGCCGCAATTTTTCGAATCACTCATCAACGAGGCCTGCCCCCTTGATTCGCTCATGCTGAACCTGATCAGCTTGAGGACAGACTAATCTACGAGCATCAGTCCTAGACTATTCCCGGAATTAACGCCGGTTCAAAAAAATGGGTACAATATGCTACTGCATGCTACGGCGCAAAACGAATTGACGTCGGAAACACACTGGAGTCCTGGATTCAGTGTTTTTCTTCTGAACGGGAGCGTAAATTGATGGCTCATAAACTCGTATCGCTATTTTTGGCCATCGCCCTGTTGCCGCAATCGGCTTTTTGCCAGATTGAAAATTCATCGGCCAATACGATTTCGGTCACGCAATCCACCAATGGCCAGAGTTCGCCGTATGTTAGCTTTGAAGTTGAGCTTTCACCCGCCGATGCCAAACCGGGTGAAGTCGTTGCGATTACTATCAAAACGACCGTCATCCAGGGGTGGCATATTTATTCGATTGCGAATGACACCGATGAGCCCGTCGGTTATCCAACGGAAATTTCTTTTGAACCGACCGGCCTTACCCCAACCGATGACAAATTCAAGTCCTCAAGCGAGCCCATTGAGTTTGCTGGCAACATTGGAGAGGTCCAGAAAATTCATGAAGGCCAGTTCCAATGGACGCGGCAATACAAAGTCAACAAGGACGTGAATGGATATTCAGGCACGGTGAAAATTTCTTTTCAGGCATGCGATGAAACCAAATGCGTTCCACCCAAAACGCTTGAATTTCAATTGGGACACGTGCAAACGACCGCTGCCGGAAAAAATAACCACACAGGTCATACCGCAGAGGCACCGACCGATCAAATCGTCGTACCAATGGAAAAGTGCCAAACCAGTCGGCCGTCGGTTGTGAAGAGTATGTCGTCGATCATGGGTAGTGTTTTCTTTGGAACGGGCGAGCGCAAAGACAGATTGGTTTTGAAGGGTACGATCCCCGTCGACGGAAAGGATGTCGAAATCTATTTGCCCAGATCAAAAGCGTACACCATCGAGAACCCTGAACCAGACAACACCCAGTTTACCAACAGAACCACCTACATATCTGTTGATCAAAACGGTGACGCAACACTCGACCAACATGAGTCGTTTGCCTGCAACTTGCCGGTTCGAATTCTTGATTCGATGTTCGAAGTCACCGAGATTCATCCCGAAGGAAACTCGATAACATTTCGGAAAGTCGATATCCCGCTTTACGGAGTTGTGCTGGGCAGGCGCTGTCCCGATTTCTGGTACGAAACAGTCGCTGGTGAGGTAGTGTCCAACACCAGCATTCGGGGCAAGGTGACAATCCTGGATGTCTGGGCGGTAACGTGACACAATTGCTATGAAGAATTTCCGCTGGTACAGCGGATCCAGGACAAATACACTTCCGAAAAACTGGCCGTGATCCTCTTCAGCACCGACGCTTCAAAGGGGTTTTATGAAGACCAAGCCGGAAAATTATTCTTGAAATACGGTGGCGGCAACTGGCCGAGCGTCATTTTGCCGAATGGCTTCAATAGCGCGATTCGATTCGGTGATTTCGGATACGGCAAATTGATCGTTGACGAAAAGGGAATGGTTCGAAGTATCGGCGAATACGATATTGAAAAGGCAGTTAACACGATTTTCGCAAAAACTGCAGTTCGTGATGAGAAATAATGCGGTTTTAGCCCCGATGGCGATTAGGACATGCTGTACATCGAGCAAGGCAAAGTCCGTCACGACTTTGGCCCGAATTTGCAAAACTCTGCGGTCAATCAGACTCGCGAGTTCATTTTGCTGAGCCCGGTGTCTCGCATGAAGTTTTCAACATCGGCGACGGCCCCTTCACCGCCTTCGGCGCCCGATCCACCGTTGACGAATGGGACAAAATCGTCAACTATCCCTTCCAAACATCGCCCCGAGAACGAAATCAGTGAGGCGAAGTTAACTGCGGTAAAGTGACAGACATTCCCTAAAACTTCGGGGTCTGACGTCATTGAGCACGTTATTCATTAAAGGAACCGGCCTGATCGCTTAATTTGTCGGTGGAAGACCGCATTTGATACGTTTGGACTGTGCTAGGCTACCGCTAAGCAATTTTTTTTAATGAAGCAAACAGATGCGCGACATCAAACAATTGGAGCACGAACTAAATCAGATGATCCTCAATGGACAAGCACTGGAGGCGTTTGAAAAATATTATGCGGACGACTTGATCATGCAGGAAAATAATCAACCGCTGCGGGTTGGCAAAGCCGCCAATCGCGAATTCGAAAAACAGTTTTTTGGTTCCATAAAGGAGTTTCACGGCGCGACCCTCGGCGCGGTCGCCGTTACCGATGACGTCTCGTTCTCCGAATGGACATTCGATGTGACGTTTGTGGACGGCAATCGCGTTGCCAATCCCCAAGTCACCCGACGCAAATGGAAAAACGGACA
>JANMEB010000517.1:0-4308 GCA_031376585.1 Planctomycetota bacterium | reverse complement strand
CGCCCAAGGTGGCTTGAGAAGCCACGTGCGTTGGCTACAATATCGTGCCAAATTGAATAGGGCGGTGTGGCGGAATGGCAGACGCGCTTGATTCAAAATCAAGTATCCATTGGATGTGAAGGTTCGACTCCTTTCACCGCTATTTGGTTAGAAAACACGGCTGAAATCAAAGGTTTTTACCTTTCCAGCGTTTGGAAAGTGCAGCGAATTTTAGAACCCGCCAAGACGGTACATACCGTTTTGGCAATTCTGAAAGGACTGCACGATGCCAAAACTCAAGAACAGTGTCCCCAAGTACCGTAAGCACCGAGCCAGCGGGCAAGCGGTTGTCACACTTTCGGGCGTCGATCACTGCGTTGGCGTCGTTCCAGCAATTACATTTGCGTTTACCGTTCGACCGCCGTCGATGGTAAACGGCCCACCCGTTACCGCTACCGATCCCGCGCCGGTATTTAGACTAGTAACCGTGATGACTTGATCGACCGAAACGGTTTTGTTGGCGAAAACGGTATCGCCAGCGCCCGGTAGAGACACCGCACCGTCCCACGTTCCGACCGCTGACCATTACCGGAGTATGCCGCGTATCTTTCAGCCATCTATTTCGCCCCCGTAGATTCCTCGAAAATTACTCTTGATCCAGAGGCTGCGTTTGGTTTCATTTCCTCAAGTCGATCACAACCTATGAAAGCATTATCTTCGAACGACGCGGTATTAGGACCGCAAATCACGCTCCCTTGTTTCGTCGACCACGGACTTTCGAAACCATGATTCGTTATGTCAATGAACGTGTTGCTAACAATATTCACTCGCGGAACGAACCACTGACCAGTCGGAGTGTATTGAGCGTTGAGAAAAATTCCAGCTTCACTATCCTCGAAAACATTCCCGATCAGATTCACGTCGGACGTGCAAGACTTGATGTTGATCGCATAGCCGGGCGTACCGGCACCTGCCAGGATGCTTGGCCTGTAGCCGAACATATTATTGTATTCGACACGCAATGGATTTTCCGGCGTGCCGCCCGACTTGAAATCCAGTGCATTTTCTAAGCCCGCAACCATCGAGCCATCGGCGTTGTGGAACTCGCTCGTTATGCCGATTCGATTGTGGTGGATGTAGGTTCCTGCACCGTGTCCGTAGTCCGTGACGTTACGATACCCAACTTGCACGCCGTCCGTATAGTTCAAGATGTCGTTGTCGGGACCAATCTCATTGTTCAGATTTGGACCGTCTGACAAGTAGATTGCAACTACGTCGGCAGTCGTGGGAATGTTCTTTCGCTCAAAACTAGAGTGCCGTATCTTATTGCCGTCGCTACCGAATCGCAAGCGAAATGGCTGTGCTGTCTCGCAATAATGTTGGTTGTATTCGAAAATATTGTTGTCGCTCGCTTGCACTTGGATCGAGCCAGGAAATAAGAATCCCGTAAAAGTCGCACCGTGAATCGATTGCAATTCAAGCGACAGATAGGATTGCCCCGTACCGATGAACTTGGCCGATTCAAGCGGCTTGAACAAAACCGTCGAATAGTCCGCATCCTCAAAACCAACTTCGTCGTAGCCGTAAGTCTTTGGACGCAATGCCTCGACCGGAAACTTGCCGGTCGCATTGACGATTGCAGGGTTGACGACGTAGCGGCGGACGATGATTGTTTCATCTTGAACGGTCATTCCGCTGTGTTCCGTCGTAATTGTGGGTCGCGTTGGCACAGTCCATGTTTGACCGCCTGAGTCGACGATGGGATTGAGCCAATGCAAAAGAGCTTGGAATAATTCGGCATCGGGAGTAGGGGCAGGGTCATTCTCCGGCTGGCTGAGATGCAAGTCGATTTCTTGGAATTTGCGTCCGTGTCCGAGGCCCGGGTTATCGATCCAGGGCAGCGGGTGGCTTGCCGACAGCGTCAAGCGGTCTTCTAAGCGTTCGGCATTGAGCCGCGTCGATTGCGGACGGACTCGATTCTCACTATTGCGATTGCCTAAGACTCTGACAACGAGCGTTGAGAGGTTTTTTCTCCAACGGGGGATTGAAAGTTTCATCGTTCGACCTTCACGAAAAGCGATAAATTCCTGTTGAATCCAAGCGAGGACTTGGAACGCGTGGAAGTTTGGTTGTCAATTCTTCTGCAGAAAATGCCGGGCTCGTTCTCAAGCCTGAACTCTGCGGAGATTTAGATTTAATTCACCATTTGGGAAACACCAATTTCGGGTGGATCGATGCAAAAATTGTCGGTATTCCCGAAGAATTGGCGTCTCAATCGCAGGATTATTCCGAGCGCCGAGCGCGGTTGGAGTATCGAACTCGTCGAATCCAAAGGCGTGGGCAGCAGGCCGCGTCACGCTATCAAAGGCAACAGGCGACCATCGGAGTCCTGGAAGAAAATACCGTCGGTCGGGAATAGCTGTTTATTCACGCGAAACTGATGCAGCTTTTGACCCGCGAACGCAATTCATTTAACTGCTACCAATTAACGAAACCTGCCGGTGGTGCCTGTCCTTTTCAATTCGGTGAGCCAACTGGAAAGTGACTTGGCGGACCAAGGATTCGACGGGCGAGACTCGCGCGAACTGTTGGCGGAGCTATTGGCCGTGCAGAATACTTACTTAAGCACCTTTCAAACGCTTGGAGCGTTGGGATTGCTACTGGGGACTTTTGGTCTGGCGGCCGTGCAATTGCGAAGTGTGCTGGAGCGAAGTCGCGAGCTGGCATTGCTGCGCGCAGTCGGATTTCATGACGGCAAGATCGTGCGATTGGTCTTTTTGGAAAGCTTCATTTTGTTGTTAGCGGGACTGGGCGTTGGCGTTTTAGCTGCGGCGATCGCAGTGTTCCCGCATTTTGTGTTTGGCAACGCGTCGATTCCGTGGCTGCAATTGGCCATCGTTTTCTTGCTCATCATGGCGATGGGCTGTCTAACCGTTTTGTGGGCTTCGCGCCGAGTATTGAAAACGCCCGTGCTGACAGCGCTGCGCGAACCATTGTCCCCATCGACAACGGTCTGGTTCGCCCACCCAAGGTGGCTTGAGAAGTCGCGAGCGTTGGCTACAATATCGTGCCAATTGAACACGGCGGTGTGGCAGACGCGCTTGATTCAAAATCAAGTATCCTAACGGATGTGAAGGTTCGACTCCTATCACCGCTATTTCAATCAAAGTCGTTTTCTAAAGCGATGTGGCGATGGGCACCGGTTCTATATTTGCTCCCGTATGCCGTGTTATGAGCCAAACGCTCTTGCGTCGAGCCAACCGCCAAAGCGGATGGTCGCTGATCCGTTTCCACAAACGCGATTCGAGCCCAAGACACCGCTCTCGCGGCTAGAGCGCCGACGCGTCGGATGCACCGGACAACAGGACGCTCAGGTCATGGAACTAATTTGCACCATCCGGACCGAACATCACTAGACTTATTGCTTATCTTGACGGTGATATAGGAATGCAGGGCGGCAGGCTAGAATTGGCCAAACCATCTCAAATTCATTTCTGAATTGGAACAAGATCAACGAAAGCTATTCCAATGCGGGGTCGCCTGGCTGGAAAAAAAAGAAGAACATGAAAATCCGGTGCTCCAAAAAGGTGTTTTACAATTGGCGAAAGAAGCCGGAATAAGTGCCCCAGGCAATTGAACCATGTTTGAACAAGCCTTCAAGAACATTGACGACGTGTTGTGGAAAGAGGCGGGGTGTTCCAGCGAGTTGGACTACACCGAGCAAACGTCGTGGCTGCTGTTCCTGAAATATCTCGACGGGCAGGAACAGGATAAGGCGGACGAAGCGGCGCTGGAGAATAAAAAATACACTTTCATCCTCGAAAAACAGTACCGCTGGGAAAGCTGGGCCGCTCCCAAAGGCAAGGACGGACTGATTGACCACAACAAGGCGATGACCGGCGACGACCTGCGCGACTTCGTCAATCAAAAGCTGTTTCCGTATCTGCATGGCTTCACGCAAAAGGCGAGCGGGCCGAACACGATCGAATACAAGATCGGGCAGATTTTCGGGGAGATTAAGAATAAGATCCAAAGCGGCTACAACCTGCGGGAGATCCTCGACCACATCGACGAACTGCGTTTTCGTTCTCAGACCGAGAAGCACGAACTGAGCCACCTGTACGAAGCCAAGATCAAGAACATGGGGAACGCCGGGCGTAACGGCGGCGAGTATTACACCCCGCGACCGCTCATTCGGGCGATCGTGAAGGTCGTCAAGCCAAAGATTGGCGAACGAATCTACGACGGTGCGTGCGGCTCTGCGGGCTTTTTGTGCGAGTCGTTCGACTACCTCAGCCGTTTGGGCGCTAGCCCCGGTTTACTTTTGCT
>JANMEB010000485.1:0-3568 GCA_031376585.1 Planctomycetota bacterium | reverse complement strand
GTGGCGATCTGAACGCATGGATTTCGCTGGGCTCCATGCAATACGATCGCCAGTGTCGCAACATAAGTCGCATTGGCTAACTTTTGTGCCTCGGTGAACGACTCGCTAGCCGGGTTGTCGATTAACAAGACTTTTTTCCCTCGCAATAATGCCCAGCGCTTCTTCAGTTCATTGTTTTCGCCGGGTTGCGTTGCGAGCGAAGCACGTAACAGTCGTATACTTTCGGCCAAGTCTCGGTCCGGAAGTTTCAGTTGCAATCGATCAGCAATAGCGTCGATCAGCCATTGGGTAAAAGCAGATTCCTTTTCGGGGTCGGCCCATTCAATCCAAGCGAGCAAGTCATCGTAATTATCAGTTTCGATGAACTGCATGATTTCACCTTGAAGCACAGACCATAGACTGGCATTTGCGTCAAGAATGGCGAACAGGGCTTGGCGGGCTTGCTCGCGGTTCTTCGGATCTGTCTGTCGCATATGCACAAAAAGCGAGACCGCAGCGTTGGGGTTCGACCAAGCCTTTTCGACTAAATGATTCCAGAACAAGCTAAGTCGGGCGGCGACAAGTTCCGTTTCAAGTTGGCCCAGTTCCACGTCGGCCCGCAGATAAACGCCGTAGGCATCCGAAAGTATCCGCGACGCATTGTCACCCAACGCTGTACTCGCGTTCGCCTTCCATAATTCGAGCACTACCGCTGCGGTGCGCGCCGCAGACTCCACGTTAGCGGGTCGCGCGAGTTCCAGCGAAACTTCCGGTGCGAGATGGCGACTCCATTCGTCCACGATCGAATCAACGACTGACAAGTCAGGCTCTGCAGTCACCAACGCCGCAACAAGCCTCGGCGTAATTGCCGCTGGAGCTTGCTGCCGATACTCCATCAGATCCGTCAATCGCAAAATCGCTCCTTGCCTCGCCTGGGGTTTTTCCGAAGTTGTCGCCAAAAGCAATTCACGATACTCCGGCGTCGATTCGAAAATATTCGCGACCTCTTGATACAGTTCGTCTGGCCACCATCTCGGCGGCTCGATCCGCGAGTTCGTTGCAGGATCTGAAGCTCGCGGGTCAGTTGTGGCCGGAGGTCTGGGTTGCGCGCGATCGCGAAAAAGAAAAATTGCGACAGCCGCAAACGCGGCGACAAATACGAGCGTGATCACGGCCCAATACCAAGTCGCCCGGCTACCGTGATCGCCGCTGACGCTGGCGTTCGCTCTTGCGACTCGTTGCAGAATTGCTTCACACTGGTTGGCGTTGAGCCCCCATTGCTTGCCGAAGTCATCGATTCGCGATCTCTGATCGTCGGTGGAAATCGCCGCGCCGCTCAGTAATTGTCGGTACAAATCCTCGATGTATTGCTCGGCTTCCGATTGTGAGACGCGCTTAATTCCCAAGTGAGTGGCTTGTTGGCGAATGATCTCGCGGGCTCTTTCGGGCGAGATCTGGTATTTGCTTTCTGCAATGTGAATTGCTTTGGATTCCGTCTCGGCCGAGAGAATTCCGGCAGACAATTTTCCCATCTCGCTAGCGAGAAACTGTGCGAAGTGCTGTTCGGTACGGGTGAGTTGACTCAATTGACCGCTACGATTGATTTCCGAAATCGCCCGGTCATACAAGGCTTGTGGCAGGCGAAGTTCATCGGCGAGCGATTGTAGTTTGAGCCGGCTCATTTCATTTAAACCTCGTTCGGCAGCCAAGATCGATGCGGCTTGGCGCAGAAACGAATCCAAGCGCGAGTCGCGCGCTGAAGTAGGCTTTATAGAATTTTCATCGCGTGACGACGAATCGTTTGAACTCATGGTCGCCGATCCGTAACGAGTTGTTTCCTAAGCTTTTCAAATCGCTCACGCCAGTGATCGGGCACGTCCTGGGCCAAAGTCAGCGTTTGATCCAGGACTTCTTTTGCGGCGTTTGGTGTCGTGTGCGAAAGGCAATCGACGACGTGGTATTTGGCTTCGAGCCAATCCTCGCCCTGAGTTCCTCGCGCGATGCGACGCCACAATTCGAGCGCTGCGCTGTAGTTTGCGCTTTGAGTTCTGCCGCGAGCCACTTTTTGCAAAGTCGACAGATCGTTAGGATCCGCCTTCAGCAATTGCTCGTAATGCATGTCGGCGTCGGCTATTCGATTGGTTGCCATTTCAATTTCCGCTAGCCGAGTCAGCGCGAAGAAAGCATTTTTTGATTGCCGCAAATCGTCGGGTGCATTACCAAACTGTTCGGACAACCTACGATAGAGTTGGTAAGCTCGTTCGCGTACGTCAACATCGGCCGGTGCGGACGCAAGTTCCCGGTCGATTTGTTCCGCCAAGTATATTGCACCGATCATTTTCAAGTCTGCGCTGGGGGCTTGATCGGTCAGCCATTGTGCAAGCTCGTTCGCCACGGCGGTGTTTTTGGAAAGCGTCGCCCAGCGAAATCGTATCGCTTGGACGTCGGAAAGAATCGGATCGGCCCAGGCATTTTGTTCGACGATTTCGCGAGCCTGCGAGATTCGAGTTTGTGCAAATTCAAGCTTTGGCGGTTGGAACCGCAGCGCCGCATCAGCGACCAACAGTAGAAGCTTAACCGTAGCGCGCCCGTTGGTGTTCTGCGGGTCGCCGGATAGTCGATCAACTATTTCTTGGATCGCCAAAAATTGCATATCGGCCTCCAATGCTTCGACTCCATCCGCCAAGCAACGTGCGTAATATATCCGGCAAAGCGCCAACTGCGCGTCGGCATAATTCGGATTGGCTGATTCGATCGCGGACAATTGATCGACGGATGGCAAGTCGTTTTGCCAACTGGCTTGTAGTCGCAAGCGTTCCAAGTTGGCCAATGCAAGCAGCGATGAGCCGGGATGCATTCGATTCAGCTCATCGATCGCATTGAAAATCTTCCGCGAGTTTCTTGCCGCATCGGGTGCTTGGATTAAGGCTTGAATGCCAGACCAAGCCGCTTGGGCGGACTGTTCGGCGTCTAGCGTTCGAGTCATCCAAGCGACATGTCGGAACTCGCGCGCCGCGGAATCGTGCTGTCCGGATTGCAATAGGCTCCACGCTAACATCAAACGGACTTGGGACGTTTGCGCTGCTCGCGTTTGATTGGCGGCAAGTTGCAGTGCGACCGTTGCATCCGCGATGGCTTGCTTAAAGTCGGCGACTCGACCGCTCCGCTGGCCGCGGTGAAATGCTCGTCGACCCGCCAGCCATCGCTGATAAAACGGATCGGTAACTGCGGCCAGCAACTCAGCACACGAATCCAAAAGCTGATCCGCGAGGTCTAATTCGTTGGCTTCCATAAGCTCCAACACGACCTCGTTGAGGAACGCTATTTGTTCGGGTGAAATCGTCGCCGCAGAAATACGCTTGGCCGCGACATGCTGGGCGATAATCGCCAATTCTGCGGCGGGCGGCATGACATAGGAGTCGGAGTTCCGAGCGGCTTGCATCCATTGTGCGGCTGCGCCAAATTGACTTGCAAAAACAAAACTATGGATACGCCAAAGTTCTAGTCGGTTCCGGATCGTCGCTGCAACCGACGGCGCATCTAGCAGCGAAAAACAATAGCTGGCGGAAGCCGAATTTCCCAGCGCTTG
>JANMEB010000443.1:0-8306 GCA_031376585.1 Planctomycetota bacterium | reverse complement strand
GTAGATTGCTGGTGGCCGAAATATCTAACGTTTCAATGCTTTTGGCATTGCGAATCACTATTGGATTGTAGCGATTGCATCAGGAAAAAAGCAGCTCGCCGTCGATCAACTTGCATTGAACTCAGCTTAGATTAAGGTAGGTTTTCGTGACCTCGTTTCGATTGAAATTGCTGCTTTTGACGTGCGATATCGCTTTTGGGAGGAAACACTATGTTGCGCCGATCCGCATTAATCGCTGTCGGTACGGTTCTGTTGACTGGTTCTTCACTCTTGGCGCAACTTCCATCGGTTTGGCACGCGCAAGTTGGCTACACCCAATTGATCAACGAGTTCGGGCTCGTCGCGGATGGGTCCGGACTCGCCGTCGCCCAAATCGAAGCGCTCGAAGGGGGCACGCGTTTCATGCCCGACGACACGAACACAGATTTCGTGGGCAAGATGTTCATTCAGGGGAGCCCCGGTTCGGCGCTTCCTTCCGGTCACGCTACTGGCGTTGGCGTAGGCTTTTATGGGCTTACCAATAGCATTGCGCCCGGGATCACAAACATCACCGGTTTTGACGCAAACGATTGGCTCGGCAATCAACTCGGTTTTAACACCGGCGTCGACCCAACTCCGCAAAACTTCGCCGTCTCCAACCACAGTTATGTTGCTTCGGGGTTAACAGTGGCCGATGCAACGAATCTCTTGCAGCGATTTGATTTTGCCATCAACCAAACTGGAATGACTGCCGTTGTCGGTGTTGCGAATAGTGGAGCGTTACCGCAATTGCTCGCGCCGGCATACAACTCGATTTCCGTGGGCCGAAGCAACGGTGCCCATTCGTTTGGAACGACGACTTTTTACGGCGCGGGCCGCACTAAGCCTGAAATTGTTGCTCCAGCGACTTCGACTAGCCAAGCGACCGGATGGGTCAGTTCCGGAGCGTCATTGATTTTCGACGCGGCAATGGGGAGCAACGCGACTCAACCCGAAGTCATCAAAGCGATTCTTCTTGCCGGCGCGACCAAGGCCGAATTTCCGACGTGGGATCGAACAACCACCCGGCCTTTGGACGAAGTCTTCGGCGCCGGCGAAATGAATGTTTACCACAGCTACCGGATTTTGGCGGGTGGCGAAACCAATGGCACTACGACCGAACCGGCGGCACCGGCTTCCAATGAAGGCTGGGACTACAACGCGGCGGCACCAGCCGGAACGCCGATTTTTTACGATCTCGATGTTCAAGCCGGTGCGAAAGATCTGTCCGTCATTTTGGATTGGAATATCGATGTGATCGATAATGACCCAACCGGCGATTTTAACCCGTCGACGATCTTGGCGGATATGGATTTGCGATTGTACGACTCTACAGGTAATTTCCTCAACACGTTGCTCGATTCAAGTTTGAGCACAGTCGATAACGTCGAACACATTTTCCAATCGTTCCTCGGACCGGGGCGATATACTTTGGAAGTTCGCTCAAATATCGCGCACGATTACGGAATCGCATGGCGTTTCACGTCGGTTCCGGAGCCGCAGCAATGGATTGCGCTGGCGTGTACTGGAATCGTCGGTGTTTGGTTGATGATGCGGCGTCGAAGCCGTTTGCCAAAACTCGCGGCCTCACCAGGGATAAGAGTCCAATAAATTCTTGAACTTTCACTGAATCTTGCTCTGTTTTACGATCGTGTCATTTGATCCGTTGTATCGGTTGATGATCGTTCGTATAGTTTAACTAGGGCGATTGCGGCAGCGGTTGGGTATGACATTGCTTGACTGCGATACAAGATTCTTCGCGACAAGGACGTTGACGCTGCGCTCTTGGAAATATTCGAATCAAGGATTGCGAGCATGCTGAGAACGATCAAGACCGGACTTGTTTTGGAAATGCTACTTTGCATCGCGATCGCGTTGATTAGCGCCTCAATTATATCAGCGTACGACGGAATGCCACCCGATGTCGTCATGCTGACATCCGGTGGCCAAATAGAAGGGCGAGTCACCGAAACCAAAGAAGGAAATCGAACGATTATCGTCGTGCAACTTGCGGATGGAACGTCAATCAAAATCGCCAAGGACCAAATCAAATCAATCCGCCGACCCAAAGACACGTACGTAGAATACTTGGATAAAAAATCCAAAATGGCCGATACGATCGACGCTCACTGGGAAATGGCGTTGTGGTGCCGCGAACATCTTGATTCCAATTTGAGCAACGGGCCGACGGAATTGGGACCGGAACGCCGCTACCACATGCAAGCCATTCTTAAGATTGACCCAGATCACAAACAGGCTCGCTCGATTTTGGGATTCACAAAGGAAAAGGGTGTCTGGATTAACCTCGAACAAAAGCGACTAGGTCACGGTTTCATTCGCAGCGACAGGCGCTGGATGACACGTGAAGAAGTCGCCCAGGAGCAAGCAAACGAAGCATGGAAAGACCTTCAAACCAATTGGGCGCGACGACTGAAGAAACTTCGCTCGGCCAACGGCAAGGAAGCTGAATCGGTCGCCGAACTTTCCAAGATCACAGAACCGGCGGCGATTCAGCCAATCATCGAACTTCTGGCGGACGAAAAATCGGAGGATTGGCAACTTGCGTTTGTCGATGTGTTGGGACAAGTTCACTCGTCGCAAGCGACACGCGCATTGTGCGATATCGCCGTGAAACATCCGAATCTGGCGACTCGCGAACGAGCCATATCGCGATTGAGTCAAGAACACATAGACAAGCGATCGGCGACACAATATCTCGCCCGTCAGTTTTTGAATTTACCGAACAACGAGATCATTAATCGAGCTGGCTTTGTTATTGGAGAAATTGGCGAATTTTCAGCCGTCATGCCGCTGATCGAGGCGCTGAATACCGAGCACATAGTCAAAAACCCGAACGCCCGAAGTCCCGGTTCGATTGCCCCCTCGTTTGGAAGTGACGGTAGTATCGGAATGCAACAAGGCGGCGGCGGTCCAGTGGAACTTAAAATTACTAAGAAAAACGAATCCGTCCTCAACTCGCTGCGACGCTTCACCAAAGCCGATCTTGGGTTTAATGAAATCCTTTGGAAAGAATGGTTCGCACAGCAACACACCTTGATCGACGTCGACGTTCGGCGGGATGAATAAGTCGCGACATGACTCAGGCAATTAAAAACAAGACGATTTTGGTGACCGGCGGAACGGGCTCTTTTGGCATGACAATGGTTGGCCATTTGTTGCGCGAGGGCTGTGCCGAAATTCGCGTCTTTAGTCGAGACGAATGGAAGCAAGAGGAAATGCGGCTTCGCTTTGCCGCACCGAACTTGCGATTTCATATAGGCGATGTCCGCAGTCGTGAAAGCATCGATGCGGCCATGGAAGGTGTCGATCTCGTGTTCCACGCAGCCGCTTTGAAACAAGTCCCGTCGTGTGAATTTTTCCCGATGCAAGCCGTGCTCACTAACATCACCGGCAGTTCGAATGTGATCGAATCGGCGATCGCCCACGATGTCGAGTGCCTCGTTTGCTTGAGCACCGACAAGGCCGTCCACCCAGTCAACACGATGGGAATGACCAAAGCGATCATGGAAAAAGTTGCTCAAGCCGCCGCGCGCCGACTTCGTTCCACGGAAACTCGCATTTGCACCGTTCGCTATGGCAACGTCATGTACTCGCGAGGTTCCGTGATCCCGTTGTTCGTTCGACAAATCAATGAAGGTCGCCAAATCACCGTCACTGATCCGCAGATGGCGCGATTTATGCTACCCTTGGCCGACGCGGTCCATTTGGTTCAATACGCTTTTCAATACGCAGAGCAAGGCGACACGATCGTCAAGAAAGCGCCGGCGTGCACTATCGCGACGTTGCTCCAAGCACTTCAGGATTTATTTCAGGCCAGCGTGCCGATGCATCGTATCGGAATGCGGCACGGCGAAAAGCGTCACGAAGTCCTCGCTAGCGCCGAAGAATTACGGCGTGCCGAAATCCGCGATGATTTCTTCCAAATCCGGATGGACAACCGCGAGTTGGACTATTCAAAATTTTTGGTTGAAGGCGATACGGAAATCGATTCGGTTCAAGATTACTCAACCGAATTTATTCGGCTTTTGGATGTCGAAGAGACCAAACGCTTGCTGCTTTGCCTTCCAGAAATCCGACATGAGCTAACGTCCGTTGGAAAACTTCCAAAAGGCTTGGTAGAATCGTCGGCGAGTCCAAATGGCCAAAGCGTTGCTCAGACAAAATCACGACCTGCCGAACAAGGCCTTGGCAGTCGGTAAGTATCGGCATGGCGTGACGCCTCGTCGGCGCTTGCTTTTTGACTCGCGTATGGGTTCCAATAGAGCGATGTATCAAGCCTTTTTGCTGCCCTATTTATCCGGTCGATTCCCGACGATTCACAGCGTCGTTTGGGCTTTTGTCGCAATCCAATTCTTTTGCGGCACGCCAATGCCCGCTCAAGACGAACTGAGTCAACAGGCGATTGCCATTTTTCGTGAGCGCTGCATTTCATGCCACGGCGAAAAAACTCAAGAATCAGAACTCCGCTTGGATCAATCAGCCGGAGCCTTGCGTGGCGGCGATGGCGGTCGAGTTATTGTCGTCGGAAAAAGTGATT
Organism: Planctomycetota bacterium; assembly: GCA_031376585.1. Taxonomy (GTDB): domain Bacteria; phylum Planctomycetota; class Planctomycetia; order Pirellulales; family Pirellulaceae; genus JANMEB01. The sequence goes on along the minus strand of JANMEB010000443.1, from coordinate 3,730 downwards.
CCAGCGAGCTGATTCGGCGCGTCGCAAGCACGGACGCCGACGAGCGGATGCCGCCGGAAGGCACGCAACTAACGGCCGACGAAATTGGCATCCTTTCTCGTTGGATCGTTGCGGGAGCCCATTGGCCGGAGGCGTTGGCCGGCAAAACAGTCTGGAGCGACGACCGATTACAACATTGGGCTTGGCAGCCGATCGCTCGCGTAGCGCCTCCCGCCGCAATTGGCGATCCGGACTGGATGCATTCGGAAATTGATCGGTTTGTTTTCAGCAAGCTTCGCGAACATGGCTTGCGTCCCGCGCCGCTTGCGGATCGAGCGACTTTGATTCGACGCCTCACGTTTGATTTGATCGGCTTGCCGCCAACTCCCGACGAGGTCCGTAGCTTCGTTGCAGACAATGATCCACAGGCCTATGAAAACCTTGTCGATGGGCTGTTGGCTTCGCCGCGTTACGGAGAACGTTGGGCGCGGCATTGGCTAGATGTCGTGCATTACGCGGACACGCATGGCTACGACAAAGACCAGCCACGCCCGAATGCTTGGCCCTATCGCGACTACGTGATTCGGGCCTTCAACGAAGACAAACCGTACTCGCAGTTTATTGCCGAACAGATCGCGGGCGACGTGCTTTATCCTGAAACGCGAGATGGAATCGAAGCCCTAGGGTTTATCGCCGCCGGTCCATGGGACTTGATCGGCCACGCCGAAGTTCCAGAGACTAAAATCGACGGCCAGATCGCCCGGCATTTGGATCGAGATGACATGGTCGCTAATACGTTGGGCACCTTCTGCAGCGTCACCGTCCATTGCGCACAATGCCACGATCATAAGTTCGATCCAATCACCCAAGACGATTACTATTCGCTTCAAACCGTATTCGCGGCGCTCGACCGTGCCGATCGAACAGTTTACCTGGGAGCCGAAAACCAACGCTGTGCCGACGAACTTGCGATCACGAAACGGGAATTGGAAGCGAAAATCGCAGTGTTGAAGGCCACGCTAACTGAAAACAAAAACGACGATGCGGCCGAATCCAAAGCTGAAATCAAATCCCTCAAAACCGCTCTCGTTAAGCTCGACGCTGAACTTTCGGCCCTGCCGAACCGGTTCACCGTCTATTGCGGGACGGTGCATCATGGGTCTGGTAACTTTTGCGGAACTGGCGCAAGCAACGGCAAGCCGCGACTGATTCATGTGCTGAATCGCGGAAATGTCGAGCAGCCTGGAACTGTGGCCAATCCGGGAGCGCTATCGCTGCTTGCCATGTTGCCCGCCCGATTTGTTTTGCCACCCGAACATTCGGAACGCGATCGACGCGCCGCGCTTGCCAAGTGGTTATGCGATTCGGAAAACCCGCTCACGTGGCGCAGCATCGTCAATCGAGTCTGGCAACAGCATTTTGGTCAAGGGATCGTCGACACGGCGAATGACTTTGGACGCATGGGCTCGCCGCCATCGCACGACCAGTTGCTCGATTGGTTGGCGGCCGATTTTCGCGACCATGGCGGATCGTTCAAACGCTTGCACAAACAAATCGTGATAAGTGCGGTGTATCGACAGCAGTCGAAAGCGACATCCAGCGAAATCGCAGAACAAGCGATCGCAGTTGATGCGGACAACCGTTTCCTGTGGCGGCAGAATCGGCGGAAGCTCGATGCGGAGTCGTTGCACGATTCCGTGCTCGCAGCCAGCGGCAATCTCGATTTGAACATGGGTGGACCTGGTTACCAAGATTTCGTAATCGAACAGCCCGAACACTCGCCGCATTACGAATACTCCAAGGCCGATCCGCGCGACCCGAGTTGCTTCCGACGGGCCATTTATCGATTCGCCGTCCGCTCCCAAACGCAACCGTTCATGACGTGCCTGGATTGCGCCGATCCGTCCATGCGAGTCGCCAAGCGAAACGAAAGTGTCTCGCCACTGCAAGCCCTCACTCTGCTCAACAATGGTTTCATGCTAACCCAATCCGAATTTTTCGCCGCGCGATTGCGGACTGAGGCGGGCAACGAAGTACCGGCGCAAGTAGACCTTGCCGCTCAATTGGTTTGGGGACGACTGCCCAGCACGGACGAACAACAAACGCTGGTCGCGTTCGCGCAAGAGCAAGGTTTGGAATCGCTTTGTCGAGCTTTGTTCAATTCGAGCGAGTTTGTGTTTGTCGATTGAGACCTAAAACCATGGAACAGCGGCAACCGGATCGACGCGATTTTCTCTGGCGGTGTGGCGGCGGTCTGGGTGGCATTGCATTGGCGTCGATGTTGGCCGAGGGACGGGAACTTGTCGCGGACGATAGGTTTCATGCTTCGCGCCGATTTTTCCCGCGAGCCAAGCGCGTGATCCAGTTGTTCATGGCAGGCGCTGCCAGCCATCTCGATTTGTTTGATTTCAAGCCCGAACTATTGAAGCGCCACGGCCAACCGAGCGACTTTGGCGAAAAAGTCGAAGCATTCCAAGATGGACTAGGGCCGTGGCTCAAGCCGATTTGGAACTTCAAGAAATACGGCCAGTGTGGAAAGCTGTTGGGCGAAGTCGTCGCACCGTTGGGCAGAGTCGTCGACGAGATCGCTTTCATCCACAACATGGTCAGCAAAAGCGGCGTTCATTCACAAGCAACACTTTTGCAATCGACTGGGTTTGTCTTGCCGGGGTTTCCTGGAATGGGCTGTTGGGCAAGCTATGGGCTCGGGTCGGAAAATGAAAACCTGCCGACATTCGTCGTGCTCCCCGATCATCGCGGAATGCCATCCAACGGCGTGAAAAACTGGGACGCCGCATTCTTGCCAGGTCAACACAGCGGCACCGTGATCTACCCCGATCGCGCCACGCCGATCACCGATCTGTTCCCGATCGGGGACGCGACATTCGTCTCTCCGCAGCGAGAACTGGCGACGCACAAGTTATTGGCGACTATCAATCAACAGCACTCCCAAGCTCGACCAGACGACGCGCGGCTCGACGCCCGCATTCGCAGTTACGAATTGGCGGCGCGAATGCAGTTAGCCGCGCCGGACGCGCTCGACTTCGGCCAAGAACCGGAACACGTGCTGAAGTTGTACGGATTGGACGGTGGCCCGCAGACTTGGCCCAGCGAGATCAACGCGGCAGAAGAAAGTTTTGTTTTCGCGCAGAAATGCTTGGCTGGCCGACGATTGTTGGAGCGTGGCGTTCGTTTTGTCCAAATCTGGAGCGGAAATGATAACAGCTTTCCGCGCCGAAATTGGGACTCGCACGAAGACATCGAACGCGATCACGGTCCACTCGCCGTTGGCATGGCTCGCGGTGCTGCCGCGCTGATTGCCGATTTGAAACAGCGCGGCATGCTCGACGACACGATCGTATTGTGGACGACCGAGTTTGGACGATTGCCCTCATCCCAAGCTGGCCGTGGCCGCGATCACAACCCGTTTGTCTTCACGAATTGGCTTTGTGGCGGCGGCATCCGAGGAGGAATCAGCCACGGCCCCAGCGACGAATTTGGCTTCAAGCCACTCGACCGCGAGCATCCAACCCAAGTCTACGACGTTCACGCGACTATTTTGCGTCTTCTTGGCATCGACCACACTCAGCTCACTTGGCGTCACAACGGTGCCGACCGCCGCCTCACCGACGTGCATGGTCACGTCATCGAAGAAATTATTTCTTGATTGTAACTTTGCGAGAGGAGACGGACTCGCAAGTTGGCATCATAAAATAGAATCCTTTGCATGCGCCGCATCGCGACGAGTCCA
>JANMEB010000398.1:0-6037 GCA_031376585.1 Planctomycetota bacterium | reverse complement strand
GGCAAACAGCAGATTTCCTTTGAGGTTTACCAACGAGTTCGGATTGGAGCTGCCGACGCCCGGTAGGATGTCCTTCACCAGCAAGGTGTTAGCGGTCGTTCCCGTGCTCTTCCACAATTCAACTCCACTGGTTCCATTGTTCGCGCTGAAATACACGATCCCTTTGACGTTTGTTAAGTTGATTGGGCTGCTGCTGGGCAGGCCCGGGTTGATGTCTCTTACCAAAAACGTTCCGGATGCCGTGCCATCGCTGCGCCACAACTCGGATCCGTTCGTCCCGTCGTTGGCCGAAAAAAACAAGATTCCTTTGGCGTTCAGCAAATTGGACGGGCTGGAGCTCCCCGATCCGGGTCGGATGTCTTTGACTCTAGTCGTTCCGCCCGGTGTTCCGTCGCTGGTCCACAACTCTCGCCCGGCGTCGGCAAAGAAACCTGGATTAGAAGCGACGAAGAAGAGGCGTCCATTGACATTGGTGAGTTGCGAGGGTCGACTTTCCTCAAGATACCGGTTATCAAAAGCAATATTAATGAGCACGGTCCCTGCGTCCGTCCCGTCGCTTACCCACAGCTCGCGGCCATTGACGCCATTGTCGGCACTAAAAAACAGTCGGCCTTTGACGTTGGTTAGTTGGCCCACAGCGGAACTGCCCGTTCCGGGAGAGATGTCTTTAACCAGGCTCGTTCCGGCGCTCGTTCCGTCGCTCTTCCAAAGTTCGCGACCGGTGTCGGATCGGTTGGCGGTAAAATAAACGTAACTATTGACATTGGTAAAGTTTTGAGGATCGGATGCGCCCGTGCCGCTTACAATCTCGATCAACGATAGCTGCGACGGCGGCGTCGGAGATTGAACGCCGACACCCGCCACACCGACGCCGGCTATCCCTGCGCCAGGCACACCGACTCCTTGCATTCCAGACAATGTCACTCCGGGCAGAACGACGCCAGGGGTTGTCACTATTGGTTCACCACCCCCATCCATCGCCCAGACTTCAGCTCCATTTGTGCCATTATCGGCGCGAAAGAATAGCTCGCCATTGATATTGGCGAAACCAATGGACATTGAACTCTCGGCGCCGACGAGAATGTCCTTAACCAAAACCGTACCACCGGCGGTTCCATCACTTTTCCACAATTCTTCACCAATGATGCCGTCGTTTGAGCGGAAGAAAAGAGTGCCGTTGACATTTGTCAAACTCCCTGGAAAGGAGCTATTCACCCCGGCGACGATATCCTTGACCAAAACCGTCCCCGCAAAAGATCCGTCGCTTTTCCATAACTCAGCACCGCTGCCGCCGTCATCGGCTCGAAAGAACAGAGTTCCATTGACGTTGGCCAAATAGTTCGGGACCGAAGTGGCCAAGCCCGAGCGGATGTCCCTCACGATTGCGGTTCCGACGACCGTCCCATCGGACATCCAGGGCTCGTTGCCGTTTATTGCGTCATTTGCCACGAAGAACAAAGTTCCACCGACATTGGTCATATGCAACGGTACCGAACCGAGCGGCCCTGATCGGATATCCTCAACCATCACCGTTCCGGTGGTCGTACCGTCGCTGATCCAGAGCTCGCCGCCAAAGGTGCCGTCGTTAGCGCCGAAAAACAACGTTCCGTTGACGTTGGTCAAGTTGTTCGGCGACGAATTATTTGCACCGGGAGAAATGTCCTTGACCAAAACAGTTCCCGCATCGGTGCCGTTGCTTTTCCAGAGTTCGGCCCCGTGGCTGTCGTCACGGGCGCGAAAGAACAGCGTCCCGTTGACGTTTGTGATGTAGGTAATATAAGAGCTTCCTGCGCCCGGAAATATATCTTTGACGAACACTGTTCCCGCAGTCGTCGCATCGCTTTTCCAAAGCTCTGATCCGTTGATACCGTCATTAGCACTAAAAAAAAGCGTTCCGTTGACATTGTCCAAATTGCGTGGATAGGAGCTGAAAATTCCCGGCCGAATGTCCTTGACCAAGTTGGTACCTGCCGCCGTGCCGTTGCTTTTCCATAGTTCGGAACCATTGGATCCGTTATTGGCGGTGAAAAACAGGATTCCGTTGACATTGATCAGCGAAGTCGGACTCGAATCATTTGCACCTAGCTGAATGTCCTTTACGAGTGTGGTTCCCGCCGTCGTTCCATCGGTCTTCCACAACTCGCTGCCATTGATTCCGTTGTCCGCGGTGAAGAACATCGTGTTGTTGACATTCGTGAAATTGCCGGGGTCCGACGCGCCGGCTCCCGCAACGATATCGATTAGCGTTGGCAAGCCGGACAGCATTTCGCGCGATTCAAGCGGTTCGACGCCAAGACTCGCGGGACGGCTCAAATGATTGAGACGAACCTTGTGGTCGGATTTTCTTGAGATGCGAGAATGTTGGATCTTGTGCGAAGAAATGGAACGACCTTTTCAAAAAAGATTGAACCGCGAATGACCCGAATGAGAGAATTACAGTATATTAAAGAATTGTGTTGAAGTTTCCGAAATCGATATTCTTTTAGCATGTTTTTATCCATGTGATCCGTTACGCCCGTGGTTAATGTTTCGCTTAAAAAACAAATTGGACCACAGATTACACGGATGCCACGGATGGGAGAAATACGGCAAATAAGGGAATCGATGAGCGTTCGAAAATCCAAGTTCCATTTGACTTTTATTGTCCGAATGAACCGTGAAATCCGTGGTTAATATTTTTCTGCGGTTCGAGTTCGTAGAATACCAAGTCACCGATCGTGCGTATGCTAAACCGTGAACTTGTCTTGTCGCTCGGCGTCGGGCGATCTTCGATTCCTAGGTTAAATCGGCGCAGCCGCGTGCTTGCGGCTTGCCAAATTCGTGTCGCCGCTCCGCAGCCGAGGAAATTGATCCCTCGCAAGGCGATCGGGGAGTGTACGCTCCCTGATTCTTGCGCAGCCAACGCGGGCAAGTTCCCTCTCCCTGTATTCGCGGAGAGGATTTGGTCTCCGAAGGCGACTCGCCGGGGCTGGATGAGGGGTTGCGTGGTCGTTTGTGTCGCCAAACCCGTCGCGCTCAATGCTGCCCCAGCGCCTCCGGAAGTCGGATTTTTCAGCGTCCACAATTCGTTCCCGTTGGCTGCAGTCGTCGCGGCGAAGTACAAGTTCACGCCGGCCGCAGTGAGGAACGTTGGATTCGAATTGGCCGCACCGGGGTTGATGTTTGAAACCAGCGTGGTGGCGCTACCGGTTCCCTTTCGCTTCCACAATTCGCGACCGTTGATGCCATCATCGGCGGCAAAGTACAGCGTTCCGTTGACGTTGACCAGATTGTTGGGCGACGAGCCCAAGGCACCCGCGCGGATGTCGGGGATCTGAGCCGTACCAATCGTTGACGCGTTGCTTCGCCACAATTCAGTTCCGCTGGTTCCGTTGTTAGCGGCGAAGAACACCGTTCCGGCCACATTCGTCAAGTACTTCGGATCCGATGGAGCCGCTCCCGACCGAATGTTGACCAATAGGTTCGTGCCCGCGAGTGAGCCGTTACTTTTCCAGAGCTCGTTCCCATTCGTGCCATCGTTAGCCGCGAACAACAAATTGCCTTTGAGATTGACGAAGGAATTGGGATTGGAGCTACCTGCACCAGGTAGAATATCTTTGACCAACTTAGTGTTGTCGGTGGTTCCCGTGCTCTTCCACAATTCGCTTCCGCTGGTTCCGTCGTTGGCGGTGAAGTACGCGATTCCTTTAACGTTCGATATCCCGGACAGATACGAACTCCCAGGTCCAGGGTTGATGTCCTTGACCAAAAACGTCCCCCCAGTCGTGCCATCGCTACGCCATAGTTCTCGGCCGTTGGTCCCGTCGTTTGAGTTGTAATGATCGGTCGCCGCAAACATCAAAATCCCATTAATGTTGTTCAATTGAGATGGATAGGAGGAAACGAAAAAGTACCCATCTTGTCCGATATTTTTGACTATGACCGTGCCAGCGTTGGTTCCATCGGTTTTCCAAAGTTCGTAACCATACACGCCATTGTCGGCACTGAAAAACAGAGTGCCATTGACGTTCGTCAAGGACGTTGGATTGGAACTACCTGCGGGAAATAGATCTTTTACTAGTTGGGTGCCAGCCGAAGTTCCATTACTTATCCACAGCTCATTTCCGTTGGTACCGTCGTTTGCGGTGAAAGCAAGTTTACCATTAACGTTGGTTAAGTTTCCAACCGCCGAATCGAGTGTTCCAGGCCGAATGTCCTTGACTAACACGGTTCCCAAATTCGTCCCATTGCTTTTCCAAAGCTCTCGTCCGGTGTCCGCGCGATTGGCAGTAAAGAATACCGTTCCAGCAACATTGGTAAAATTTTGCGGGTTGGACGCTCCGCTACCAGCAACAAGATCGATCAATGTCAACGTCGACGGAGCTGTTGGCGAAGCAACTCCCACACCCGCCACCCCGACTCCAGCGATGCCAGCACCCGGCACTTTTCCGCTGTTGACACCTGGACCAACGACTCCTGGCGGGACGACGTCAGGCAACGCCACTGTCGACTCGCCACCGCCATCCATCAGCCAAAGTTCGGCTCCATTGATCCCATCTTCGGCACTAAAAAATAGCGTCCCATTGATGTTGGTTATTTGGAATGGACTTGAGCCAAGCAAAAATCCCGAGCGAATATCCTTGACCAACACCGTACCGGCGATTGTCCCATCGCTTTTCCAGAGTTCTGAACCGGTAGGGCCCTCATTGGCACTAAAAAACAGCGTCCCATTGACGTTGGTAAGTTCCCTAGGATTGGAACCAGACGCCCCCAAGAAAATATCCTTGACCAGTTCGGTATTACCCAATGTTCCTTCGCTTTTCCAAAGTTCGTAGCCGCTTGTGCCATCGTTGGCCTGGAAAAACAATGTGCCGTTGACGTTGGTTAGGCTAGAAGGACGGGAACCATCTTCGAAGGGCATTATTTCCTTAACCTTCGCGGTGCCATCGAAGGTCCCATCACTTTTCCACAGTTCTTCGCCACTGGTACCATCGTTGGCACTAAAAAACAGCGTTCCGTTTACGTTTGTCAAGGATAGCGGATTGGAACCGTTGGGCCCTAACACTAACTCTCTCACCAGCCTAGTCCCGATCTCAGTTCCATCACTTTTCCAAAGTTCAGCGCCAAAAGAACCGGTGCCAAGGGATGCGCCTTCAGCGCGGAAAAACAGCGTCCCGTTCACGTTGGTCAAATAACGACACGTGGATGATGCAGTCGCATGGATGTTTTTCACCAGCAGAGTCCCGGCTTCAGTTCCATCGCTTTTCCAAAGTTCATTGCCGTTAATAGCGTCGCTCGCCGCGAAAAAAAGCGTCCCATTTACGTTGGTCAAAAAAAATGGAGAGGAACCGGAAGCCCCCAGAACAATATCCTTGACCTGCACGGTTCCCGCATTCGTCCCATCGCTTTTCCATAACTCGGAGCCGCTGGTTCCATTGGTTGCGCTAAAAAACAGCGTGCCATTAATGTTTGCGAAGTTTTGTAAATACGAAGTAGTTCCCCCAGGCGAAATGTCTTTCACCAATACTGTTCCGGCAGTTGTGCCGTCGCTTTTCCAAAGTTCGATTCCATTGACGCCATCATTGGCTCTGAAAAATAACGTCCCATTCACGTTGGTGAGTGATGTCGGCGAACCGCTGTTGATCCCTGCTCGAATGTCCTTGACTAGGGTCGTTCCGGTTGCGGTCCCGTCGCTTTTCCAAAGCTCGTCGCCGTGCGTCGGATCGGAAGCAAGACAAAAGACGGTGTTGTTGACGTTGGTGAAGTTGCGTGCCCCCGAATGCCCTACCCCCGGCACGATATCGATCAGCATCGGCAAGCCGGACAGCAGCGTACGCGTTTCGAGGGCTTCGATGTTAAGCGCGGTTGGGCACAGCGATTGCTGAGTGTGGCGATTTGCCAAACGCGATCGGCGATCAGGCAACCTCTTTCGATGCGAGACGGATCGTTGTGAATTGGTCAAAGTCGATTACTCCGAACAAGCGAAACTTGAAATTGAGCGGATGCAACTCGTGCAGTGATCAATCGCCGGACGGTTCGTGGGGCGCAACGTCCGGTG
>JANMEB010000393.1:0-3759 GCA_031376585.1 Planctomycetota bacterium | reverse complement strand
GGACGAGCGGCCTCGGCAAAGTCGCCAAGGACCACCGGATCGTGACGACGTTCAGATGCGTCGCCCACAGCGGCCCGATTCGCCGCCGCGTCCTGACGGAGATGAATTCGCACCTCCGCCACGTAGAGTTCGGCCGGATTCAGGTAATGACGGCAACACCGACCGCGGACCGCGCCCGCAGAACTCGCAGCTAGACCGCGGTCGTATGAACAATGATCGGCCGCAAGATCGACTGCCGCCGCCAGATGAACGGGCTCGGCAAAATCGCCAACGACCACCGGATCGTGACGAAGTTCAAATGCGTCGCCCACAGCGGCCCGATGCCCCGCCGCCCCCTGGCAGAGATGATTTTTCACCTCCACCGCGAAATGACGGGCCGGATGCAGATAACGAAGGTGACGATCGAATGCGCCGCCCGCCGAATCCCGACGAGGCGCGGCCGCGTAGAGATGATGAACGGCCGCGCTAAATAATTCCATTGAGCAAAACTCGATTGCGTCAGGCGTCGACAAGGCAACGCTAGACTTGCAACACGCCGGTGCGGAAGGGCTCGTCCTCGGCGTGGCGCGTGGCGATGTCCAGCGAGTGAATCAGCGTGGCACGCGTTTCCGCTGGATAAATGATGCCGTCGACCCACAGTCGAGCGGCGGCGTAGCGGATGTCGGTTGAGTTTTCGTAAGCGTCGGAAACCTTGACCCGAAGGGCTTCCATTTCTTCCGCATCGACTTTGCGCCCGGCTCGCTTTAGCGCGGCGATGTTAATATCCAAAATTGTGGACGCGGCTTGGCGCGAACCCATCACGGCGTATCGTGCATTTGGCCACGCAAAAATGAATCGCGGATCGAAGGCTTTGCCGCACATTGCATAATTTCCGGCACCGTAACTGCCGCCGGTGATGACGGTGATTTTTGGGACGCGACTATTTGAAATCACGTTGACGACTTTAGCACCGGCCCGAATAATGCCTGCTTGTTCGCTGTCGCGACCGACCATGAAGCCCATCACGTCTTGCAGAAAAATCAGCGGAGACCACGTCTGATTACAGTCCATGATAAAGCGTGCTTCTTTGTCGGCGCTGTCATGGTAGATCACGCCGCCGAACTGCATTCCTTCTTTCTCGGTCATCACGGCGGTCCGTTGATTCGCCACGATGCCGACTTGGTGACCGCCGATTTTGGCATATCCGCAAACGATGGTTTGACCATATTCGGCTTTGTACTCGTTAAACGAATCGGGGTCGACCAAATAGCGAATCAGTTCGCGGACGTCGTATTTCTGCTGCGGGTCCAACGGCACGACGCCTTCGATTTGATTTTGATCGACGTTGGGCTCGGACCAAGAGCCGCGGCGAAATTTTGAAAAGCGGCAATCTTCCGGTAATAAACCCATCAGCGACCGTAATCGCGTGATGGCCGCAGCATCGTTCGGTTCGCGGAAGTCGATTGTTCCGCTGATGCTCGCGTGCATTTTCGCGCCGCCCAATTCCTCGCTGGAGGCTTCCTGTCCGATCGCGCTCTTAACCAATGCTGGTCCTGCCAAATAGAGTCCCGATCCTTCGGTCATAATGAGCTTGTCGCAAAGAACGGGCAAGTATCCGCCGCCAGCGACACAACTTCCCATGATCGACGCGATTTGCGGGATGCCCATCGCAGACATCACAGAGTTATTGCGAAAGATACGACCGAAGTCGTCTTCGTCGGGAAAGATTTCATCTTGCAAGGGCAAGAACACTCCGGCCGAATCGACCAAGTACGCCAATGGCAAGCGATTGAACATCGCGATACGCTGAGCCCGAAGTACTTTCTTGCAGGTCATTGGAAAAAACGCACCGGCTTTGATCGTGGCGTCATTGGCAATGATCATGGTGTGCCGGCCGGAAATCTTGCCGACTCCGCAAACGACGCTTGCGGACGGAGCGCCGCCCCAATCGCGATACATTTCCCAGCCAGCCCACAGGCCGACTTCGAGCCAGCGCGAGTCGAGGTCGAGTAATTTTGCAATTCGCTCGCGCGCTGTTAATCGCCCTTTTTCATGTTGGCGTTGAATTGCGATTTCGCCGCCGCCCGTTTCGATTTGCTTTGTTTGGGACTGAAATTGCTGGACGAGGGTCGGCCAATTCATGAAGAGTTCCGAGTTCGTAAAAGAAAAGCGATTGGACGCGAATGAACGCCAAACGAAACGAGTCTATTGTTCGTGTTTTTCGTTTTCCGGTTTCAGCACCCAATCCGACTCAAAGTCGTATTCGATCCAAACCTTGGCAAGTTCGACGACCGACGGATCGAAGTTCGCTTTCAAATCGTCGAAACGGCGCGCGTTGCGTTGTTTGGCGTATTTCAAATAGAGCATGCCCGTTTTGAGTTCGCGTTGTTTCGCGGGTTCGGGGATCGCGCTATTGACGATTAGCGAAGAGAGTCGCGAGTAAACGCAACTTGCCATGAACAATTCGCTGGCGATGTCGCCCAAGCGAGCCTGGATGAATTGCTGATCGATAATCTTTTCGCGGTGCTTGATCAACGAAAACTCACATGCCCAGGCGAATTTTGCGATTTGTTTGGAAAGCGATCGAGCGTAATACGTCAGGTGATCGTGCTTGACTGGAACCTTGGGAGAGGTCCGCATTAGTTTGTAGGCAGTCCACGGTGCTTTCAGGATTTTCTCCATGTCCTTTCCCAGATGCCGCAAGCCCACTGCGGCGATGAAACAGCGTAGCACATCGTTAGCACCTTCGCCGATCAGATTAAGCCTCGCGTCGCGCATCATCCGTTCGAACGGCTGATCTGTAAAGAATCCTTTGCCGCCCCAAATCTGTAACACGTCGTTCACGATCCTCCAGAGTTGATCGCTGGCGAAGACCTTGAGCATAGCTGTTTCCAACATGAAATCCTCGGCACCGCTATCGATGAGGGCCGCCGTGAAAAACGTAGCGCTCTCCATCGCATACATGTCGGCCGTGGCTTCGGCTATTTTGGATTGCACAAGTTGAAAGCTGCCAAGCGTCTGTCCGAACTGTCGGCGGTTATTCGCGCGAGCCACCATTCGTTCAATACAGTATTTGGCGGAGCCAGTGCAACACGCGCCAAAGGTGGTGCGCCCAAAATCGAGTACGGTGAGCGCGACTCGCAAGCCTTTGCCGAGCGGGCCTAAAATGTTTTCCTTGGGAACGTACATGTTCGTGAACTTAATGCGTCCGGTAGCGGTGCCGCGAATTCCGACTTTGTCCATTCGCTTTTCGAGAACTTCAAAACCCTTCATGTCGGGCGTTACGAGAAACGCGGTGATTTTGCCTTCGGGATCGGTGGGATCTGGAGTCCGCGCCATGACCGTCAGTACATCCGCAATCCCTCCATTCGTAATCCAACGTTTCGTTCCGTTGAGTACATAGCCTTTGCCGTCTGGTGAAGGCGTTGCGGCGGTTCGCACGTTGCCCGCATCCGAACCGGCATCCGGCTCGGTCAAAGCAAACGCCGCGATCGCGCGCCCTTCGGCCAGCGGCTTCATCCAGCGCTCCCGCTGTTCAGGCGTTCCGAATAACTGCAAGGCCCGCAAGCCTATCGAGTGATGGGCGTTTACGAAGACTGCAGTCGCCGCACAATGGCCGCCAATGATTTCCATCACGCGGCAATAATTCATCTGCGACAAGCCCCGTCCGCCTAGCGACGGCGCAATCGTAAATCCCAAAACGCCAATATCACCAAGGCCCCGGATGACTGAATCCGGAATTTGTGACTCGCGATCGATCGCCACTGGATCAATGTGTTC
>JANMEB010000390.1:0-1101 GCA_031376585.1 Planctomycetota bacterium | reverse complement strand
CAGACGTGCGACGTCGATTGGCTTTTTATTAGCTTGGGGCTCCGCCAACAGTTGTGGCGGCACTCGATCCGCAGGGATCGAATTGATTGGCGAAAAAAGCGCCGTGCATCCGGCCTGACTCAACGCCAAAATAATGGCGGCAGCGAAGCCCAGTCGGCGTTTGGCTCGACTCAGTCTGTTGGATGTTCGCAGGGTCATAAAATTAAACTCCACGTTTCTTTTTGGCGTCGCTGGGTTGATTTATAGTTTTCGCGATTCTCATTGCTCAATCGTCGTAGTTATTTGGGCGAAGGCAGGCTTTGAACTGACAATGGTGTATTGTCCGCAGTTCTTACAGCAGGTCGGCGATAGTTGTTGGTCGTATCGTTATTTGGTAATTCGGTTTGATTCATGTAGGTCGGCGGCGTAGATAAAGAACTAACCGGCAATGGTGGCATGTCAATTTCTTGTCCCGAAAGAACCGGCGGGTTTCCATCCGTCTCGACCGAAGTGTACGGAGCCCATACATCCGTGGCAGGTTGCATGGCGGCGTTTAACATCGAGGAGACTTGCACGTCGCGGTACATGCCGGAACCATCGTCGGTTGCGGCGCGAACGCCTTCGGGATAGCCTCCAAACCACGAAGTAACCATTTCATTGCCCTCGGCGGATTGATAGGAATAGCCCCAATAATCCTTGGGCGGAACTGCCGGAGCGTATCCGTCTTCGCCGTGACAAACTGCGGAGTATCCCGCCAAGAATCCGCGACGGAAATGCGAAGGATGTCGATCCCCGCAAGTGGCAAAACGTTGGTGATAAGCTCGTTTCGCCCAAACATGATCGCGCCAACCACAGAATAATACGTCGCTACAAGATGTTGACGACGAGTGGTTGAAGCAAGCACATCCTTGGTTGAAGGAAGCACAGCCTCCGCAAAGCGACGCGAGGATCGCGAATCCAAAAATCGCGTATCGGCTGGCTTCGCCAATTAGGGCGCGGCCGTCGGAGCCAAGTAACGTCTTCATTGATCCCCCCAAATCGCGGAACGTGGTCGCTGCTGTTCCGCATATCCTGAAATGTCGGCAATAATGTAAATGCCGCTTCAATGCCTATAATCGCCAA
>JANMEB010000388.1:0-1867 GCA_031376585.1 Planctomycetota bacterium | reverse complement strand
CGCCCCCGAGCAGTCCACCGGTGTAATAGACTTCCGTCTCTCGGTTATCAACATAGACGATATCACCATCGCGCAGAATAACGTCTTCAGGTTTGAATCGTGGGATTTCACTTGGCCGCAATCGCAACGGAATTCGAATCGAGCTTGCATCATCAGGGCGATCTGGAATAACACCAAAAGGAAACTTGCTAGGATCGTTTTGTTGATAAAACTGTTTTAGTTTGGCGTCTTGTTCAGCGAACTGCATGCGGTCGCCGCGCAGAATGCGAATTTCGGCTTGGGCGTTTACGCCGGGCAAGCCGCCGGTCAACGAGAGTGCGTTGAGCACGTCATTCTTGTAAGCCGGCAACTGCAGCACGAATCCACGGCTACTAAAGTCGCTGCGTTCTGTAACCGCGCTATCGCCTCGGTTCGCTGTCGCCGCAGTGTTGCCGTAGTTGGTGTTGTCTTGTCGAACGACGAAGACGCGGTAAGTTCGCTCTTGCATCAGCGTGATGATAACGCGGGCACGTTCTTGCAAGACTTCCGCTTCGACATAGGATCGCTTGATCAACTCCTCGGCTTGCTGCAACGTCAAGCCGCGCAGCGGAATCGGATCGATCAACGGCAGCGAAATAGTGCCGTCTTCGCGAACAGGAATTGGAAATCCAATCGACGGCGCTAGGTCGCTACCTGGTTCAGGAAAACGAACCGGCGGGGCCTCTTTGATGTCGCCCAATACGCCTTCGATGAAAACTCCGAGAATATCTTCTGCGTCAAGGATGTAGTTGGCCGGCTTCGGCTGTCGCAGACGTGCGACGTCGATTGGCTTTTTATTGGCTTGTGGTTCAGCCAAAAGTTGTTGGGGCACTCGATCCGCAGGGACCGAATTGATTGGCGACAAGAGCGCGGTGCAGCCAGCTTGGCACAATGCCAACAGGCTAGCGGCAGCAAAGCCCAATCGCCGTTTATTGCAGCTCAGGCTGTTCGATGTTCGCAGGGTCATTGATTTAAACTCCACGTTTCTTGTTGGCGGCGCTGGGTTGATCTATGGTTATTGCGGTACTCATTGCCCAATCGTCGTAGTTATTTGAACGAACGCGGGCCTTGGACGGACAATGGTGTATTGTCTGCCGTTCTTACAGGAGGTCGGCGATAGTTAGAGGTCGAATCGTTGCTTGGTAATTCGGTTTGATTCAAGTTGGTCCGCGGCGCAGAAAAAGAACTAACCGGCAATGGTGGCATGTCAATTTCTTGTCCCGAAAGAACCGGCGGGTTTCCATCCGGCTCGACCGAAGTGTACGGTGCCCATACATCCGTGGCAGGTTGCATGGCGGCGTTGATCATCGAAGAGACTTGCACATCGCGATACATACCCGAACCATCCTCGGTTGCGGCGCGAACGCCTTCGGGATAGCCTCCGAACCACGAAGTTACCATTTCATTGCCTTCTGCGGATTGATATGAATAACCCCAATATTGCTTGGGCGGAACCGACGGTGAATATCCATCCTCGCCGTTACAAACTGCGGAATACCCAGCCAAAAATCCGCGACGGAAATGGTCGGGATGGGCATCCCCACAGGTAACATAGCGCTGATGATATGCTCGTTTCGCCCAAACATGATCGCGCCAACCACAAAAAAATGTGTCAGTACACGACGTTGCGGAGGTGTGGTTGAAGGAAGCACAGCCTCCGCAAAGCGACGCGAGGATCGCGAATCCAAAAATCGCGTATCGGCTGGCGTCGCCAATTAGGGCGCGGCCGTCGGAGCCAAGTAACGTCTTCATTGATCCCCCCAAATCGCGGAACGTGGTCGCTGCTGTTCCGCATATCCTGAAATGTCGGCAATAATGTAAATGCCGCTTCAATGCCTATAATCGCCAA
>JANMEB010000384.1:0-2563 GCA_031376585.1 Planctomycetota bacterium | reverse complement strand
GCTTGAAACGTGGAATCGGCGGATATTGAAGCTGTCTCTGCAATGCGGCAAAGAAATAGAGCGGTTCAGTTTTGCGATTGGCCAGCGCAATCCGGCCTTCTTTTTCGCCGAATAAAATGACGGAAGGTTTTTCCGAAGCGTCTGACTCACCTCCTGAGGCGACTTCAGCGTCGCGCCGATTCTGATAATGTTGGCTGTGAACGTAAACTAAGTCCGCGATGTCCACGATTCCTAACTTGTGTCGGATGTCGAGAATCCAGCGACTCCAGTTCTTGTCGTAGATTGGGTCTTGGGCCATCGCGACGAGGCCATGATCGTACGGTAATCGATTGCGGCAGAGCGCTTCGAATTGATAGAAGAACAGCCCCTGCGGGGTTGGCTCGGCGGCCCGATAGTTGGCTTCGTGATGCAAGATCGAAAACGCCATGGTTGAATCAAAGCGGCCGCGATCGTCTTCGGCCTGCTCGATCAGAAACGCTTGGAAGGCGGCGAAGTAATGCGGTAGCCGGCGCATGGCCGTCGAAATACGGCCTGTGTGATTGAGTTCGTCCCGGATGAAGTCGACTGCTTTTGGCAAGTTCGTCGTAGCCAGAATCTCAACCGCGATGTTTTTGAGCAGAATTTGTATCGGCTCGCTTTGGTTGCCCCGATCGCTGAGTGAGCGGAATAAGTGTGCTTGCTCGATGTACTCTTCTTGGGAAAGCATTTGGAATTTATCGCTGGTTAGTTGGCGGCCTTAAGGGACGGGTTGGCAATCATTTTTTACCGAAAATTGGCACTTTGGTGAAAGGCTGCCGCTGCCTTTGCTGGCTTTAGGAATTTTTCCAGATTTTTCCAAAGACGCCTCGGCGGCAGGCGAATTACTCCACAGGTTCGTCGAAACGTGATCGAAACGACCGCAAGTATAACTGTTCTTTGGAGGAATCTCGATGATCAAAAAACTCGCCTTAATTGTCGGCGGGGGCGTTTTGGTGCTGTCGTTGTTATTCGGCACCCGCCTCATCCCTTACGCCAAAACCTCGTTCCACAAGGTCCGTCAAGCGGCCCGGGAAGCCGTGCCCATTTCGATGCAAATCGATACGGCTCGCGACCAATTGAAAAATGTTGACAAGGAAGTCCGCGACATGATGATGAACGTCGCCAAGGAAGAAGTCGATGTTCGCACGCTCACCGCTAAATTGGCCGGCGGCGAAACTGAATTGGACCGCCAGCAGAGTCAAATCATGCGTCTCAAAAACCATTTGGATTCGGGAGACGAAGTTTACACTTCTACTTCTGGCAAAAGTTTCCCGAGCGGACGCGTGCGCGATGACCTAAAATCCCGTTTCCGCGTTTTTCAAACCAGCGAACGAACGCTGGCCGATTTGAAAAAGACGCTGGAACTTCGCGAACAGGGTCTCGATGCAGCTAAGGCTCGCTTGGAACAGACCATCGCTCAGCGGAAAGAACTTGAAATCGAAATCGAGAACTTGTCCGCTCGCAAGCAAATGGTTGACGTGGCCAAAACCGCCAACAAGCTCAACTTTGACGGCAGCGAACTATCCGAGACTCGCGACATGATTCAAGACATTTCGACTCAAATCGAAGTCGAAGCGCAAATGTTGCAACTGACTCCGCAGTTCGTCGGCGAAATTCCCTGCGAAGAAGATTCGGCAGACGAAGTTGACATCAGCCTGCAAGTCGAAGAATACTTCAGCCGCGACAAGTCCACCGACGTCGCCGCGAAGTAACCCGCGTTATTTAGAATCGGGCCCCGCGCTGCAAGGCCGGGGCCCTTTTTTGTATCCCAATCGTTTGGGCGAGAATGAGTTCTGACCATGTTCTTTTGGCGATCTAAATTCCGAAAAGTGGCCGAGCAAATCGCGGCCGGAAAGCTGAGCGAAGCTACCGCACTGTTCCTGCAATCGCATCTCTACGAATTCAACGGGGGCGCTGACTTGGCCGGGCGACTAGCAAATCATCTCATGACTCGCGCTCAAACCAAGGCTTCTGCGGATGACTTCCTCACGGCTTGGCAAGATCTTAATCACGCAGAACGATTGTTCGACTTAGCCAATTCCGCGTGCCCGCCGCAATTGCTGCGACAGCGTCAACAACTTCTCGAATTGGCGATCGAATCGGCGGCAGCTCATTTGAATTCCGGCCGACCTGTTCAAGCACTTCGCGTTATCGCCGATCTCAAACGTCAGCGGATTCTCGACTCGCGGGCCGATCAAATCGAGTCATTGGCCAACCGCATTCACCAAGCCGAATTGCTCGCCGGGCAAGGTCAGTGGGCCAACGCCAAAAAACTGCTGGAAAAAGTCGTCGCTCAGCGACCGGACTTGGCGTGGGTGCAATCTCGCAATCAGGCGCTCACCCAACAAACCGCGACCGCCGGCGGACTCAAAGACCAGCTTCAATCCGCGCTGCAAGAATCACATTGGACTGCGGCGCGCCAAGTCTCCACACAACTGCTCGATATTTCGCCACATTATCAGCTCGCGGCCGACGCTCTTCGTGGTCACGGATCTGCTCGACTCGGCCAAGATCGGCGCGGGCAAGCTGCAGCTCAAGTTGGAGA
>JANMEB010000702.1:0-3771 GCA_031376585.1 Planctomycetota bacterium | reverse complement strand
TTGATGATCTTCATCAAGCTTTCTAAACCATGATTCATCTGTATGTCGCTGGGTATCGGCGAACTCGTGGAACGGCATGATTGCGCCTGCACAAAGCACAGTGTCTTCCCTCCATGGGTACAAAACGTAAAATTTTCGCGGTCGACCGACACCGACATGAAGAAATTCCTCAGCACTTTGACCGGTGTGAACGTCAGCGATCCGCGGCGCGTCATCCCTTGGAAACGCAGACGTGGATTCATCGTAAAACATCAGCCTTGCAATTTGTTTGCCGTAGGCTTTCAGAAAACCGGATTCTACGCTGTTTAGATTTTCGCCAGCCAATTGTTTTCGCGCGATGGCCTCCAACTGCCGACTTATCTCGCTAAGGCTTTTCCATCCCTCTTTGATCTCGAACACCTTGGACCGCCAAGCGTCGACCGAATTGCTATCGCCGTTTTCTATCGCGGTTGCTCGATCAATAAAATCTTGCGCCCGCTGTCTAAGATAGCATTTGACGTCAGCGTTTACGACCGTTGGAAGAGAGTCTTTAATAAAAAACATTTCTTCTCGCATATCGCAGTTTTCGTACATGGTTGATTTGGAAAACTTTTCCTTCAAGTCGTCCATGCGCTCGGAACCTTCGACGAGGGCCGCCAAATGCCGCAAGTTGTCGGCAAAACTCAAGTCGCTTGTCGTCAAATCGCCGGCCTCGTTTAGGATGCTGAGAGTCGCGTCGGCTAGATCGGCCATTTTTGAAAAGAACTCAGGATCTGGTTCGACAAAGCCGATTGGCGATTCATCACTCAATCCACGCTCGGTCATGGATTGTTTAGCCTGGAGAATCCATGTGTGACTGAGTTGAGCCCAACCGCCGAGGATTGTATTGCAGCTCTTGATTTCCCATGCTTCGGTGTGCATGAAGTCCGGTGCGTCTTTGACTGGTTCGTCAACGAGGGTCCGCAGCGCTGATAAATAGGAAAAGTAGAGGCTGTCGCCGTCAAAATAGCGTTGGCAGTCGAGAATCGTTCGTGCCAATTCGGGATCGGGTTCCAACCGTTCGAGTGTATTGCGCGCAAAGCCTGAACCGAGACTGATCGCGACTTCAAGAGAATTCGGCAGATCGCGACCCGGGTTCGTCGTTCGGGTGAACAGAATCGCGGCCGGAGTTCGATAAGCCGATTTGATCCGAAAATTTGCTTCGGCGACGTAGGTCGGATCGGCCAGCTGCTGCTGAGGTGGATACCGGTCTTGATCGTTGATCAATGGACGCCGGTTCTGTACTTTAGCCTCCAACAGCAATGTATGGCGTATTTCCGGAAAATCACCACTCTCGATCTGTCGTTTATTTTTGGATGCAATGCGAGTCGCATCGATGAGATCCCAATCGTCTTTGAGCCCCAGAAATGACTTGTATGGATCCCATGCCTTTTCGATATTCTTTACTTCGCCCGCGGCGGCACCAAGTAAAAATATCGCCACTAGCTGTTCATCGTCATCGATGCGAAACGGAATAGCCTGCAACCACGCAACAGCACGAAAATAACGGCGCAGGCGATCTGATTTGTCGTAAAAGCCACGCGGCTTGAACCTGGTGTAGTCGATCGTTTCCAAGACGGGCCTCATTTCGCCCATCCAAGCAGCGGGCGACTCGACTATTTCGGCCCCCTGAATTTTCGCCACCTCCGCGTCCAGGATGGCGTCAAGTTCGACTTCGTGGAACCTAAACGAATCGTCGATCAATCGCAAAGCAATGCCCAACATGAGTCTGGCTCGCATCTTCGCCGCCTCCATAACCTTTGGTTTTCCCTCAATCTCAACGCTCTGCAATTCCAAAGTTTTGAGGACTTCGTTCAGGGTATTCGGCAACTGTCGAGCCTGTGACGTTTCTAACCGCAAGATTGTCTCTTCGAACAAAACGTGGTAGGCGTTAAGTAGCGAATCCGACGTGATAAAGAACGGACGTTCAGTTGCAGTGTATACCTCGAAAATCTGTCTATACGTATCGTTCGAAACCAAGATTCGATTAGCCTTCAGCAACGCTATTTCATTCGATACAAGGCCACAATCGGCTGCGCTCTTCTCCCAAGATTGGGGGCTCGCGATTCCCGCAGAAGTGTGTATTGCGATGACCCAAGTAACAATAACGATGCACACTAGTGATCGCATGTCGTTTCCTTCCGATTCGTTGTGCCAAAGATTATTGGAAAAACCTCTCGAATATTACGAGCGAACGGAAATTCGAGCTTGCAAGGTTCCTCGCCCAAGAAGAGGACCGCATAATTGTATTCCATCCGTGTCACTTCGGAGACCGCAAAACAGCCGACGGAAGTTCAACAACGCGAAACATATTGTTTTGCCTATCGACGAATTTGGCTTCAAGCCGCTTGACCGCGAGCATCCCACCCAAGTCTACGATGTCCATGCGACCGTTTTGCGATTGCTGGGCTTCGATCACACTCAACTAACCTAGCGTCACAACGGTGCCGACCGCCGCCTCGCCGACGTCCACGTGATCGAAGAAATTCTGGCGTGAGAGTTTATCTAGTGGCCCAGTTCGTTCACGCTTCGCGCCCGAATTGAGCTACGTCCCATTATTCACTATCCGTCTATTTAGATTGGCAGAATACGCACACGATTCTTGCTCTCGTCGATAACGACTAAGGCACCCAATTCCAAATCAGACTGATGTTGGCCTATTGCTGCGATCACTAATTTTCCAATATGGTCGGGCAAAACGTCGTCTCCCCGCACCTGCAAAACACTGGGGCCAGCTTTGTGAGTCAGGGCCAATATCGTGCCGAAGTCCAAGTCGTGCGTGAATACGATATATCCGTTTTCGTCGGCCCATTCCATGATGGTCCGGTCGGTGGCTTTCGGATTGCCCACTGTTGACCAGTGCGTTGCCGAATAACCGGCGTTCTGGAAAATCGCAACCCAAACGGGCGATAGATTCATGTCGATCAAAATCTTGATGCTCATACGACCGGTAGCGAAACTTCGCGTTCCTCTACTCGCCAGGCGGCGTAGCCCAAAGCCTGATCAATGTCCGCAGCTTCCAAGTACGGATAGGCTTTTAGGATCTCCTCACGCGACCGACCGGCGGCCAGCAAACCGATGACCATCCCGACCGTCACCCGCAATCCACGAATGCACGGCTTGCCTCCCATCACGGCAGGATCAAGCGTTATGCGATTCAAATCTTTCATTGGAAATAACTTTCCTGCGGATTGGGACCGTCAGCAAAAATTGCGATTGTAGGTCACCCGCCAATGGAGCAGTAATTGCAATTCGTCGGACCTGAATTCAAACCCGACGCTAGACATTTTACCATACTTCCCAAATGTCATCACGATTAAATGCGTGCTCCATTGCGCGATTTCATCGCCTCTCAATAACTGCTGGCCACGCCGTATTCAATCCACCAAATTCGCCCGGTAGCCCGGGCAACAGCGCGATCAGAACCAGTTTGTGTTCACCAATTGACTCTGCGGCGGCGGCATCAAAGGAGGCATCAACTACGGCCCGAGCGACGAATTTGGCTTCAAGCCACTGGACCGCGAGCATCCAACCCAAGTCTACGACGTCCATGCGACTATATTGCGTCTACTTGGCATCGACCACACTCAACTCACCTGGCGCCACAACGGCGCCGACCGCCGCCTCACCGACGTGCATGGTCACGTCATCGAAGAAATTATTTCTTGATTGTAACTTTGCGAGAGGAGACGGACTCGCAAGTTGGCATCATAAAATAGAATCCTTTGCATGCGCCGCATCGCGACGAGTCCA
>JANMEB010000350.1:0-12680 GCA_031376585.1 Planctomycetota bacterium | reverse complement strand
GAAAAACAAAGTGCCGTTTACGTTGGTTAGAAGATTTGGGTAGGAACCTTGATTGTAGGGGCCCACTCTTTGTTGAAGATCATAAATCATCACGGTTCCCGCAATGGACCCGTCGCTTCTCCAAAGTTCTGGGCCGTGTCCGGGGTAGGAAGGTTCGTTGTACGACCCGATGCCATCGGAGGCTTTAAAGAACAGTGTTCCGTTGACGTTGGTAAGTAGACTTGGACTGGAATCAAAAACACCTGGACGAATGTCCTTGACTAATATTGTACCGAGTTCGGTCCCGTCGCTTTTCCAAAGTTCGATGCCGTTGATGCCATCGTTGGCACTAAAGAACAATGTCCCATTGACGTTGGTTAGATAAAATGGATTGGAACTAGCGCCACCCGAACGAATATCCCTCACCAGCTTGGTTCCCTCGATCGTCCCATCCGTCTTCCATAGTTCATTTCCTTGGTGTGCAATCGAGGTAAAGAACACCGTATTGTTGACGTTGGTAAAATACTGCGGATTCGAGCCATTTAAACCAGGGACGAGTTCAATCAGCGACGGCAGGCCGGCCATGAGTGTTCGAGATTCAAGCACTTCGAATCCCGCCAACAGGTCGCGGTCAAAGTTGCCGGGACGTGCGGACGTTCTGACGGTTCGCTTGCGTTTATTCGAGTTTTTTGAACCCATTGCAAAACCCCTTTAGTCAATGTGGTACTTCGTTCGCCGTCGTGTTCAAGCAATGAAGGCTTGGAAAACCAGCCAGACACATATTCGCGGTGCTTGACGAGACTTTGGCTAACCTCAAATGCGCCTTTTTCGACCAGTTTCTATCACGCCGGGGCAAATAAAAACGATTTGCGCGAAAATAGGCGACGATCCCGATGTTTGGGGCTAAAATCAAGGCTTGACGCCAATGGTTTTGACGTTGGTTTTCAACTCTGGCCACAGAATCTGTGGGCTGACACACAGCTCACAAATCCAAAATCTCAACTTTCAAATCACAACTAGAACCAAATGGAAGAAGTAACCCGAGTATTGTCAGCACTAGATCAAGGGGATCCGGCTGCCGCCGCACAGCTTTTGACGCTGGTGTACGACGAACTTCGCCGACTGGCGGCAAAAAAAATAGCCAACGAAAAGCCCGGCCAGACCTTGCAGCCAACGGCCTTGGTACACGAAGCCTACTTGCGATTGGTTGGCGGTTCGAACGCCGAAACTTCTTGGAATAACCGCAGTAGCTTTTTTGCAGCGGCTGCGGAAGCCATGCGGCGAATCCTGATCGACCGGGCACGGCACAAGGGTCGTCTCAAACACGGCGGCGCGGTTCATCGAATCGACTTGGCGGCAGACGATCTAGCAGCTCCCTTGACGGATGAACGGCTGCTGGAAGTCGATGAAGCCTTGACCCGATTGGAAAAAGAACACCCCGACAAAGCTCAAATCGTCAAACTTCGGTTTTTTGCCGGCATGACTAACGCCGAAGCCGCAGCAGTGATCGGAGTATCACCCGCGACGGCTCAACGCCATTGGACCTTTGCGCGTGTTTGGCTATTTAGCGAGCTTGAAGACAAGGCCTAGTTTGAGCCAGATTGCATCGGGTCCGACAAAGTAATTGTCGAGCGTCGTGAAACTGCCTCGCGAGCCCAGTGCGAGCTGAGAAAAGGCATCGGCAGGAAAATTCATTGACAGGCTGATTGAATCGACGCCTAAATGGCGCATTAGTTGTAAGTGCGAAATGCGAATAGGATGGTGCCTTGGTCGAGTAGGCCTACCTTGTCCGGATGCAATTGGATTCAATGAGCGAACAACGTCCTTCCATCGACGAGATTTTTCTTGACGCCTTCGAAATGGCTGATGAATCGCTGCGCGCGGCCTATCTCGAGAAAGCTTGCGGCGGCGATCGCGACTTGCGAGCCCGCGTCGACAAACTGCTGATGGCACTGCCGAAAGTCGGCGCGTTTTTGGAAGAACCTGAGTACAGTCCGTCTGCCGGGGCGAAGAAATATGACCACGGATCGGCCGCGGAATTGGTGGGCCAAACGATCGGCCCCTACAAACTACTTCAAAAAATTGGCGAAGGTGGCATGGGCGTGGTCTACATGGCCCAACAAAACCACCCAGTCCAGCGCCGTGTTGCCTTAAAAATCATTCGCACTGGAATGGACACCGCGCAAGTCATCGCTCGATTTGAACACGAGCGACAAGCGTTGGCACTGATGGATCATCCCAACATCACCCGAGTGCTCGATGTCGGAGCGACAGCCAACGGTCTACCGTACTTTGCGATGGAGTTGGTCCACGGCGTTCCCATCACGAAATATTGCGATCAGGAACAACTCAATATCGACGAACGGATCCAATTGTTGATTCCGGTTTGTCAGGCAGTCCAGCACGCGCACCAAAAGGGAATCGTGCATCGTGATATCAAGCCATCGAATGTGCTTGTCGCTCTTTATGACGGAAGACCGGTCCCCAAGGTCATTGACTTTGGCGTCGCCAAAGCGACCGCGCAAAGGCTGACGGAACGAACGATGTTCACCGAGCTCGGACAAATTATTGGCACGATGGAGTACATGGCACCCGAACAAGCCGAGTCAAACAACCTCGATATCGATACCCGAGCTGACATCTATTCGCTTGGCGTTTTGTTGTATGAATTGCTAACCGGAGCGCCGCCGTTTACCGCACAAGAATTGCGTTCCGCTGGACTAGCCGGGATGCTGCGAATGGTCAAAGAAGTGGAACCGATCAAACCAAGCACAAAAATTACTTCGAGTGACGACACGCCGAGCGTGGCGGCCAATCGGCGGCTCGAGCCGCGTCGACTAGCGAATCTCGTTCGCGGCGAGTTGGATTGGATTGCGATGAAGTGCCTGGAGAAGGACCGCGCTCGGCGCTACGAAACCGCCAATGGATTAGCGAGCGATTTGGAGCGATATCTTTCCAATGAACCAGTCCTCGCTTGCCCGCCGACCACTCGATACCGATTGAGGAAGTTTATTCGCAAACATCGTGCGCCACTCGCCGCCACTGCGGCTTTTGTCCTGCTCTTGGCGGCTGCGAGTATCATTAGCACTTGGCAAGCTTTCCGTGCCTCTCGCGCCGAAAGCAAAGCCATCGCCGGGTGGAAGGAAGCGGAAAAACAACGCGACCTAACCCAGAACGTCAACCAATTCATGAACGACGTTCTGACAAGCGTCGAGCCAGATGAAAAAGGTGCCGATGTGCGATTGGTCGAGGTCCTAGACGACGCATCCAAAACCGCTTCACAACGATTCGCGTACAACCCATTACAAGAAGGTGACGTTCGTATCATGCTCGGCCAGGTTTATACGCGACTCGACATGCAGAGGGCTGCGATTGCTGAGTACGATAAAGCCGTCAAGTTATTGCAGTCCGCCCTTGACTCCGACGATCGACGCGTGCTCAACGCACAATACCAACACGCACGAGCTTTGTTGAATCATGCCGCGAATCGGCCGGCGGCAAAAATCCTTGAGGAATTAGTCCCGAAAATGCGTGCCGTGTTAGCTCCGAACGACATACTCTTGCTGAACGCCGAGCGATTACATGCAGCCTCCAAGGCACGCGCCGGGCGCTCCGACGAAGCCGTAATGGAATTACGCGAGTTGCGAACGCGAGCCGAATCCATCGGTGCCGACGATACGTTCTACATAGGGCTATTAGACAGTTTCATTTATGTCCTGCGAATGAAGCTAGATCGCGAGCCCGCCGAAGACCAGTTGGTGCTTGGCGATATGGAATCGCTGGCGACCGAAATGGTAGAGCGAGCGGGGCGAACGCTTGGAAGCGACGCGGTTCCGACGCTTCGAGCACGAGGCATAGTCGCGGAATTAAAATGCCGCCGCGGAAATTTTCAGGCCGCAGCCGACATCTGCACCGAGATACTCGCCACGTCTGAGGATCGTTTAGGCAAAGGACATGCGCAGCGATTGCTCGCAATGAAGGTATTGGCGGAGGCCAAACATCGTTTGGGTGATTCGCCAGCCGCTGCCGAACTCGTCCTGCAGTTGCTGGAATACTCCCGCGTCAATGATGACGCAATCATTCGAGTTTCCAGCATTAGCAGTGCACTGCCCATTCTGGATCGCGGCAGGCGCTGGGCAGAAGGGGAATCCCTCGCAAGAGAACTCTCAAACGAACTGGCCAAGCTCGGAGGCGGGCACGGTAGTATGCTCCTCAATGCGGATCTCAGCGTGGCCCGGTTTGTCTCTTTGCAAGAACGACTCGATGAGGCGGAAGCATTATTTCAATCGCTCCTGAATCGAAAAGGTGAAGCCGCCGATGATTCTCGCGCGTTGGCGCGCATTCACCTTTTCTACGGCAGTCACCTCCGCTTGCAAAAAAACTTTGAAGCCTCCGAAAAAGAATTGCAAATAGCAGCCAGCACGGTTCCTGATATCTGCCACGGTACTTCGATCTTTAATCCCGACGACATTCTAGTCGAGTTCATCGCCCTTTATGACGATTGGGGCAAGCCCGAAAAAGCCGCGAAGTATCGAAAAATACTAGAAGAAATCCGAACGGCGTTGTTTTCCGGTTCGTAGATCTTGAACGCTTGGTTTGCAGTCAAGCTCTGTCGCGATGGTGCAACAATCCTGGACTGCTTTCGATACGTTCGTCGTTTGATGCCAGATAATAGAAGTCCAATGGCCCGTCCCTATGCTGCAGCAATTGGTCGTCGATCGATAATCGACCGCTACTTGACGTTGAGCCCGGCGCGGCGGCGAGTAGTCGTTCGGCTGATCTCCGGTTGTTACTCGCAAACCGTAGTTCGTTTGTCTTAGGTTTCGATTGGAATAATCCCTGGCCCAAACTGCTAACTTGCTCATAACGAGGGCTGCGCAGACTTTGCGCCGCGCTGTTCAAAATGCCTCCGGCATTCGCAGGGTCGACTCGAATTAGGGTCTGCCGCTGAGACGTCGTTTGTGTCGCCACATTCGCGGCGCTCAATGCTGCCCCGCCGCCGGATGTCGGATTGCCGAGAGTCCAAAGCTCGTTTCCGTTAGTTCCGTTGTCGGCGGAAAAGAATAGCCTGGTTACGCTCGAGGCCAGGAACGCCGGGTTGGAACTCCCCGCGCCGGGATTGATATTGGCGGCGAGTAAAGTACCCGGCCCAAAGGAAGTACTCTTCCACAACTCCCGACCGTTGATTCCATCGTCCGCCGAGAAAAATAAAGTGCTGTTGTGATTGTGAAGATTCGTGGGCGCCGATCCCAAAGCCCCGGCGCGAATGTCTTTCACACGCACGGTCCCGGGGATTTGCCCGTTGCTGCGGAACAGTTCGATGCCATTGATTCCGTCGTCGGCCGTAAACACCAGTTGTCCGTTGAGATTCAAGAGTTGCGTCGGATTGGAACCGGTAGCGCCAACTCGAATGTTTTTCACCATAGAGGTGCCTGCTCCCCCGTTGCTCTTCCAAATTTCGGTTCCGTTAACTCCGTCGTTGGCAGCGAAGAATACATTTCCTTTGATATTGGTGAACTCGGATGGATAGGAGCTGGTGCCACCCGTGCGGATGTCTTTGACCAGCAACGTGTTGGCTGTCGTGCCCGTCGATTTCCAAAGCTCTCGACCGGTGGTCCCATCGTCGGCGCTGAAATACGCGATTCCTTTCACGTTGGTCAACAGTGTAGGGTTGGAACTTAGCGCGCCGGAGCGAATGTCTTTCAACAGGAACGTCCCGCCGACCGTTCCATCGCTGCGCCAGAGTTCGGTTCCGTTGATTGTATTGTTGGCCGCGAACAACAAGTTGCCTTTCAAGTTGATGAGCGCCCTTGGATATGAGCTTGCCGCGCCCGCGTTGATATTAAGTACTTGGGCCGTACCGACGTCCGTGCCGTTGCTTTTCCAAAGTTCGAAACCAGTCGTTCCGTCATTCGCGCTAAAGAACAAAGTTCCATTGACGTTTGTCAACGACGTGGGATTTGAATCAACCGCGCCGACACGAATATCTTTGACGACAAGTGTTCCACCTTCCGTTCCATCGCTGACCCACAATTCATTTCCAGTGAGTGTGTCCGACGCGACGAAGAACAGCCGTCCATTCAAGTTGACAAGTTGTGATGCGTTGGAACTAGAAACGCCAAGGCGTATGTCTTTGACCTGCACCGTCCCCGCGCTCGTCCCGTCGCTCTTCCACAGTTCACGGCCGGCAGCAGCGGTCGTTGCCGTAAAAAAAATCGTGCCGTTAACGTTGGTAAAAGTTTGCGGATCCGAAGCGCTTGCTCCGGCCACGATGTCGATTAATGCAAGAACGGTTGGCGGCGTTGCTGGCTTGACGCCAGTGCCGGCAACCCCTGCTCCAGAAAGCCCCACGCCAGGAACGCCCACACCCAAGACTCCCGCCAAAATCACTCCCGGTCCGCTCACGCCTGGACCTTTCACGTTCGGCTCGCCGCCGCCATCCATAAACCAAAATTCGTCACCATTCGTTCCATCGTTGGCGGTGAAAAAAAGCGTGCCGTTTGTGTTGCTGAAGAACCTAGGATCCGAATCCCCGTCGCCCAGCAGAATATCTTTGACCAAGACGGTGCCGGTGGCGGTGCCGTCGCTCCTCCAAAGCTCATAACCGTTGGTCTCGTTGTCGGCGCTGAAAAACAGCGTGCCGTTCACGTTGGTAAGGTACGTGGAATTAGAAGTCGGGACGCCCACTTGAATGTCTTTCAGGAGTACCGTACCCGCGGCTGTGCCGTCGCTCTTCCAAAGCTCATGGCCATTGGTTCCATCGTTGGCGCTAAAAAACAGCGTGCCATTCACGTTGATGAGGTAGGACGGAGAAGAATGTCCGCCGCTCGGCTGAATGTTTTTCACGAGTACGGTACCGACCGTAGTCCCGTCGCTCTTCCAAAGTTCCTTGCCATTGGTTCCATCGTTGGCGCTGAGAAACAGCGTGCCGTTCACGTTGGTAAAGTTGCCTGGACTTGAATACTCGGCACCCAGCCGAATGTCCTTGAGGAGTATAGTCCCGCCGCTCGTCCCATCGCTTTTCCAAAGTTCAGAGCCATTGGTTCCATCATTAGCGCTGAAAAACAGCGTTCCGTTCACGTTGGTAAAGTTACCTGGACTTGAATACTCGGCACCCAGCCGAATGTCCTTCAAGAGTACAGTCCCGATGGCTGTGCCGTCGCTTTTCCAAAGTTCAGAGCCAAGCGTGCCATCGTTGGCGCTAAAAAACAGCGTGCCATTCACGTTGATGAGGTAATTGATAGAAGAATCATCAGAGCCCAGCCGAATGTCCTTCAGGAACACGGTCCCGGCGGCTGTGCCATCGCTTTTCCAAAGTTCATAGCCAGTCGTGCCGTCGTTGGCGCTGAAAAACAGCGTGCCGTTCACGTTGAAAAGGTTGCTAGGACCAGAAACACTTGGTAAGCCTGGCCGAATGTCCTTTACCAAGACTGTACCGGCGACCGTCCCGTTGCTTTTCCAGAGCTCACGACCATTCGTTCCATCATTGGCGATGAAGAACAGCGTGCCGTTCACGTTGGTGAGGGCACTTGGTGCAGAATTTTCGATGCCCGTTAGAATGTCTTTTATTAAAACGGTCCCGGCGGCTGTCCCATCGCTTTTCCAAAGTTCAGTACCATTGGTTGGATCGGTAGCGACAAAAAAGACTGTATTGTTGACGTTGGTGAATTCGGATGGGGACGATGCTCCGGCTCCCGGTACGATATCGATCAATGTAGGCATACCTGCCATCAGCATCCGCGGTTCGAGTGGTTCCAAGCCGATGTGAGTGCGATTCGCGAGTTCGCGCGACCATTGGTTGGAAGCCTTTGCTTGCCGACGGGCAATGCACAATCGATCGAAATTCGTGAGCTTGGGGAGGCGCATTCTTCTGTTCCTGATTTTGTGATGCAATATGTGTCGCCAAGTAATAACGATAAACTAGCCACCGGTCAGTTGCAATTGAAACGACTCAATCCTGGCGAATCCAACAACTTCGACGAAGTCATGCAACGTCAAAACTCGTTAAATCGGTTGTCGAGTGAATACAACATCGGAACACGATAACCGCAGGATCGTAACCAAGCTCGACCGGCGATTGGCCGGGCCGATGTTCGCGGTGTCGCTTTTATTTCTGGCCGCCCTGGCAATCGTATTGCATATCGACGAGCAGAATTTTTGGGAAGCGTACCGTGCCCAAGTGTTTTGGGTTTTAGCGCTTTCGTATTCCATGGTCCCGTTGGAAGCACTTCTGCATTGGATCACCGGGAGTCGTGGGCTGCGGCAGAATTTATTGTTTTGCCTGATTCCGCTTGCGCGACTGGGCGGGCGCGATCACGCTGATCAGACACACGTTTGGTTGCCTGTGTTGGGATGGCAAAAGATTACACCGCATTTAGCGCACCGGTTGGCTCGCTATTTCGGCGCGCCGATGATCGTGATTGCGTTGTTGGTCGTGCCGGTGATCGTCTTCGAGTTATTCTTTGATGAGCTTTTGGCTGCGAACCCAAACCTAAAGCTGGCGGTCGATGCAACCAGCGGTTTTATTTGGGCCTGTTTTGCAGCGGAGTTCGTTTTGGTGCTTTCGGTTGTCAACCATCGCTGGCGATATTGCCGCCAAAATTGGATGAACATTGCCGTCATTGTCTTGCCGGTCGTTGCTTTCTTGCGAGTGATTCAAATTGGCCGTCTGCTGAGGCTCAATCAGCTTGCGCGAACGACGCGAATGTTTCGGCTTCGCGGGCTGATGTTTCGGGCTTGGCGTGGAATCGTGACGCTGGATGTGATCGACATGATCTTGCGCCGCGATCCGTCGGTGCGGCTGGAACGAACCAGAACATTACTAATGGAAAAGCAAGACGAAATTGACGTATTGCGCCACGAAGTAACGCGGCTCGAGCGAATCGTGGCGGCCCGGAAACTCGCGGCCGATGTCTCGCGAGTGCTCGATAATCCAGACGATGTCAATCGATAATTTCGAGCGTCGATTGCGTCGTCAGGGCTGATTTTCAAGGATTGGCAACGCAATGGGGTGTCACGCTTTGAGGCGTTGCGACGGTGGAGTTTTTTGCAGGCGCTGTTGGTCGCGCCCTTCGATCTCGGCGCACCAGGGCGGTACTTGCCGCTCCAATTCTTGGCTTTGCCGAAGCACTAGCCGAATCGGTGTGAATCGCTAGACTATGGAGAGTTGCAAACGGCTCAAATCGCCCTTGGCCTACTAGTCGCCGGAGTCGCTGCGCGGCCAAACATTACCGCATTAAAACATCGTTAAGGATCGATTCCGTGACTGTGATTGCGCAAGGAAAAAATACGTCAAGCCAAACTGCAAAATTGGTCACGGATGACCGAGAAATTGACTTGCCGATTGTCGTCGGCAGCGAAGGAGAACGAGCCGTCGACATCAGCCGGTTGCGAGCCGAGACTGGTTACATCACGCTCGACGATGGCTACATGAACACCGGCTCAACGCGGAGTGCGGTCACATTTTTGGATGGCGAACAAGGGATTTTGCGCTATCGTGGCTACCCCATCGAGCAGCTTACCGAGAAATGCGATTTTGTCGAAGTTTCCTATTTGCTGATTTACGGCGAACTGCCGAACCGAACTCAACTGAACGCTTTTCGCGAATCGATTCGCCGACACACGATGTTGCACGAGGACGTGCGCACGTTTTACAACGGTTTTCCGCGCGATGCGCATCCCATGGCTACGCTTTCTTCGGTCGTCGGCGCGATGTCGACGTTTTATCAAGACTCGCTTGATCCGAGCGACCCGAAACAGGTTGACGTTTCGATGCATCGACTGTTGGCGAAGTTGCCGACTATCGCGGCCTGCAGTCACAAAAAATCCATCGGTCAACCGTTGGTTTATCCCGACAACAGCCTGAGCTATTGCGAAAACTTTTTGAAGATGATGTTTTCGGTTCCCTGTGAACCTTACACATTGGATCCGGATGCAGTTAGTGCGATGAATATGTTGCTCATCGTTCACGCCGACCACGAACAGAATTGCAGCACGTCGACGGTGCGAATGGTTGGGTCTTCGCAAGCCAATTTATTTGCCTCGATTGCCGCTGGGATTTGTGCTTTGTGGGGCCCGTTGCATGGCGGGGCCAACGAAGCTTGTGTGGCGATGCTGGAACAAATTCGCGACGACGGCGGTAATGTGGAAAAGTATGTCAATCGCGCGAAAGATAAGACCGACAATTTCCGTTTGATGGGTTTTGGTCATCGCGTGTACAAGAACTTCGATCCGCGGGCCAAGATCATTCAAGCGGCCTGTGATCGACTGTTGAACAAGATGAAGATTGTCGATCCGTTGTTTGACATCGCGAAAAAACTTGAGCATGTTGCACTGAACGATCCGTACTTTATTGAACGCAAGCTTTATCCGAACGTCGATTTTTACTCCGGCGTAATTTATCGAGCGTTGGGGATTCCCGTGCGAATGTTTACCGTGTTATTCGCAATCGGACGGTTGCCGGGTTGGATCGCCCATTGGAAAGAAATGCACGACGCAGGGAACTCCAAGATTTGCCGACCTCGCCAGATTTACACTGGCCAAAATTTGCGACAATTCGTTTCGCTTGAGCAACGCGCTAAATAGATGAAGCAGGCGTCGTGCCTGTCTGGCAGTCAGGAATGTCTGCCCACGGGAGTCATCAAGCAATATGGTCGCGGCATCCCGGTTGAAAATGTCACTCGGCTCGCGGCCGGCGCAACCTGCCGTTCTGGTGTTGTCATTCGCGGCCACTGGAATTTTCTTGGACCGGCAAGCCGATTCGAATTGGCAAATCTGGTTGGCGGCTAGCGTATTGGGATTGCTGATTTGGGGAGCGCTCTATTGGCTGCGGAATGAGATTGCTGCAACACTAGCGATTGGTTGTTTTAGTCTTGCGCTTGGCGGATTGTGGCATCACGTCTGGTGGAATGTTTACGCGGCGAATGACATTTCCGCGTTTGCACGGGAACTAGCGGGGCCCGTTCGGATTCGCGCACGAGTGATCCGAGAACCGCGCTGGATTGTAGCGCCGGCTCCGGATGTTTTCGAAAGCACACCCAGCGGAATTCGGACGCGAGTAAGTTTGCGGATCGAGTCGGTCCAATGTGGCCTGCGCTGGGAGTCGTCGACCGGAACGCTTCCGTTGTACGTCGATGGACAACTATCGGGTTTCAAAGTTGGTGATCAAATTGAAGCGATTGGTTTGTTGGCGCTTCGGCCCGCATCTCACAATCCAGGCGGTTTTGATCTGCGCGAGTTTTGCCGGTCGGACCGTGAGTTGTGCTCAATTTCGATCATTCAGCCAGAGGCAATCACGCTGGTTGATCGGCCAAGGAGTTTTGCTTTTACCAAGATTTTTTCGGCGCTTCGGCAACGTTTCGATCAATTAATCTGGCGGTCGCAAGAATCATCCAACGCAGCTCTGGCATCGGGAATCTTGCTGGGGCTTCGCGAACAACTGGACGAAGCCGAAAAGTTGAACTACTTAATGACGGGCACGATACACTTGTTGTCCATTTCGGGTTTGCACGTTGGGATTTTGGCAAGCGGTGTTCTAGCTCTGGGCGCGTTGGGAATCCTTGGACGGCGAACTTCGCTCTGGCTGACGATTGCATTTGTTACGTTTTACGCCGGCTTGGTTGAATTTCAACCCACGGTGGCCCGCGCTGCAGTGCTCATCGTCGTGTGGTGCTTTGCGCGAATTAGTGGCCGTGCGGGATTTTCGTTCAACTCGTTGGCAGTTGCTGCATTGATCGTATTGGCGTCGAACCCAAGCCAACTTTTTCAAATCGGCGCGCAATTATCTTTCTTGGCAGTGGCCACTTTGTCGGCAACGCAAAGGTATTTTTATACGAGGCCAATCAGCGACCCCTTGGACGAGCTTGTGAGACGATCGCGGCCGTGGTTTGTGCAAGTAACCATCACCATGCTGAGATACATCGGGCGGGCAATCGCCGTGAGCGCGCTGGTGTGGCTGGTTTCATTGCCGTTGGTCGCTTATCAATTTCATATCGTCGCTCCTATCGCCTTGATCGCAAATCCATGTTTGATGTTTCCGATCGCCGTGGCGTTGTTTAGCGGGTTCTTGCTATTGCTCGTTGGCTGGTGGCTTCCATTTGCTGGGACCGCGATTGGCGCCGTGTTCGAGTGGAGCTTGAGCGCGATTCGCTGGATTGTGAGCAGTGCGGGCGAAGTTCCCGGTGCTTACTGGTGGACGGTTGGCCCGTCGCTGGCGTTTGTCATTGGCTTTTACATCATCACGTTGTTTGTTTACGCGTATCCGAAAACGCGATTACCCGCGCGGTGGGCCATCAGTTTGACGATTTTTGCAATGGCTGCGGGTTGGTTTTTGCCAGCGGCGGCGGAATTGCGGAGGCAGCGCGAGCGGACGGGTCTCGACGTTGTATTCACAGATGTCGGGCACGGTGGCTGTGCACTTCTCAAACTGCCCGGCGGTCAGCATGCATTATTCGACGCGGGATCGACCGCGTCGCCGAATTTTACGACGCGCACCATTAGCTCGATGCTCTGGCGCGAGCAAGTCTTTCACTTGGACGCAATCATTATTTCCCATGCCGACCTCGATCATTACGGTGCCGTCGATCGGCTTTCTGAATTGTTTTCAGTAGGTGTCGTGTATGTACCAGCCGCGATGGCGGAACAATCTGACTCTCCAGCCGGCGAGTTGTTGAGGCGGCTAAAGCGAAAAGGGATTCCAATTC
>JANMEB010000327.1:0-6086 GCA_031376585.1 Planctomycetota bacterium | reverse complement strand
TGCAAACCCGCGCGGAACCCAGTCTTCAACCAGCGAATTGGACATCGTTGGACGGCGGCTGACATGAGGGATCGCGGGAGGCTCCGAATGAATCGCCGGCAGCGTGCCAAGCTCGTGCTCAGGATTCCAAAAATATTCTTTGGCGGTCGAGCTGACGCCGGAAAAATAAGGACTCGATTCGTAGACGACGGGGACTTTAAGTCCATCGGTGTCCGTTTGCTTTTGCCGCGTGACGTCGACGTGCATTCGATCGAGCTTGCCATCGCCGTCGGAATCGAATTCGGTTTCGACCCACAAGTCATGCCGAATCCACTCGTCGGGCTTGTCGAACGCCGGAACGATTTGTGCTTGTCCGTCTTCAAACACCGCGACCGCCTTGTCGCTTTGCTGGGCGCGCGATTCGCTAGTGGCGACAATCGCCAAAGCGAAGCAACAAGCGGTTGCAATCCGTGTGCGAATTCGATTTCGCGCAAAACGATTGAATAACATCGATGGGCCCTCGTATTAAAAGTCCGCTAGAAAATTGTCAACAATTAAAACTGGGATCAGGTCGACTTCGAATTCTTTGTCATTCCCGCGCAGGCAGTAATCTAGTCAATTGAGAAAATACCTGGATTCCCGTTTTTACGGCAATAACTAATCAGCGATTGTTGCGATCTCAGATTTCCAAAATCAAGCTGTGCAGTACATCTCGGATTTATAGCGGGAATACGTCATCTGAGAAACTGGCTTGCAAGAAATTATGACTGGCGAGTCGGCCTAGTTGAAGACGCGATTCCAATCAGTGATTTGCATTACCCCCCGAAACAAATGATTTCCAGTACAGTAATTGGTTAACCATTGATCCAATTCAACAAGAGGAGAATAATGATGACCAAACCAATTCCCGTCGGTAGCGAGGGCTTGATCCCGCACCTCGTATGTGACCCTTGCGCCGACGCGATCGAGTTTTACAAAAAGGCGTTTGGCGCCGAAGAGATCCATCGAATGCCCGCGCCGGACGGCAATCGTCTCATGCATGCGGCGATTCGCATCGACGGGCGACCCGTGTTTCTCGCGGATGACTTTCCCGAATATTGCGGAGGCAAATCACATTCTCCCAAAGCCCTCGGCGGGACACCGATCACAATCCATCGCTACGTCCTGGATTGTGACGCCGCGATCAAGCGCGCCGAGGATGCTGGAGCAACCGTCAAGATGCCCGCGATGGACATGTTTTGGGGAGACCGCTACGGCATTGTGACCGACCCGTTTGGCCATACTTGGGCATTCGCCACGCACATCAGCGACCCCACGCCGGCAGAGATGGCCAAAGCCGCAGAGGCCGCATTTACTTAGGACCCGAATCGAGAATTCGTTTGTCCGGTCTATGTGAGTTGTTTTGAAAGCTCGCAATAGTCTGCGCCGCAAGGGTTGAGTGCATCTGCCGGTCGTCGTCGGCCGAAGGATTCGATACCCATTCGAGCGGAGTAAAAGGCTGCCGTTTACAAGCAGCGTACTGCGGCCGGACCGTTTGGTTCGTTCGCAGATTGACGCTCGCCCCCGTTCAGCGGTCTTCCCGGCGACCAGAAAGCGAACGCATGCGAATCCTCAAACGCCATAGAATCAGATTAACCAGCCAGTTTGCCGGAGCGATTTTGTTCGCGGCGATTATCGGACTGGCATCGGATGGTCATGCGCAGACTCATCGCGGCCTGTTCAATCGTGGAGCCCGTGTTCATCGTCTCGCTCCCAGCACCGAAGCCGTCCAAATGGAGGCCCCAGCTCAGCAGGACCCGTCTTCGGTTTACCAGCAATCAGAGCCACGCTACCAAACTGATTGGCGACGAGAACCGTCGTACTTTCCTGCCGCGCCGATGTATCCAAAATTCTATGGCGGCTTTCACTCCAGCGAGTTTTCCAGGCTCGGCGTCCCCTCCGGCGATATTGGGTTTCGAGGAAACGGTATCTATTGGACGCCGTGGTAGTCCTGTCGCCAAAATGGCATGGGCGATCGAACCGACGACGTGATTGTCGGATCGGATTCTGATTAGACTGAGTCGTTAAACTCCGGCTTGGTTTCAATTCTGGTAGCCAAACTCGCCAAGAGTTTGGGGATTTATTGTCATGGCGAAAGTCTACTCGACTTCCGCTACCTGTATTGAGACTCCGCCAAATGATCTTTGGGTTCGCCACCATCGGTTGATTCGCGTGTGTGCGTTGGCGACCGTATACTGAAACGCGACGCATTCCGTTCACGATCCCCGAACCATGTCCGACGTCACCCGCATCTTGTCGCAAATCGAATCCGGCGATCCGTTGGCGGCGGAGAAACTGTTGCCATTGGTTTACGACGAGCTACGGAAACTGGCGGCGGCGAAAATGGCACAGGAGAAGCCCGGACAGACTTTGCAGGCGACGGCATTGGTGCACGAGGCGTATGTTCGG
The DNA here is from genome assembly GCA_031376585.1 of Planctomycetota bacterium. Lineage (GTDB taxonomy): Bacteria > Planctomycetota > Planctomycetia > Pirellulales > Pirellulaceae > JANMEB01. The sequence goes on along the minus strand of JANMEB010000327.1, from coordinate 3,659 downwards.
CTGGTGGATGTCGAACAGGCTCGGTGCTGGAACAACCGAGGGCATTTCTTTGCGGCAGCGGCCGAGGCGATGCGTCGGATTTTGGTGGAACAGGCTCGCCGCAAGGGACGTGACAAGCATGGCGGTCGGTTACGGCGAGTGGAATTGCCGGACCTGGCAGGTGGTGATCCCGATGACGAATTCCTCGCCCTGGATGCCGCCCTGCCGCGATTAGCTGCGGAAGATCCGTTGGCCGCAGAAGTTGTGAAACTCAAATATTTTGCTGGTTTAGGACGTGAGGAAATCGCTGCCGTATTGGGTGTTTCGGTCCACGAAGTACGCCAAAAATGGGCCTACGCTCGAGCCTGGTTGCGGCTGGCGCTGGAACACTGAGAATTTTTTCCGAATTTTTGCGCCAGAAAGGACAATCGCGACGCACTGAGTATTAAAGGAGAATGTGAATCACTATGACCATCAGTCCGCAACGTGCTCAGGCCTTGTTTTTGGCTGCCCTCGAAGCGTCCGATCCGGTAGCCCGACGAGAATTCCTTGATCAAGAGTGCGCGGACGACAACGCATTGCGACAGCGGATCGAGGCCTTGCTGGCAGCTCATACCGCCGACACGGGATTTGACGCCGAACCATCCGGTCTGGCGTTCGGCGAAACCCTCGAACCTCCGGCCCAAGTGAGACCTGGGATAATCATCGCCGGCCGCTACAAACTGATCGAAGCCATCGGCGAAGGCGGCATGGGATCCGTTTGGCTTGCCGAGCAGCGCGAACCGGTCCGGCGCAAGGTCGCGGTGAAGTTGATTAAGGCCGGCATGGATTCGAAACAAGTGCTCGCCCGCTTCGAGGCGGAGCGTCAGGCCCTGGCGATGATGGATCATCCCAACATCGCCAAAGTCTTCGATGGCGGGATGACCGAACAGGGCCGGCCCTACTTCGTGATGGAATACGTCAAGGGAGTTCCGCTGACGGAATACTGCGATCAGGCGCGGCTCTCGCTCAAGGAACGCCTCAACCTTTTCATGCCGGTCTGCCAGGCAGTACAGCATGCACACCAAAAAGGGATCATCCACCGCGATCTGAAACCCTCCAACATTCTGATCTGTCTATACGACGGCAAACCCGTTCCGAAAGTCATCGACTTTGGTTTGGCCAAAGCGATGCACCAATCCCTGACCGAGCAATCGCTGCACACGGCCATTGGGATGATGGTCGGCACGCCGCTGTACATGTCTCCCGAACAGGCCGAACACAATAACCTGGACGTCGATACTCGGACCGATATCTATTCGCTGGGAGTGATCCTGTACGAACTGCTGACAGGCAGCACCCCGCTGGAGAAACTGCAACTCAAGGAAGCGGCCTTCAATGAAATCCTGCGATTGATCAAGGAAGTCGAACCACAAAAACCCAGCACACGATTGAGCAGCAGCTTGAGTCTCCCCAGCATCGCGGCCCAGCGGAGCATCGATCCGAATCAATTGAAACGATCTCTCATCGGTGATCTCGACTGGATTGTGATGAAGGCTCTCGACAAGGAGCGCAGCCGCCGCTACGAAACGGCCAACGGTTTAGCCCGTGATGTGGAACGATTCCTCAACGACGAAGCGGTGGAGGCCTGTCCTCCGAGTGCGGCGTACCGATTGAAGAAACTGCTGCGACGGAACAAGGGGGCGGCTGCGGCGGCTGGGGCAATTGCCGCAACGCTGCTGCTCGCCACAGGCGTTTCGATGTGGTTCGGATTGAGCGAAGCGAGGCAGCGGGCCGAGAAAGAAACGCAGCGCAACGAGGCCGTGAAGCAGGCGGGCATTGCCGAGACGAATGCTGCCGAAGCCAAAAAACAACAAGCCTTTGCCGATGCCAACGCCTCTGCCGAAGAAAAAGCTCGCAAGCGCGCTGAGACCATCAGTGCCTTCGTAATTACGGCCCTCAAGGCCAGCGATGCCCAGAACTCCGGCATTGCCGGGCCTGGCGGAACGGGCGGAACTGTCGTTGGATCGGCGGGTCAGGACATGACGATCCTGGCGGCGATGGACAACGCGATTGCCGATATCAACTCGGGCCGGTTCAAGGAAGACCTGGAGACCGAGGCGGGCCTGCAGGACACGATCGCGACGATCCTCAGAAACAACGGGCGTGTGGCGGAGGCTGAGCCGCTTGCTGTCCAATCGCTGGAGACACGGCAACGGTTGCATTCCGGCGACCACGCGGATGTGGCGACAAGCCTAAACAACCTCGCGCGCGTATACCTGGTGCTCGGCCGCTTGGCAAATGCAGAGTCGCAGGCAATACAGGCTCTGGAGATGCGGCAGCGCCTCTTCAAAGATGATCATCCTGACGTGGCGACGAGCCTCGACAGCCTCGCTCGCGTGCAGCATGCGCTGGGGCGGGTGGCGAATGCGGAACAGCTCTCCCTGCAGGCCCTCGAAATGCGGCAGCGCATCTCCAGGGGCGACGATCCACGTGTGGCCGACAGCCTTAACAACCTCGCCATCCTGCGCCAAGCAATCGGTCGCGCAGCGGAGGCTGAGCCGTTGTTCGTACAGGCACTCGAGATGTACCAGCGCCTCTTCAAGGGCGACAACCCGGACGTAGCGGTGGGACTGATGAATCTCGCAAACGTGCGTGAAGCGCTAGGTCGCGAAACCGAGGCCGAACCGCTCTATATGAAGGCCCATGAGATGTACACGCGGCTATTCAAGGGCGACCATCCGACCGCGGCGCTAAGCTTGAGTCTTCTTGCGGGCGTACGCCAAGCGCTCGGCCGCGCGGCGGAAGCCGAGCCGATGTATGTACATGCACTGGAGATGCGCCAGCGCCTCTTCAAGGGCGACCACCCCGATGTCGCGGCTGGACTGAACAGCCTTGGGTCCGCGCGACAGGCCCTGGGTCGTCCGGCAGAGGCCGAGCTGCTGTACCGGCAGGCATTGGATATGTATCAACGACTCTACAAGAGCGACCATCCGGACGTGGCCCGGGGACTGGGCAACCTCGCGATGGTGCGTGAGGAACTGGGCCGCTCGGAGGAGGCCGAACCGCTATTCCGTCAGGCATTGGAGATGAACCAACGCCTGTTCACTGGCGACCACCAGTATGTGGCGATCAGCCTCAATAACTTCGCGTCTGTTCTTGAATCGCTGGGCCGCTTGGCGGAAGCCGAACCACTTTACCTGAAGTCGCTGGAAATGAATCATCGCCTCTTCAAAAGTGACCATCCGAAGGTGGCCAGCAGTCTTAACAACCTCGCGTCCGTACGTCAGTCGATGGGCCGCGCGGCGGAAGCCGAACCGCTTTACGTGGAGGCTCTGGAGATGAGCCAACGGCTTTTCAAGGGGGATCACCCGCATGTGGCGATCAGCCTCAATAACCTCGCGTCCGTGCGCGAGGAACTGGGCCGCCGGGCGGAGGCCGAATCGCTGTACATACTGTCACTTGAAATGCGCCAGCGAATCTTTAAGGCCGACCACCCGGACGTGGCGAACGCCCTGATCAACCTCGCAAACTTGCGACAGGCCCTTGGCCGCAACGCCGAGGCCGAGCCGCTTTTTTTGCAAGCCTTGGAAATGCGTCAGCGGCTTTTCAAAGGTGACAATCGGACCGTGGCCGCAAGCATGGCCAGTCTGGCAATCGCGCGGCTGTTGCTCGGGCGCAACGCGGAGGCCGAGCCGCTC
>JANMEB010000275.1:0-1339 GCA_031376585.1 Planctomycetota bacterium | reverse complement strand
CCACTCTAAAGTCCTGGCGCGGCGAGCGACTAAACGTTGTGTTGGCGATTGAGAATGGGTCGCCTGAAGATCTCCAAAAGCAAACCGATGCGGCGCGACGATTGATCGACGCTGGTTTCGAAACGGAATATTGGATTGAAGTAGCACGCTGTCCACGTTTGGCTGATGCGCACCCCGAATGGATGAGTAGTCTTCAAGGGCACGACGAATGGCGAAGGATGTTTCCCGACTTGAAGCCGGAGCAAACTATCGAAATTGTCAAGAATTATCCGTGGGTTCCGATTCTTTACGAGGAATCGTTTGCGGCGCACCTTGAAAGGATCGAGCAACTCTTGCGCGACTTGCCGACGCCAAAACGGATTTGGCTGAACGACTTGCAAGGTGGCCCGTCGGCATGTGGCTGCGGCCATCCGCTGTGTCGCTGGACCGCCGACTACGGTCCGATTCGCACGGCCAAGCCGCTTGGCGACGACGCGGCTTCGAAATTCGTTCAAGCAATCGCCGAGAAATTTCCGTCGGCCGAAATCATTCCGATTTGGACAACCGAATGCGAAGAAGCGGACGAACACGAATCGTGTGGCGGCGTCGGATGTTTCGATGGAATCTGCTGGCAAGCTTATACGCGGCAGCTCATGCATCTAGAAAAAGTCTCCCCACACATCGGCGTGCAATGTTTTTACAAATCGCTTGATCGCGATTTACCACGATACGGCGGCAGGGCAGGGTGGATTGAATTCGCTTTGCGAACATTCCAAGAAATGCCGCCCCAACGCGACGGCCGCGCGATTCCCGCCAGCCGGTTGATTGCCGTCGTACAAGGTTGGGATGTCGACGATGCTGAAAAACAATCGCAAATCCAAATGGCCGCGCAAGCCGGAGCCACCGGCTATTTGATCGCCAAATTTCCCATCGCACAGGGTTGGGAACCAAAACCGATTAAGATCGCAATGCTCAAGCGGCAGATTCAAGCTAAGCGTTAAGTATAAAAATTGCCACTAACCTGATTTGCCAAGACTACCGGACGACTCCGCACGTTGTACAATTCGGATCGTCAAAGAACCACTTAAAATCAGGTACTCGTTGATTCGGCAAACGGTCGAAAATGCGATTCAACTCCTGTTGTTGTTGTTCGTTTAGATCCGACGCAAGGTGTGTCAACGCTTCTTTTTCGACGTCTTGAAGTTTCTTCCGAAGCTTGTCTCGCATTGCGATCACCTTCTGCTGGATTGCGTCGCGCTGCTCGGAAGTTAGCTGATGCGCACCTGTTAAACCAGAACCAGTTCGAAAAAACTCCGCTAATCCAAACCGTTGCAAATAAACGATCGATGGAAAAATAGCC
>JANMEB010000264.1:0-3628 GCA_031376585.1 Planctomycetota bacterium | reverse complement strand
CAAGAAAGATGATTCGCAGTTTGTAAAAGAACATGCGTTGGAATCATCTTTCTTGATGAGCCAAATAATAAGCGGCCCCAAAAACCCGATGACGATTGCCAAAACATGGACGATCGTCGCCATGGTTCGCTCGTCGGAGCTGCCGGCGCTTGGATTCGGAAGGTTCATGTTACCCATTGCGGATTCCCTTCGAGAATTATTTCGTCGGGCGGAATTGTTGATTAAACTCGGTCAACAGTTCGCGGACTGCTTTAGTCGTTTCGTGGTCGGGTTTTTTCATCGCGGCACCGTCGTTCTTGTTCTTGTCGATCAAGTCCCAGACATTTTGTTTGCGATCATGAACGTGTTGCAGGAATTCTTGTTCCCAACGACGAATGTCTTTCACGGGGATCTTGTCTAGCAAGCCCGTGGTGCCGGCGTAGATCACCAAGATTTGGTCGACTACGTTTAGAGGCTTGTACTGAGGTTGTTTTAGGAGCTCGACCATTCGATATCCGCGGTCGAGACGGGATTGGGTCATCGCGTCCAAGTCGGTGCCCAATTGGGCGAATGCTTCCAATTCGCGGAAGGCGGCCAAGTCCAAACGTAGACCACCGGCGACGTTTTTCATTGCTTTGACTTGGGCTGCACCGCCGACTCGTGAAACCGAAATACCGGCGTTCATTGCCGGCCGCACGCCGGAGAAAAACAAGTCCGGCTGCAAGTAAATCTGGCCGTCGGTGATCGAAATCACGTTCGTTGGAATGTACGCGGAGACTTCGCCTTCAAGTGTTTCGATGATCGGCAGCGAAGTGATCGAGCCGCCGCCTAGTTCTTTGCTCAGCTTGCAGGATCTTTCGAGCAAACGGCTGTGGCAATAGAACACGTCGCCGGGATAGGCTTCTCGGCCCGGGGGTCGACGCATTAAAAGAGAAAGCTCGCGGTAGGCGACGGCTTGTTTGGACAAGTCATCGTAAATGACCAAACAATGCTCGCCTTTCCACATAAAATACTCGGCCATCGCAGTTCCGGCGTAGGGAGCGATGTACTGAAGTGGGGCAGGGGTGCTGGCTCCGGACACGACGACCGTCGTGTACGCCATGGCGCCGTTTTCTTCAAGGACTTTGATCACGCCTGCGACGCTGCTGTCCTTTTGCCCGATGGCGACGTAAAAGCACTTCACACCGGTTTCCTTTTGATTCAAGATCGCGTCGATTGCAATCGCGGTCTTGCCTGTCTTGCGGTCGCCGATGACCAACTCACGTTGACCACGACCGATAGGCGTCATGGCATCGACTGCTTTCAAACCGGTTTGCATCGGCTCGTGGACGGATTGTCGTTCGGCCACGCCGGGCGCGATGACTTCGACGGGTCGAGTCTCGTGACTGTTGATCGGCCCTTTGCCGTCGACTGGGCGGCCAAGCGGATCGATGACGCGGCCAATGACTGCTTCGCCGACCGGCACAGAAAGTAGGCGATTGAGCGCGCGGACTTCATCCCCTTCATTGATTTTCAGGTATTCGCCCAAGATGATTACGCCGACGCTATTTTCCTCCAGGTTGAAAGCCAGCCCGGTGATCCCGCCTTCGAACTCGACCATTTCGCCGGACGCGACATTGGTCAAGCCATAGACGCGAGCGATGCCGTCGCCGACTTCTAATACTGTTCCGACTTCACGAACGTCGATTTGGCTTTCGAATTGTTCGATTTCTTTTTGAATTACGGACGCAATTTCATCAGCACTAAATTTCATTTTTTCCTCAGCAATCAATCGCTGTTTTCGTCAGTGGTTTTTCTTGTGCCGCGACGCGACCCGGATTTTGTTGAACCGGTCAGCCGAGCGGCGTATGGGTTAGTTTTCCGTAACAAAGTTTCCGAACGTGTCCCGGATTTGTTGAAAAGCTTTTTGAACCGCGCTCGATCGGGCGCGGCGCAATTGGTTTTTTATGCTGCCATCGTAAACCGTGTCGCCGACTCGGATCACCGTTCCGCCAATGATGGACGGGTCGATTTGGGTTTTTAGATCGATCTCTTTGCCAAGCTGTTTGGCCAAATAATCGCTGGCAAGTTTCCGGATCTCCTCGCTGGCTGGTTCGGCAGTGATCAAAGTTGCCGCGATTCGCCCGCGATAATCGTTGAACAATTTCCGCGCGGCGGCTTGGACGGCTTGCAGACAATCGAATCGATTCTTGCGAGTCAGGACCTTGATGAAGTTCTTGAACTCAATCGTGGCACCCTTGGCGAGTACTTTGTCGATCAATTGTTCTTTTTGCTCAAAGCCGATGCGCGGTGACTCGAGGACTTTGCGAATCATGGGAATTTTCAGCACGACATCATCGACGAACGAGTTGAGCTGCTCGAACAAGCTATCCAGCTTTCCGGAATTCTGACCCATCGCCAACATAGCGCGTGCGTAGATTTCTCCAGCGCGCTGCTGAGTGGTGTCGAGCACCGTTTCGTGTTCAACCGCTGTTTCCATGGTTGTCCTGCCGAAAATCTTCGGCGTCGTTCGTTGTTTCGTTTAGCTGGATTGGGCAAATCGATCAAGCGAATCTCGAATCAATTTGTTGTGCGTATTGCGATCGATTTCTTTGCCAAGCAAGTTTCCCGCAAGCGAGACAGCCGAATCGACGCTTCGTTCGGCGAGTTCGCGCAAGGCTTGGTTCTTGGCGGCTTGGATATCGGCGATCGCGCGATCACGTTGGCGTTGCGCCTCGGCGTTAGCCTCGGCCACAATTAGCTCTTTCGCTTTGACCGCTTCCTGGCGAGCCTGCGCAAGCACTTGGTTGGCTTGTTCAGCCGCCGTCGCCAGTCGTTGCTCATACTGCTTGAGCGTCGCCTGGGCCTTTTCGTTTGCCTGATGCGCCGAATCAATCGTATCGGCGATTCGCTTTTCGCGATTCGCCAACCCCGTCAAAATCGGTTTCCAAGCGTATTTGCCCAAGACTACGATCAATCCGAGAAAGATCGCCGCCGTCCAAAGAGCAAGGTCGATATCAAACTGCAAAGGATTGCCCTTTGAGGCTCCTTCGTCGCTGATCAACAATAGCCCAGCCAAATTCAAAATAGTCATGCCATTTTCCTCGCGTCGGGCGGAACTACTTCAAGAACGCAAGGATGATTGCAACGAAGCCGGCACCTTCGATAAGGGCGGCGGAGATAAGCATCAAAGTCTGAATCTTTCCAAACATTTCGGGCTGTCGCGCAGCGCTCTCGCAAGCTGAGCCACCAATTCGGCCGATTCCGAGCCCGATACCTACGACCGCCAAGCCGACGCCGATTGCGGCGATACCTGTAATCGTCGTTTGCGCCAAAATTGCCGAATCGAAATTGTCAGAAACATGGCCAGCATACGCTGGTGAGCACGCCATGCCGACAAACAACATCACCGCCAAAACTCGCAACCAAGTTGCCATTGAAAACTCCGTATCAAAAAGTGTAACGATTTGTGTGAAAACGACGCCTTGAGTCAATGTGCGTGTTGTGCTGATCCAATAAAAATTGCCGCCAAAAACGTGAAAATGTATGCTTGAAGGAAGACGACAAAAACTTCTAACAAGCCAAACAAAATCGAGCCAACTACTACTAAAGGTGCAACTCCATAAAACAACCATGTCGACGCAGTGAGACCAATGAATCCCAAAAAGAC
>JANMEB010000211.1:0-2455 GCA_031376585.1 Planctomycetota bacterium | reverse complement strand
CGCTTCCCAATGCCAGACTGCCGGTAGCCGGACCGCTCACCAACGAATACGTCAGCGTGTCGCCGTCCGGATCGCTATCGTTGTTTGCTACGCTGCCACTAATCGATGTGTCCGCGTTGGTAACAAAGGCGTCATTAATCGCGATTGGTCCAGGGTTCGATACATTCCACGTAAAGTTAGTTACTGCAGTGCCACCTTGTCCGTCGACAGCCGTGATCATCACAACGTACGGACCGCCAGTTGACGCGCTATTGTCAAGCGTCCCGCTAATGACGCCGGTGGTCGCGTTGATCGAAAGCCCCGGCGGCAATCCGATCGCAGCAAACGTTAGTGTGTCGCTGTCAATATCCACAAAGCTACTCGCAACGCTTACGGTAACAAATTGACCATCGCTGCCATTTTGCCCAGGAATCGCCGCCACTTCCGTGGGTGGATCGTTCGTGGGCGTTACGGTTAGCATCACCGTCGCCGTTGCTGTGCCGCCGTTGCCATCGCTGACTTGATATGTGAAGGTAACTAAGCCGTTAAATTCCGGCGCTGGTGTATAAATAAACGAACCATCATTGTTAAAGTTGAGAACGCCAGTCGCCGGACCACTTATCACTGAGTAAGTGAGCGCGTCACCATCAGAGTCGCCATCGTTGCCGACCACGCTGCCGCTAACAGCAGTCTCTTCCGAGGTCAAAAACGAGTCATCGACAGCGGTAGGTGCGGGGTTGGCCACATTCCAATCAAATGTTTGAACAACGGATCCACCATTGCCGTCGCTTACTGAAATCATCACTGTATACGGGCCACTCTGTGAAGCATTCGGATCGATCGTCCCGCTTATAATCCCGGTAGCAGAATCAATCGATAAGCCGATGGGCAAGTTGCTTGCGCTGAAGCTGAGCGAATCGCTGACATCCGAATCGCCAAAGTATCCACTGATATCCAGCGACACAACATTAGCGTCGGCATAGTTTTGCGTCGGAATGGTCGCCACGTTAACAGGTGCGTCGTTTGCACCGTTGACGGTGACGGTGACTGTGGCCGAGTCGGTCGCGCCATCGGCGTCCGTGATGCCGTAAGTCAAGGTCGTGGTGCGGGTTTCGCCAACGGCCAGATCATCGAACTGGCCGTTGGTATTGAAAGTGACTTGTCCGTTGGCCGCGATCGAGAACAGTCCGCCGCTCGAACCGAGCACGTTGGTTTGCACTGCTGCGGATAAAGTATCTCCGTCTGGATCGGAATCATTATCGGTAATCGCGTTGCCAACGATCGTCGCACCGCTATCTTCACCGGCTCCGTAGTTATCGTTGTTGGCAATCGGAACAGGGTTGGCAACAAGCCAAGTGATCGTCTGCGAGACGGTTCCGCCGTTGCCGTCGTTGGCCGTGATCGTCACGCTGTACGGCCCCGCCGTACTGGCCGACGAACCAATCGTCCCGCTGATCACGCCGGTGACTGGGTCGATACTCAGTCCGCCGGGCAAGCCGCTGGCGCTGAAGCTCAGCGCATCGCTGGAATCCAAGTCGCCGAAGAACCCACTCACGTTCAAGTTGACCGGATCACTGTCGTCGTTCGCTTGACCCGCAATCGCACCCACATTCACCGGTGCATCATTCGCTCCGGTGACGGTTACGGCCACTGTCGCGGTGCTTGTTCCGCCGTTGCCGTCGCTGATCGTGTAGGTAACGCTGGTGATAACCGTCTCACCGACCGCTAAATAATCAAACGCCGCGCCCGCGACAAACGTATAGCTTCCGTCGCTATTGATCGTGAACGTCCCGCCGCTGGAGCCGGCCACGCCGAGGCCAACATTGCCTCCGAGCCCATTGACCGCCGAGACAACCAATGGGTCGCCATCGAGATCGCTGTCGATGCCATTGCCGTTGTCGACCGTCATTACATTGCCCGAAAGCGACCCATTCTCGCCGCTCGAGAAATCGTCGTTAGTGGCTGTCGGAGCCGCGTTACCCACGACCCAAGCAAACGTCTGCGAGACCGTACCGCCGTTGCCGTCGTCGACCGTGACGGTGACGCTGTAGGGTCCGCCAGCCGAAGCATTCGAGTCGATCGTGCCGCTGATAATTCCCGTGACCGGATTGACTGACAATCCAAGCGGCAAACCGGTCGCCGCGAAGCTCAAAGTATCGCTGCTGTCCGGATCGCCGAAGAATCCACTCACATCGAGCGACACCACATCGCTGTCGTAGTTATTCTGAGTTGGAATCGCACCCACGTTCACCGGTGCGTCGTTGGCACCGCTCACGGTGACGGTGATCGTGGCCGAATCAGTCGCTCCGTCGGCGTCGGTGATCACATAGGTTACGGTCGTGGTGCGGGTCTCGCCCACCGCCAGATCATCGAACTGGCCGTTGGTATTGAAAGTGACTTGTCCGTTGGCCGCGACCGAGAACAATCCGCCACTCGATCCAACCACGTTGGTTTGCACTGTCGCGGTCAAAGTATC
>JANMEB010000202.1:0-8410 GCA_031376585.1 Planctomycetota bacterium | reverse complement strand
CTTCGACCGATACCGTGATTGGCTTGCAAGCTGCCGATGATGCGGCAGTGATTGCTTGTCCCGAAAAACAAATCACAGCGACAGTCGATTTTTTTGCTGCACCTTTCGACGATCCCTACTTGATGGGCAAGATCACGGCGGTTCATGCTGCCAGCGATTGTTTTGCGATGGGTGCCGCACCGACATCGGCCTTGGCAATGGTCCAAGTTCCCGTGGGGCATCCGCGCGGTCAACAGCGAGTGTTGCGCGAGCTGCTCTCTGGCGCAAACGACGAGTTTCGGCGGTTGGGTGCTAGTATCGTCGGCGGACACACGATCGAAGGCCCGTCCACGCTGATGGGCTTTACCGTACTTGCGCGGCAAGTCGTCAAGCCGATTTTGAAATCGGGCTTGAAGCCCGGCGACCGATTGCTATTGACGAAGCCATTGGGAACGGGCGCTTTGCTGGCGGCACACATGCGGAACCAATGCCGAGGCCCGTGGTTCGTGGAACTTTGCAAGCAAATGCAACAAGGCAATGAGATTTGTTTGGAACTTGCCAAACGCTATTCGATTAGTGCCATGACGGACGTCACCGGATTTGGTTTGGCAGGGCATCTGTTGGAAATGCTGGACGCCAGCCAAATGCGGGCAGCGTTGGAATTAACGTCAATTCCTGCGCTGGCTGGAAGTCTGGAATTAATCGCCGATGGAATTGAATCGACACTTGCTCCAGACAATCGAATCGCCGACTCGCGCATCGAAATTTCGGCCACGTCCTGGGACCGCTCACGCTTTCAACTTTTGTTCGACCCCCAAACCAGCGGCGGCATGTTGATCGGCATCAATCCACGCGACGTCGATGACGTTTTGAGCGAATTACGCGCCGCAGGTTTTGCCCAAGCAACCGCAATTGGAAAGGTAACCGCAGGCTCTACGACATCGAACGCGGTCATTGATATCGTTGCGTCATAAATTCAAGCTACGCATTTCGCGCGTGGTTCCGATGCGTCATTCCCGCCTGGAATACCAGAACAACACCAGACCCATGAACGCAAAGCAAGCGACGCCGAGCAAATCGTGGCTGTATTTCGCATACTCCTCGCGCTCCGATTGCGTCCGCGCCGGGTAAGCTTTCTCTTGACGTTTCACAGAGTTCGATTCCCACCATTTTTCGAAACTCTTTGCTTCAAGCCATTCATTTACACGATTGACAGTCTTCGTTTCTACCTTGGGATCAAGAGCCTGTTGCTTGACATCGCTTGCATCAATCGGCAAGGCAACTGCATCGGCGCCAACTGCGACTTGACCGTCGGTCACAGAGACTTTCGTGTCAAAACGCATAATGGCCACAGTCAGCATGGCAATAATAACACCGGCAAGCGCGCCACCGGCGACCAACCCAGTAGCAAAGAGGCTACCTTTTCCAAGTTCGGAATGCTCAAGTTTGCCAGTGCGTCGCTTCGTAATCCAATCCGATACCCCGCGAATAACTCCACCCGCAAAGATTGGAAGCGTCGTCGACAATGGCAGGTACAAGCCGACTGCGAATGACAGAGCCTTGACACCGCAAAGTTCCATGGTGATGGCGATGAATGCGCCCACCAGTACGAATTGCCAATCGAGATCTCCGGAAAATAGACCTTTGATAAGTGTCGCCATCAAAGTCGCTTGCGGCGCGTTGTACGTCTCGGTCCCGATCATGTGCATAATTCCGGCTTCTTTGGCTGCCGATGTCGGATTGTCGAGATACAGAACCGTAAAGCCAATGACGAATGCCGAAACAATGACGCCGATGAACAATGCAAGCTGTTGATATTTAGGTGTTGCCCCGATCAAGAAACCAGTTTTCAGGTCCTGGCTCGTAGCACCGGCGTTTGCAGCCGCTATGCAAACTAAACTGCCGACGACTAATGCCATTGGCTGGTAAATCTCGCCCGTCCAGCCCGCCGAAATAAAGACCAACGCAGTTCCCATGATCGTCGCGATGGTCATGCCGGAGATCGGACTATTACTTGAGCCGATCAATCCTACAATCCGACTTGCGACCGTGACAAAAAAGAATCCGAATACTATGACAAGGAGTCCTATCCAAAACTTGTTGGCAATCGTGTCGCCAGGGATTTGGGGCAAGAAGACAAGCACCGCGATCAAGGCGATACTACCTGCAATCACCACAAGGATCGACAAGTCTCGTTCGGTTCGACTTAGGACCGTGCTCGTACGGTTCCGCAAAGAGGCAAAACTGCTGGTGAAAGCCGAAAGAATTGTCGGCATTGTCTTAAGTAATGTGATAAAGCCAGCAGCAGCGACGGCACCTGCGCCAATTTGGCGGACGAACGCAAAATAGATTGCGGTCGACCAATTCGTAAACGTTCCGTCCGTGGCATTCCATCCGCTCGCAACCAATTTCGCAGGGTTTACCTTGGCCAATTGTGCGGCCACAGTCTCGGCCGGGACCACAGTCGACAATAGTGGGATTAGTCCAAACCACGCCAAAACGCCGCCTCCGACCAGAATTCCAGAAATCTTGGGTCCGATGATGTAACCAACACCTAGATACTCGGGTGTGATCTCACCACTAACTCTCGCTGCGGGCAAAAACTTATTTGTGGCTGCCAAACCATAAGCCGGCACTTCTGCGATGACATGGAAGACCTTTTGTAGAATCGCGTAAATCACTGCAAAGCCCAAACCAAAATACGCGACTCGTGCAATGTTGCCACCCTTTTCGCCCGCGATGAGGACTTGGGCACAAGCCGTACCTTCAGGATACGGAAGCGTCTCATGCTCACTTACGATCAACGATCGCCGTAGCGGGATCATCATCAACGTGCCCAGAACGCCGCCAATGATCGCGATCAAGGTGATCGTTATGTAATTGAAATGTGTGAGACCAACTCCGTTGGACAAGAACAAGAACGCGGGCAAGGTGAACACGACGCCGGCTGCGACACTTTCGCCGGCGGAACCGCAAGTTTGAATGATGTTATTCTCGAGAATCGTTGTCTTGAAGAATTTTTTGCCGATCGAAATTGCCAGCACGGCGATCGGAATGGATGCGGACACCGTCAAACCCGCTTTGAGAGCAAGGTAAACTGTCGATGCGCCGAACAAGAGCCCAAAGAATGAACCTAAAAGTATGGCGCGTAATGTAAATTCCGCGGTCTCGTTATCCGACGCCGGCACATAAGGCTCATGCACGCTGACGTCGTTCGCTTTTTCGGCCATAAGGTTCTCGCTTAGGAATGGGGATGCGATTTAACTCTATTTAACTTTCGCGCCATTTACATTGGCGTTGTTGGGTTCTTTGGAATCATCAAAGTCGATTTTTTTTGGCGGGGCCTGACTGGCGAGGAATTCTACCAGATCGCGAACGTCCTTGGGGGTCAAGTGTTTTGCGACGTCGTCGGGCATCGCGGATTTTCCATTGCGCCGTTCGTCGATCGAGTTTTTGTCAATCGTGATGAGGTTGCCCTCGGCGGTCGTCAATCGTAAAAAATCGTCAGTTTCCGCTTGTAGGATACCGGATAGGGTTTTCCCGAGGTCGTTGATGATGACGACGGTTTCGAACTTTTCGGCAATCGCCTTGTTCGGGTCGACAATGGCTTCCAGCAAATATTGGCGTTCTTTTTTCGCCCCAATCTCGCTCAAGTCCGGCCCGACCGCGCCCCCTTGGTCGCCAATCCGATGGCAACGCAAACAAGAAACGTCGAGGCGCTGGAAAAATAGCGACTTTCCATTTTCGGCATCGCCGCCTTCCAAGCAATCGCGGAATGCGGCTGCGGAATCTGTGCCTGCCGCGCGTTCGTATTCGACCAACTTCGCGGCAATTTCAGAATTATTCGACACAAAATGTTTTGCGCTTTCGACGACGTCCAAACGTGTGTCACTCGAAATCTCGCCCCGCAGCAAGCGGTCCAATTGCGCGCTTGCCAGGCGTTCCGCTGTGGGCTGCGGCAGATCGGCAATCAGTCCGTTCGCCGATTGCCGCTCGCGCAAATCAGTCGAAGTAAGCGCCTCGAAAACCAACTTACCCGCCAGCAGCGGTTCCGCCACGACGTAGGCTTTTCGGGCGGCGATACGAACTTCGCAAGCATCATCACCCAAAGCCTGCTCCGCGATTGGGCCCAAATTGGATGGGTTTAATGAGCACAGCGTCGACATCGCCCGCGCCCGAAGCGTGTTGGATTTCGACTTGTCGACCAAGAGTTCTTCGACAACCTTGGCGGCACTGACAATCCGCAATGCACCGACCGATTGCAGTGCGACGTCAGTCAATCGCTCATCGCCGGTCGCAAGAATCTTCGCCAACTGATCGGCAAGTGCTTTCGCCGCTGGCCCGCCATCGCGCGCTGCGATCGGTCGCCACATGCCAAGCACTCGGTCGCGCGAGGACGGTGCCGACCAACACGAGAGCATTTCTAGAGCTTCGGTACGCAATAGCGCGTCAAAGCGAGCATCGGTCGATATCGCAACCATACGCTGCGCTGCCACTTCGTTACCTATTCGGTAATTTGCGTTCAACGCTCGATGCGTAAAAGCAATGGATTGGGGAAACTGCTCGAATCGCGACGCCAAGTCGCTCATGCATTCCTCGATCGGAACATCGTGAATCGCGCGGGCCGCTTCCTCCGCGACGAGTACGTCGTTATCCGCAAGAAACTTGGCAGTCAATGGGCTTTTCTTGCGCCGCAACGCGACAATTGCGGCGCGGCGCACCGCAACAGACGGATGATGGAGCGTCGCGTTCGTGACGTTTAAGTGGTCTGCCGCGCTTAACCCCATGATGGCGGCATGTCGCAATACAGGATCATTGTTATTGTTTTCCTCCAAGACCTTGACCAGCGGTTGGATCATTTGATCGCACGGAACTTGACTGAGAGCTATCGCAGCAGCCGCGCGAACGCGAAGCGACGGATCGGCCAATAGATCGACTAGCGTCTGTTGCGGACTCGTGAAGCGATGAAGCTCGCCATGCGCTCGAGCGATCTGCGTCCTAATTTCTTCGTCATCATCGGTTGCCAAATCATAAAAAGGTTCAAACCAACCAGAAGTGGCTCTAACCCCTGTCGAGCGGGACAATTGGCAAATACCCCAGATGGAATGAATGCGAACTAGTTGCGGCTGTCCATTCGTCAATCCCTTGTGCAATATCCATATCGCTTCGCGGCGAACTAGCTCGAACTGAGCGCCCAGCCGAACACGCTGATCCGCATGGCCAAGCAGCGCTAACAGCGATTCGTCATTTTCCAATCGCAAGCCTCCCGACAAAAGCCGCTTCACTTCGCCGACTTCGGATGATGCGGTTACTCGCGGATCGCCGAATCGATAGATGCGCCCTTTGCCTTCGCCGACCCACCCGGAAACCCAATCGCTGGAGTACAAATATCCGTCGGGGCCAAACGCCAAATCCGTCGCGAGGATTTGCCAAATTGGCTCTTGAGTTGCCTCGATTTCGAAAAACGCTCCGTGGGGTTTGACTTTAATCGTTCGAATGCCGCTATTGCTGGCGGTGCCGCGAAAATCGCACAGAAAAAAACAATCCTTGAATCCGTCGGCGAAACCTGTCCCCGGATAATACGCCAGACCACTTGGGCCATCGCCGATGTTGGCAATTGGTGGAACGATGTACGCGGGTTGCTCGTGATGAAACGGATGCCAAATCTTCTCGCGATTGAATGGGCCACGATCGTTCAAGTACTGATACGCCATCCGCCAGCCGCTGTCAGCTCCTTGGACAACGTACACCCAGCGTGCTTTGTCGCCACTATCGGAGTTGTTATCGCCGGTAAACAGGTTTCCGTATTGATCGAACGCGAGTTCTTGAGGGTTGCGCAAACCCGTCGCGAAGACTTCGAGATGAGTGCCGTCGACTTCGCAGCGAAAAACCGCGCCGCTCTCTGGATTCACGAGTTTCTGTCCTTCGCTCGTCGTGACGTTGTACCCGCGGTCGCCAACACTAAAGTAAATTCTGCCATCTGGCCCGCGAATCAATCCGTGCATGTCATGTCCGCGGAAGGCAACACGCACTCCAAAACCGCTGTGCAGTTTGATTCGTTCGTCCGCCGTGCCGTCGTCGTCGCGATCGCGCAGCAGCCACAAGTGCGGGATGCACGTCAACAAAACGCCGTCGTCCAGCGCCAACACACCCGCAGCCGTTCCGTCTTCCAGCGCGTTAAATCGATTCGCAAAAACGGTTGCTTGATCGATGAGGCCATCGCCGTTGGAATCACGCAAGAGGCGAACGCGATCGTCCTGCTGCAGGTAGTCCGCTCCACCGTTAGGCAAGAGCTTGCGGTGATATTCGATTCGATCTTGAACTGTTTGCGCGGCCAAATCGTGGTCGATCCAAGTCTCGTCGTGACTGCGGTTATCGGTTACGCCGAGTTCCTGGCGAAACGTCTCACAGACGAAAATCCGTCCATTGTTATCGATAGTAAAAGCAACTGGGTTGGCAACCATCGGCTCAGCCGCAACCAATTCGGATTTCCATTTGGGATCGATTCGAAACGTCGTGATGGCTTGTAGGGCTTCGTCCGATGCGGCTGCCACGACAGGTTCACTCGGCACGTTGACTTGGGCGCATGCACTTGAGCAGAGAAGCAGTAGAACAATTGCCGATAGCTTCATGCGCTGTCTCAGTTGGAAACATTCTTTGGCTAATTGCCGAATTCTAGAGGAATTGTAATGGAATTCGGAGTCCGCATGAAATACCGCGAAACTCTATTCATTTCGACATGTTAGATTCTCTGTGACTCACGCGCTATTCAATACTTGGAGGCTGAATATGAATCGATTGTTGTTGGCTTTTCTTGTCGCCGCTGCTGCGACTTTAGCAAATTTTGACTTGGCAATCGCGCAAAATCGCGATGAACAAGGTGGTCAAGGCCGCGGACCAATGCCGGGCCCTTCGCCATTAGTGGCGGCTTTGGATGAAAATGCCGACGGAGAAATTTCGTCATCGGAGATCGAATCCGCAGTGGCCGCATTGAAATCGCTTGATAAAAATGAAGATGGAAAGTTGACCGAGAATGAAATTCGACCACGCGGTCCCGGTCCACGCAGCGAAGGCCCCGGGCCTGGTGCCCCTAATGGCGAAGGCCCTGGTCCTGGCGGCCCCGCAGGTCGTGGTCCCGGCGGTGGCGATCCAGCTCAGTTCATTGAACGCCTAAAACAAGCCGATACCGATGGCGACGGCAAGATCTCCAAAGAAGAAGCGCCGGAACGCTTGAAAGCCGCGTTTGATCGCATCGACGAAGACACCGATGGCTTCCTTGGCGCGGACGAATTGCGGAAGATGGCCGAGCAAAGGGGACGGGGCGGCCGGCGCGGTGCTGGCACTTCACCAGACGGTGCAACAGGCCCTGGTGGCGCCGGGCCAGGTGGTCCGGGAGGTGGATTCGGTCCACCCGAAGGATTTGTCGATCGCTTGTTCGAGCTAGACGCCAATGGTGATGGAAATCTCACTCGAGAAGAACTTGCCAAGATGGCGGAGCAAGTCGGCGGCAGGCGCGGCGGCGATCGCCCGAGCGATGCTCCCGAGCAAGGCCAACGTCGTCGGCCTCAACGTCCCGACGGAAAAAATTAAACGTTATCACCAAATCCTTCTTGGTTTCGACACCTTGTTAGCCGTGGGTTTCCTACCTGCGGCTAGTTTTATTTAAACGCCTGCGAACACTGGAATTCCCCGCTTGCACGGAAAGCTGACGAAAGGGCAATCTCTACGTAATTGCGATTAGATCCTTTTGTCTAAATCTCCAAGGAACCTAGCCAATCATGGTTAAACTGGGCTGTTTACGCGAATAAAGGTGACTAACACAGGAGTAAATGGCGATTTTTTGTCACTATAAATGCTTGCAATGGAGTTTTTACAGGGCTAGGCTGTTGACAAGTTCTGGGACGGAATTCGCAAACAGCGTTTGGCAAATGTTCGAACGACCTTGTGCGTCTACCAACGATAACATCAGTGGACGAGAGCAATATAAGGGATTATCCGATGTTGGTATTGAGTCGAAAAGTCGGCGAAAAAATTTGGATTGGCGAAAAAATTTCGATCACGGTAGTGCGCATTTCTGGCGGCGGGGTACGCATTGGAATTGAAGCGCCACCCGAACTGCCCGTCGTTCGCGAAGAACTCAAGAAGGGAATGGAAGGAAGCTTCGCCGCAACCGACTCGCCATTGCGGATTCATCGTTCGGATGAATGAGAGCCGTAAAGTCTAAGAAGTTTTGGCTAATTTTAAAGCGTCTATCTGCTGCTAACCAACTTGATTTGTCCGCTACGCAAGTCGATTGTTTGCGTTGTTCCTATGTCGGCAAGGGACCCACGCTCGGATATCCATTGGCCTAAAGTCTCGAGCTTCTGCGCCGGTGATACTTCGTTCAATCGCTCGAAACCGGGTGGACTGCCCCACAAGACGCGAATCCCCG
>JANMEB010000140.1:0-4750 GCA_031376585.1 Planctomycetota bacterium | reverse complement strand
ATGCCTTGGGCTGCGGCGTTAGCTGCAATTTCAAATCCGCTTGGAAATATTCTCGTTCAAGATACGCCCCCCGCTGGGCAGGAAACAAAAGAAGCCGCGCCAACGGGTGAATCGACTGCGGAATCGCCTGCTGTAAATCCTCCGGCCCAAGAGCCAAGTCCAGCAGCAGAAACTCCAGTTCTGGAGACACCGCCGTCGGCCGCACCCCTTACGCAAGAGCCTCCGTCGATCTCGAGCGTCCAGCGATTCGTTGCCAAAACAGAATTAAAATTCGCGCAACCCATTTCGCGTGGTTCGCTAGTTGACGCGATCGTGACGGCTGCTAACAAAACCAACCAAGTCGTTCTGGACCCGGAAGATGTCCAAGTTTTCGTAGCGGGCAAGGATCCAGAGGACTTGAGCGTCAAGTCCGACGTTTGGGACGTCACGATGAATATTGGGCAGGAAGGCGAGGCGAAAACGATCCTCGATTCATTGCAGGCCCAGTATAACGGTCAGCCCTACCTGCCAACTTTGAGCGGCGTCGGCGGTCAAATCGCGGCCCAAACTCAGTGGCGCGCTTTGGCGGCAATCGTTGCAAGTCTGTTTGGAATCATCATCTATGTTTGGGTTCGCTTCCAAAATGTCGCATTTGGAATAGGCGCAGTTGTCGCACTCATTCACGACGTGCTCGTGACGCTCGGAGCGATTGCCGTGAGCTTTTGGTTGGCGCCGTTTTTGGGTTTCGCCCAAATCGAAAATTTTCGAGTAAGCTTGGCCGTCATTGCGGCGTTCCTAACGCTGATTGGCTATTCGATCAATGATACGATCGTTATTTACGACCGCATCCGAGAAGTGCGTGGCAAGCGACCGGAGCTAACTGCCGAAATGATCAATGTCAGCTTGTCCCAAACGTTGAGTCGGACCATCATCACGTCGTTGGTGACGTTGCTGGCCGTTTTGGTTTTGTACTTCTTGGGTGGCGATTCGATCCACCCGTTTGCGTTTGCCCTGGTGGTTGGAATTATCGCCGGCTCATATAGTTCTTTGTTTATCGCTGCCCCCATCACGCTATGGCTCGTTTCGCG
Organism: Planctomycetota bacterium; assembly: GCA_031376585.1. Classification (GTDB taxonomy): domain Bacteria; phylum Planctomycetota; class Planctomycetia; order Pirellulales; family Pirellulaceae; genus JANMEB01. The sequence goes on along the minus strand of JANMEB010000140.1, from coordinate 3,683 downwards.
GTCCATGGCAGCAAAGGCGGCTGCCAAGGCTAAGAGTTGAGAGTCTGCGGCAGCGGATCAGCCCCCGGATTTTTTGTTCAGTGTTCAGTGTTCAGTCCGCCGCGGCGGATCTGTTTTCAGTTTTCATCTTCAAATCTGAAATCTGAAATCTGAAATCATAAATCCCAAATTCCTCCCCTACATTGCCGCATCTTCCGCAATACTATCGACTTTTTCAAAGTCGTAAAATCGACGCGACAAGTGCTCGGAAAGTTTTTCCAGATAAATCGATTCAAATTCCCGCTCATTAAGCTGTATCGCGGGGCGTCCCGATTTCGGAAATTGATATTCTTCCGGACCCTTTTGAAAAACCACATTCTGGTTCTTGATATCGAACACCGTCGTCGTGGCGGCGACTTGACCTTTGTACATGGTGGCTCCGTCATGTAGCGAGTAGGACGAGATCTCGACGGCTAGTACTGTGTCCGCGCCAACACCCCGACCAACTTGCGCAAAGTCGCTTTCGTCCCAGCCATACTGGTCTTTCCAGTTGTCGACTGTCGACTGGGGAATGATTTGAATTTTTGGAATGTTCTGCGATAACCGCGCGATGATTTTTTTTTCGACCGTGGATGTCAGCGTATTGGGTCCATAGGCCGACGCATCCGACACGCACACGATCGCGACCTTTTTCCCAGCTAATCCCGCAAACTCCGCATCGATCTTATTCCCGTAAATCACGTACATCAACTGAGCGGGAAGTCCCACGCAACCTGGGATCACGATCGCCGCCGCAATCGCCAATACAAAAAACGGCAAGTTTCGTCGAATGCCTTCCATGGCTGACCTTTCTCGATCAAGGGTTCCACAATCGTACCAGCCACTGGCCAACGATTGCCAAGTATGTCGCTATCGCCAACGTCAACACGTATCGAAGTCGCGGCTGCCCGAACAACCATCGTCCGCGAATTCCCGATACCAGCGCCCAGGGACCAACAATCATCGCAGTCAATCCGGCCACAAGTCCACCGATATTGCATCGAGCCGCTTGCAGCAATTCGCCGCGCATTAAATGCGCCCACGATGTTGTCATCCCACACGACGGACAAGGCATTCCGAAAATAGTTGCAAACGTACATGGTGCCAAGCCAAGTTGTTCGTGCGTCCCAAAGCCATTCGGATTGGGAGTTAAACAACGTGCCGTCGCCAGCGCCGCAATAATTCCGATGCCAACCAATACCAAAAGTCTTCGGTGGTTCGCGCCTCTCGGCTGCCCGTCACCCGAAACATCGACCGATTCCCGTGCGTGCGGGTCCGAAACGGTAGCAGTTTGCTTTTGACGCTTCAAGGTCATTTGAACCCGTAAGACTTGCGAATCTAGCCTGCCCTAGTCTAATGGCGGTCAGGAATGGCTCCCGAAATTACGCTTTCCCGAGCGCCAACTCTACCGCATCCTTTTCCGTAATTTGGATTCGGCGGATGCTGCGGGCTAGGCCGGTCTTGTCATCGACGTCGACCAAGGCACCGCTCAGACGCACGTCGCCACTAGTGACGTGAAAAGATTTTGGGCGAAAGCTCATCGTGGTTTCCATGACTTGATCAAAGTCCCTACCCAAAATGCCGTCGTGCGGGCCGGTCATGCCGACGTCGCATTGAAATGCGGTTCCGCCTGGCAAAATCTGTTCGTCGGCAGTCGGTACATGCGTATGCGTTCCCAAGACCATCGACACGCGACCGTCCAACATGCGACCCATCAATTGCTTATCGCTGGTTGCTTCGGCGTGGAAATCAATGACTCGCACGACAATGTGTTCGGGAATCCGCTCTAAGATATCATTGATCGCGTGAAACGGGCAATCGACCGGCTTCATAAATACTCGACCGATCAAGTTAATAACGGCGACTTCGATTCCTTGATCTGTTTTCACGATTGTCCAGCCGCGTCCTGGAGCTTCAGGCGGAAAGTTCGCAGGCCGAATGATATCCGTCGACGAATCGAGCGTTTCAAAAATCTCGGTCTTGCGAAAAGCGTGATCTCCCAACGTGATGCAATCGACCAAGCCAGTCCGTAATTTTCCGTAAATCGACCGCGTGATGCCAGAGCCCGATTCGGCGTTCTCGGCGTTGACCACGACCAAGTCGATTGATTCGCGGCGGCGCAACGCCGGAATCACGCGAACCACAAAGTCAACTCCTGGTTTGCCAACGATATCACCGACGAACAAGACTTTCACGCAAACTTCCTTTGCCGCGCGTCAGCGCGAAATCTACTTGGCCAATTCAATGAAGCGTGCTTCGCGGATCACGGTCACTTTGATTTCACCGGGAAACGACAATCGTTCCTGGCAAGCGTTGGCGATGTCGCGACATATCTTGGCCGCAGACGAATCGTCGGTGTTGTCGGAACTGACGATCACTCGCAGCTCCCTGCCGGCTTGGATAGCGAAGGCTTGCTCGACGCCAGGAAATTCCTTGGCGATCGATTCCAGTTCCTCCATTCGTTTGACGTAGCGCTCCAGCGACTCGCGCCGCGCACCAGGCCGCGAAGCACTGCACGCATCGGCGGTTGCGACTAAAACGGTGTAAGGATGTTCGATGACGATGTCGTCATGATGACCGAGCGCGGCGTGGACGACTTCGATCGACTCGCCGTGGCGTTTCAGCAAGTCGGCTCCGATTTTAGGATGGCCCCCTTCCAGTTCGTGATCGGCTGCTTTGCCAATATCGTGCAGCAAGCCGCAGCGTTTGGCGACGACCGGGTCGAGGCCGATCATCTCGGCCATCATGCCGGCCAAGAATGCAACCTCGATACTGTGTTGCAAGACGTTTTGGCTGTAACTGGTGCGGAAATGCAGCCGCCCGAGCAAGTGGACGATGCGCTCATGTACGTTTCGCAATTCAAGTTCCTGCACGGCTTCCTTTCCTTTGCGATCGATCAGGCCTTCGATTTCCGCGCTCGTTTCCTTGACGAGCTCTTCGATCCGCGAGGGATGAATCCGGCCGTCGGCAATCAATTTGTTGAGCGAAAGCCGAGCAATTTCGCGGCGAACTGGATCAAAGCCGCTGATGATAACAACGCCGGGCGTATCATCGATAATGACGTCGACGCCAGTCTCTTTTTCGAAGGATCGAATATTGCGGCCTTCACGGCCGATGATTCGACCTTTCATTTCGTCGTTGGGAATGTCAATTGTGCTGGTCGTCGTCTCGGCCACAAACTTGCTCGCGTAACGCTGGCAGGCCATCAACAAGATTTCGCGCGACCTGACGTCAAGCGTTTCGGCCACGCGGCGTTCGTGCTCGACGATCCGCGTTCCCATTTCGTGGGTCAGCTCGGAGTCGAGTAACTTGAGCAAGCGTTGCGTTGCCTCCTCACGGCTGAGCCCGGTGATTTTGTGCAACTGGACTCGCTGCTTTTCCAAAAGCTGATTGATTTCAGTTTCGCGCTGGTTGATGCTGTCAAGCTTTTTCTTGAGCCGCTCCTGCGTTGTTTCGACGATTCGTTCCTGCTTGCGTACGTCGTCGGCTTGCTGCTCAAGCGTCGAGCGCTGTTTGTCGAAGTCGCGCTGCTGACGCAATCCCTCTTCGCGAGATTTTGCCAATTCGGCATCGGCGGCAGCCTTGCGGTTGACTTCCAATTCGCGGACTCGCAGGTCGCCTTCCTTGGTCTTCACGTCCGCATCGCGAGTTGCGTTTTCCAATAT
>JANMEB010000136.1:0-17084 GCA_031376585.1 Planctomycetota bacterium | reverse complement strand
CTTGTCGGTGCCAAGCGGCGCGTCGTTAACGCTGGTGACGTTGAAAGTAATCGTGTTGGGGGCGGCGTCGGTATTTTGTCCGCCGTTGGCGGTGCCGCCGTCGTCGCGAACAGTAAACGTAAAGCTGGACAGCGGTGATCCGTTGCTGTTAATGTTTGGAGTCCAAGTCAGGTTGCCCAAGTTGGCGGCCGCGATGACTTGGCCTGCGGTAACGGCCACGCCCGAGAGGCGCAGCGTGCCGTTGCCAGGCAGCGTATTGATCGTGACATCTTGCAGCGCGTTCGTCGGGCTATCATTGGGATCCGTGAACCCAAAATCGGCGGCCGCAAAGGTATAGGTCGCGTCTTCCAAAATCGAAATCGTCTTATCGGTGCCCAAGGGAGCATCGTTAACCGAGAGTACCGTGATCGCTCGATTGTCGATGTCTTCTTCTGACGTCGCCGTGCCGGTTAAACCGGGATCCACGCCGGAATTTCCGCCATCATTGGTCGTCATCGTCAGCGTCACTGAACCGCTGGTGCCAGCCATCGGCACAAAAGTTGGCGCTGACGCTGCTGCCAGAAACGCGTTGATGTTGGCGAGGGTTCCTGTCAGGGTCAGCGAGTTCGTGCCCGAACCGGCGATAGTGACGCCTCCGCCTGAAGCGGCGGTCAACGCACCTGACGTAACACCGAGCCTAACGGTCATTGTGCCTGCACCTGCGTCCGCATCACTAATCGACAGTCCAACGAGTTGAATATTGATATCTTCGTTAGTTGTCCAACCGGCACCGGGCAGCGTGTTTACCGGTGCTGTGTTTTCTGGAACGGTCGACGAAGCTGCGGTCGTCGAGGTGTTTAGTGATAAGTTCAGACTAAAAGCTTTAAATGCGAGAGTCGCTTGGTTGGTGATCGTCGTGTTGGCCGGCACCCCCGCTTCGACCTGTACTCGGAACCTGATCGTCGTCGATTGTCCAATCGGCAGCAGTCCGCCTGTGGTTGCATTCGCACCGGTTCCAAGGCGGAATACAACCTTGTCGCTGGCGAGCACATACTCCGCCTGGTCGTCACCGGCGGCGTCGCTCTTGAGTCCCGCATTTGCGCCGGAAAAAACCTCCAAACTTCCCGCCAAATAGTTAGTCCAAACCGGAATGTTGTCGCTCAAGACGAACTCGCTCGCGCCGTCGCCGCCCGCGTTGTCGATCGCAATCGTGTATTCGAGAATATCACCCGGCATCAGGACACCTCCGTTGATGTCCACGGCGGTCTTTAAGGCGGTGATTTCCGGGGCGTAAATATCGATCGCGGTCGTGAAAACCGCCGGATAATAGAAGTCTCCAGTCGTTCCCATCGTCAGCGTAGCACTGGTCGCGTTGTTGGCGATGACGCCTGTCGGTACGACAACGATGTCGGCGTCGAAGCCGGTTTGGTTGACATAGTTCGAGTTCTTGGTGGCGACATTTGCACCCGAGTTCGTGATGGAGCTGTTGAAGAAGTTGTTCGCCGGGTTCACGCCATCTGAGAGTGCGGTCCCGTTCAGTTGCAGGAAGTCTCCGACCGTGGCGCGGTCTCCTTCGAAAGCGACCGCTCCGACTTTTGCATTCACTGCCCCGAACGGAGGTGCTTGGAAACCGCTAATCGGAATGTTGATCGTGGTCGGTGCGGTCGTGTTCACGACGGCAAACCCGTCGAACACCGTCAAGTTCTTGGGAGTGGCGGCCGGGTCGCGATAGACAACAACCAATGACCAGCCGGCCTGTTTATCGACTCCTAGATTCGCCTGCACGTTGGCAACCATGTAGGTGCCGTTTCCGCCAGCTTGGACTAGCGCGGTCACGTCCTTAAAGGCGGCGTAGTCGTCTGTCGTCGCACTTCCGAGAAGAACTCCCGTCTGATTTATGTAGCCGCCTGCCGCCGGAGTATCGAACTTGATCGTCGTCCTTGCGGCGTTGTTTGATTCGGCACCCCAATACAGCCCAGCGAACAGCACCGTGGAACCAGCGGGCAAGTTCAGGTTGGCACTGCTGGAATTGAACGTCGTCGCGTCAGCATCGACATTGACGTTGACCATGCTGTAGGCGTTGTTATTGGTCGCATCCAGGTTCTGATTGGCCGCGTTGCCAGTCCACAAAAGCGTATTGGCCGCCATCACGATGTCGCCGTAGTCGCTTGTCGTAAACCGAGGCGTGAAAGGAGTTACCACGGTCGAGAGGAGTCCAACCCATTGCTGTTGGCCGTTCAGCGTGACCAATCGTTCTGCTTCGATCGAGCCGATTTTCAGTTCAAGATCCCAGTCACCGTCCAGCGAAGCGTGACCGGTTGCGTCATCCGACGCGGCGACGTCGGCACCCGTCAAACGCGCCATCTCGTTCACGAACTGCTGGCCTTCGGGACTTCGGGCGACATTACAGCCGTAGATCAGAATGTCGGCGTCAGCGGAAAGTGCTTGTTGCCAAGACTGCAATTGGGCGCTGAAATTCCCGATGTTCTGATTCGTCAAAGTGCTGGACCCCAAGTGCAATTTGGCTTGATCGCCGTGGGTCAGAATGTGAATCGCGTCAATGTTTGATTGTCCGGCGAGTTCCCGGGTGATTTGTTCAAGGCCATCGCCAGCAGGATTGAGCAGCCGGAGCTCAAACGAAGTACTGGGACGCGAGGTGAGCAAGCCATCCAAAAGAGTCTCGACGTTTTCGAGACTAGCGTCGACAAAGACGATTTCGCGGCGCGCGGTGGATTCGGTCGCAGGCTGGGTTTCCTGGATCGTGGCCTCGGTCGTCAACTGAGCTTCGCTAAACAGCGATTCCACAGGGATGTCGGTAACCGCGTCGAACAACAATCGGTCTTCTAGCTTTTCGCGCAGCGGACCTTGGATTGTGTTGCTTCGAGTTAAAGGAAGACGTTTGCCCGCAGCGCGGGATTCTTGTCGTTTGCTCATAGTCATCGTGCAAAAGTGAGTGAGTGGCAACCAGCTCAGCTCCAAAAAGAGCCTGCCCGTCGGATGTATTGGCACCAAGCAAAATCTAGGTTTTTCTAGCTATTCGACGGGCGAAACGAATGCGGCGACGGCGGGAATAATTGTCTTGTTGGCAAAGCGTATCGGTTGTATCGACCCTGCGCGATTTAACGAATAAAGCAGTCGTGACGACTTGCCGGATTGAGACGCACAACGCATTTGTGCCACGTCGGGCGATTCGCGCCAGGGTGACGATTATTCGAGGGACGGCCACCGCATGCAGCTCAGTTTAAAACGATTTGTCGCACGGTACCGCGTATTCCATGCCGAAGATAAAGCCGTACACCGCAAATTCGTTTCAATCTGATTCATGAAATTTCGGTGGCGAAAGGTCGATTTGGTTGATGGCGCAAATTCACATTACTTCGCACAAACACTTAGTCGCAGTTTTCGCTGCTTCGCTCGTTTGGATTGCGCTCAGCCAGAATGCGATCGCCCAAACGACGAATTGGGATTCGGCAAGCACCTTGTCGGGTGCCAAAAACCTTCCGCCGGTCGTCAGAACAAGTCGAACAAAGCAGGTTGTCGCGGCGCCAATTGCAGGGCCCAACACAATTCGGCCGGCGACCGTTCGGTCGTTCCCGCTGAATTCGATAGACGATCATCAGTCCCCGGGATCGATTGCCGGTGTCGCGCCGCCAACAGCGAATATTGAGCCGAGGCCAGCCCAAATCATATCTGGCAACAATGCGCCGATTGAAGAATCATGGTGGCAGCCGCAAGTAACGTCACCCATGCGAGGCCCAGCGAAATATCTCAACGTGTCAGTAGAGTCGCTGATCATTGGCGCACTAAATCACTCGGCGCAAGTCGACATTTATCGGGACTTGCCACTGATCCGCGAGGCAGCCGTCGTCGAGGCAGATGCGGCTTTCGATTGGACTCGTTTTTTTGATTCGGTTTGGAACGATTCAAGTGACCCTGTTGGGAGCACGCTGACGACAGGCGGAGCAAGCCGTTACAACAATCATGAATTGATCGCGTCCACGGGATTGAGGCGCAGTAATCGAGTCGGCGGCAAAATTGAAATTGCTCAGCAAATCGGCCATCAAAATACGAACTCGATTTATTTTGTGCCGCAAGACCAAGGCACAACCCGGCTTAGGATCAGCTATACTCAGCCCCTGCTTAACGGTCGCGGCCAAGTCTACAACACGAGTTTAACCGTTCTAGCCAAAATCGAGGCAGGGGTCGCCAGCGAAGAACTTTCGCGGCAACTTCAATCCCATCTGTTGGAAGTGACGCGATCGTATTGGGGTCTTTTCCTGGAACGGGGCAACCTCGTTTTGCGAGAACGCTTTTTGCGACAAACGCAAGAAATCGTGGACTTGCTTGAATCGCGTCAAGAAATCGATATCTATCGGAGCCAGTTGATTCGAGCCCAAGCGGCGTTAGCCGATCGTCGATCGGAGATAATTCGCGCCAACGCGGCTGTAAAAAATGCCGAAGCTCGGATTCGCGCTTTGGTCAATGATCCGGCCTTGGGTGAAGGCGAGCAAACCGAGTTGGTTCCTAGCGACGTTCCCTCAAGCGACATAATTCCAGTTTCCATTCAAGATTCGATGGCATCGGCGCTGCAATTTAGGCCGGAAGTGCTTCAGGCAACCGAGCAGATTCGCGCCGCTTGTGTCCGAATGAACGTGGCGAAGAACGAGATCTTGCCAATTCTAAACTTGATTGCGCAATCGTACGTCGCCGGCTTGCGAGGAAACTCCGACATTCCAGATGCATGGGTTGATCAATTCACCGTCGGTGCCCCAAGCTATTCGCTCGGTTTGCGATACGAAATTCCCGTGGGCAATCGAGCGGCCCAAGCACGGTTGGAGCGCCGCCGACTCGAAATAAGGCAACTTGAAAGCCAGTTCCGAGCCACAAGCGAGACTGTGAAACTGGAAGTCGAAGTCGCCGTGCGCGAAGTTCAAACCTCGCACGAAGAAATGCTGGCCAAACAATTAGCTGCCCATGCATCCAACCAAGATTTGGATTACATCAAGACTCGTTGGGAAAACTTGACCGGCCAAGATGGAGACGCCAGCTTGGTTCTGGACAATGTGCTGCGGGCTCAAGAGCGCCTCGCATTGACCGAATACGAGCTACTCAACGCACAGATGACGTATAATTTGTCGCAAATGAATCTTAAGCGTGCCAGCGGCACACTGTTACAAAGCGAACAGATCAGCGAAAGCCGCATTGTCGAAGATGGTTTACCGCGAATCACGAACGAAAAGACGGTCGTTCAATAACATCCATCCCATCCCTGTGTGGTATTTCTTTGGATTGACCGCCGCCAAAGACCCTTTCGGAAAAGTTGAACTGGACCGGTGGGATTAGACGCACGGTAGGGGTTACTCAGTTCGGGCAAATTGGATTGTTGCCGATGGGCGAACTGAGTCGATCCTTGATCGGTTCGACTGCGCGGGCTGCCATTCGTTGAGGGCCGGCGATTCTTAGTCGAACATAGCTTGCTTGTTCACCCCGCAAGGTTCGTTCCATGTCGCAGGCGATAAGCAATTTGGCGTCTTGGTGGCGCGGCGCTTCGCAGGTGATCGCACCGCGCCGTGCGACTGTTGTCGCAACCCAGTTTGATTCGCTTGTGCGAAAAATTCGGATCGCTTCACATCATCTTCGCGATCTCTCGGACCAAGACCTTCGCCAACGAGCCGACCAACTTCGATCAAGTATTGAAGTGACAAGCGTTTTAGATAGTGACAACTTTTTGGAAAGCGCGTTCGCACTCGTGGCCGAAAGCTTGCGACGTGTTTTGGGTTTTGAGTACTACGATGTTCAGTTCATGGCGGGGATCGCACTCACTCGCGGAAGCATCGCGCAAATGCAAACGGGTGAAGGCAAAACGATCGTCGCCGCACTGCCTGCGTTTGTACATGGCTTGTCTGGGCAAGGGGTGCATGTGGCGACGACCAATCCGTACTTGGCGTCGCGCGATGCGACTCAAGTCGGACCTGTGCTAGAGCTTCTTGGGCTGAGCGTTGGACTATTACCGGAATCCAACAACGCGGGACTGGTACGCCACGCGTATCGCTGTGACGTCACCTATGGAACGGGCTACCAATTTGGCTTTGATTATTTGCGCGATCAATTGACGTTGCGACGACATTCATTGCCGACGCTGGGTCGTGCGGTACGCGGGGCTTTACGTGGAGGATTGCCCAGGCCGAAACTGTTGCAACGATCGTTGGCGTTTGCCGTCATTGACGAAATCGACAGCGTGCTCATCGACGAAGCCAGCACTCCGCTCATTCTGTGCGAAATGGCCGCGCATACGGAGCCGCGCGAAAGTTATCTGGCAGCCGCCAACACAATAGCGGACTTTCAACCGGAGGTGCACTTCACGCTTGACGCGAAATGGGGTCAGGTTCAACTGACGAAAGTGGGCGAATTGAAAGCTTTCGAAGCTTTGCGCGAACACAACTGCCAAAGGCTTGATCGGCCATGGCTGCAATGCATCCGCAACGCACTGCGCGCCGAGAGGGCGCTAGCTCGCGACGTCGATTACGTTGTGCGCGATTCTGAAGTCCAGATCGTGGACAAATTCACTGGTCGGATTTGTGCCGAGCGAAAATGGAGCGACGGATTGCATCAAGCGATCGAAGTCAAGGAATCAGTTGAACTCACGCCACCGAACAACTCGAGCGCGCGAATTACGCGGCAAAAATACTTCCGACGGTATCGTCGGATTTGTGGCATGACGGGAACCGCCACCGGCTCCGAGCAAGAATTTCGTGACATTTACCAACTAGCGGTTTTGCCTATCCCACAGCATCGTCCCAGCCAGCGGCGGATTTTGCCCGCGAAATACTTTTCAGGCAATGCCGAAAAGCTGCGAGAACTTGTCCGCGATGTGCGGCTACGGAACGCCGATGGTCAACCCGTGCTGATCGGAACGCGTACGATTCGCGATAGCCACGAAATCGCCGCGCAACTCGAACAAACCAACCTCCAGTTCGTATTGCTCAATGGTGTGCAAAACGAAAAAGAAGCCGCAATCGTCGCCCAAGCGGGCCAAGCCGGTTCTGTTACGATTGCCACCAATATGGCGGGTCGCGGAACGGATATCCAACTAAGCGAGGATGCAAAACGAGCCGGTGGTCTGCACGTGATCGCTACCGATCACCACGACTCGGAGCGAGTTGACCGCCAGCTCATGGGCCGTTGTGCCCGGCAAGGCGATCCAGGCAGCTATCAAATGCTGGCCAGCGCTGATGACGAGTTGTTCGCCAAATTCGCGCCGGCATTGGCTGATGCAATTCGACAATCGGCGGATGAACATGGAATCATCTCACGCGAATTTTCGGCGGAAATTCAGCGTTTGCAGAAACGTAGCTTGCGAGAATCGTACCAGCAGCGACTGCGATTGTTGGATCATGATCGATGGACCGAAACGCTGCTGGATTCCTTTTTAGGCGAAACCTAAATGGTCGGACGCATGACTTTACAAAAAATAATCTCATCCTTGAAGTCTTCTTCGCTGTACATCGCGCTGGCGGTCGTGGCAGGATCCTGGTTGGTTCCATCAGCCTCGGTAGGCCAAGTCTTGGATAGCTTTACGGAACCGTATGAGCAGAGTGAGTTGGCGACCAGTCAGTCAGGCACGGTGCACACGATCGGCGTCAAGCTCGGCGAGACGGTTCGACAAGGCCAGATCATCGCGTCGCTGGATGTGCGAAGCCTGGAAGCGAGCTTGAAGATCGCACTATTGCGATCTGCGTCCACCGCCGAAGTCGCCGCGGCCCAAGCCAAACATCAGCGCGCAACACAACGATTGGAAAAACTCAAATCCGTGATCAGCCAAGGGCACGCGACGCAATCCGAACTGGAGCAATTTGAAATCGACCTCGTCGTCGCGCAGTCGGAGCTGGAGCTGGCGCAGGAAAAACACGCCGAGCACCAAGCGGACGTCGAGCGAATCACGGCCGAAATCGAGCAGCGGATCACGCGCAGCCCGTTCGATGGCGTCGTCACTCACATTCATCGCCAAATCGGTGAGTTCGCGTCCAGTACAAATCCTAACCTCGCAACCGTCGTTCATTTGGATCGCTTACGGGCTAAGTTTTACGTCGCGACGGCTGACGCTCGACGGCTTCAACAGGGCCATCGTGTCCCTGTCGAAATCGAAGGACAGATGTGCAACAGTCAAATCGAGTACTTATCACCCGTTACCGATCCGAAGACAGGTGCGGTGCGAGTCGACGTGTTGATCGACAATCGAAACGCAGCCTATCGAAGCGGCGTTCATTGTCGACTTGTCCTCGCTCCATTAACTGAAACAAGCTCGCGTCAATCGACGAAGATCGGCGATTCCAACGACACCCGCTAAATCGTTCGTCAAAAGGAGTACGCGAACAACTATGACTACCGCATCCACAACTTTTGCGACGACAGGCCAGCCGGCATTAACGGTTGGACCGCCCGACGAATTTCGGCAGCAACTGACTCGATTGTCGCTGGCCGCACCCGAATTGGCGACGGCGCAGCAATTTCATCAGTTGGTTCGGAAGCGAACCGGCGCAGTAAGCTCCTTCGAGGTGTGCTTTGAGCCCGACGGACAACCGCAACTCGATCGACATTGGTCGCGTGGACAACTTGACGGCCATGCACTTTATCGCGAACAGGTGATGAAATGGAGCCTAGCCGCGCGTGGCTCGGGGGCGCTTCAAGTCGGCAACATCGATGGCTATGAGCTAACGACTTTTTGCGCACCGGTTCGATGCTTCAACGACGTTGCCGCGATCTGGATATTCGTTGTGCCCAAAAACGAAAGGAACCGCTTGGCGGTAATTCGAGACATCGAGGGCGCGACGACGTACTATCGTCTTTGGCGTGAACGGTTTGCCGCATTCGATGCCGAGCAGCAAGCCGCCCAAATTGCCGAAGTGATTGACTTGATGACCGCTCTCCAACGCAACGATACCGTTGGTGAAGCGTCTCGAACGTTGGTGGCCAAACTGCGACAGCGGCCGGGAATCGAGCATGTGGCGGTATTAGTGGGCGACCACATTCGGCACAAACTCGAAGCGATTTCCGGACTTGCAGAATTTGATCCGAAAAGCAAGACGGCGATCGCTTTTCGCGAAGCCTGTTTGGAGGGTCTGTTGCATGTGGAAGGAGGACACTGGCCGCCAGCCGAGAACGACGCGCAGCATTGTTTGCTGGCTCATCAGCGATTGGCCGAATCAGTGCGCGCCGCGTACGTGGAAAGTTTGCCACTGAAGTTGGACGACGGAACGATTGTCGGTGCGCTCGTGTGGTCGGGCAAAACGATTGCTGATGACGACGCAAGACAAACGCGGTACTTCTCCGCAGTAAGCTTGGTGGTCGCCGAATCGATTTCGAATTTGCGTCGAATGCAACGCGGGCGTTGGTCCGCCGTGGCGCGGCGACTTCAATCGAAAACGCACAAATCTTCACGACAAATCGCTATCTGGGGCGCGGGAGTGTTGCTCTTGGCGATGTTCATTCCGATTCCCTACAAGATCCGCTGCACGTGTCAAGCCGAACCTCTCACGCGGCGCTATGCCGTCGCGCCTTACGATGGAACCGTCGAACGTGGCTTCGTGAAATCGGGAGACCTCGTTCAGAAAGGTCAACTGCTGGCGCGAATGGATGCGCGCGAGTTAGGCTGGGAATTGCACGGCGTGATCGCTGACCAAAACCGCGCAGACAAAGAGAGTGACGTTTACTTGGCGGACGAGCGAGTTCCCGAAGCCATGATGGCACGGTTCGACGCCGATCGATTGTCGAGCCGTCGCCAGTTGCTAGAAAATCGCCAATCCAATTTGGAGGTCACCGCGCCGATAGATGGGTTTGTGTTGTCCGGAGATTTGGAACTGAATGAGAATGCTCCAGTGAAGACGGGCGACTCGCTCTACGAAATCGGGCCGACGTCTCCGGTCAAAGTCCAGCTCCAAATCCCTGCGGACGATGTCCGTCTAGTGAAAGCCGATCATCCCGCAAGAATTTGGTTCAGCGGGCTTGGTTCCACACCGCTGCACGGTCGGATCGCGCGAGTCTTGCCGCGTTCTCAAGTCATCGAAGGCAAGAACGTTTTCATCGCGGAAGTCGAAATCGACAACCCAGCCGCAACGATTCGACCCGGAATGAAAGGGATCGCTCGCGTTTCGTGCGATTTCAGTCCGCTCGGCTGGAATTTGTTTCACAAGCCCTGGGAATACATCGCTTCCCGGATGTCATGGTGAGTGAGTACGGATCGGGGCCTGACGCATTTTTCGGCCAATATTGATTGACTTGGAAACAACTGGAATCCGAAAAATGGGTCTGACACTCTCCGAATCTGGCGAAAGACGCCTCGCCGATGTATCCACTGCTGAACTATCACAAATTCGTTTGACGTTGCGGAAGGATTTGATTTTCTACCGCAGAAGGCTTGGTAGGCGCGATTGCTACTTGATCGAAGACCCCGCAACCGGCGGCTTTCATCAGATCGGGCTTGAGGAGTACACGCTCATCTCGGTGCTGGATGGAACGCGAACGCTGGCCGATGCCGTGCGCTTGACGACGGTCGCATTGGGCAATCAAGCATTGGGAGAAAGCGAAGTCGCCGCGCTGGGTCATTGGCTAATCGAATCGGACTTGGCATTTACGCAACAAGCCATTTCAGCAGGCCGCATACAAAAAAAACACGAGCGTCGCGCAGTGGTCCATAGCAGCCAGTGGCTCAATCCGATCATGTTCCGATTTCGGTTGGGACGCCCGGATCGAAGCGTCGCCTGGCTATCGCGCTGGCTTTCGTGGATTTGGTCTTGGCCGCTGGCCTGCGTTTGGGTTGTCGTCGTCTTGGCCGCGCTGTTCGAAGTGTTTGATCAATGGGATCGATTGACGGCAGGCATTCCACAGATCGCCTATCCGAGCCAATGGAACTATTTATTGGCAAGCTGGCTCGTGCTCAAAGCGTTTCACGAGTTGGGCCACGCACTGGCCTGTAAAAAGTTTGGCGGCGAAGTTCGCGAATGGGGCGTGATGTGGATGTTGTTCGTGCCGCTTCCCTACGTCGACGTCACAAGCTCGTGGCGATTTGAATCGAAGTGGGAACGAATTTTGACTTCTCTAGCCGGGATGATCGTCGAACTTTTTTTGGCAGCGATCGCGGCCTTCGTTTGGTTGCGAACGGACTCGGGTCCACTCAATCAAATTGCCTATCACGCGATTTTAACGGCCGGTGTCGCGACATTGATCTTTAACGCGAATCCGCTGATGCGTTTCGACGGTTATTATGTACTGACCGATTTGTTGGATTTGCCGAACTTGGCGCAAAACGGCCAACTATTTGTTCGACAAGTAGCGCGCCGGGTTTTCTTGGGCGAAAAAAGATCAAACGTGCGACGCACAATGGACCGCGTTGGTATAGTGCGCGCCTACGGTGTGGCGGCAATGCTGTGGCGAATCGTCGTGACGTTGGGATTGGTCTTTGCCGCAGCGAGTTTGTTGCCGGGTATCGGGTTGGTCTTGGCGCTGGTCGCGGTCGGCGCTTGGTATGGCATTCCGATAGTCAAGCTGTGGCGGTACTTGTATCAGGACAATCTCGCGCGACGATTTGAGCGGCGGCGGTTTTGGCTGACCTCGGCGATCGTTGCGGGGGTCGCAGCCGTGGGGTTGATGCTGATTCCTGGCCCCAACACGGCAACCGCACCAGCGATCATCGAATACGATCCATTGCAAGTCGTGCGGGCCAAAACAGATGGCTTTGTGCGCGAGTTGGCGGTAAGCGAAGGCGATCAAGTCGCGAGTGGCCAGCTCTTGGCGCGCTTGGAGAACGACGAGTTGTCGACCCGTATCGCGGAACTTCGATTTCGCATCGAAGAACTGCGAATCAAAGGCCAGAAATTCTTGCTCAATGAAAACTTGTCAGCATTTCAAACGACCTGCAAGGACCGCGAAGCCCAACAAAGACGACTGGAGCAGCTTCAGCGTGAAGCCGCATCTCTGGAGATTCGCGCCGAAGCGGACGGCGTTGTGCTCAGCGGCGAATTACAGTCCATGAAAGGATCATTCGCGAAGCGAGGCCAAGTACTCCTGACGATCGGCGACCCGCAAAGAAAAAAGGCCATCGCCTTGATTCGTCCGGAAGATTCCGCCGCGGCGCGATCCGCCGAAGAGCAGTCGGTCGGCTTGCGGTTGTTCGGTCAGTGGGGAAAAGCGATCACCGGAACCGTTGCCCGCGTGAGTGCGCGAGCAACGCCGACGATTACGCACGAAGCCTTTTCCGCAGCCTACGGCGGCGATCTGCCCGTCGTGCAGCGAAACAATCAATCGCGGAATGATGTTCAGACCAAGTCGACTTGGGAGTTGACCGAGCCGCGAGTCGAAGTCGAAATTCGCCTTGATCCAGAAACTAGCGCGGCGCTGTTTGCGGGCCAACGTGGCCAAATTCGGTTCGAAGGCCCTGCCCGCTCCCTGGGTTCCTATCTGGTGCAAGTCGCCTTTTCGTGGACCCGAGATCACACCCGATACAATCACGGGCTGTAATTGGCGCTCAAATTTTGAAGCTGCATCAATATCGTCTGGTCGTGAATGCTTGCGAAGTCTAAGCCCATTTGTTACACCCGATTTAGCCAAGCAGATGTATCTCGACCGCCAAACATTACTGCCAAGACAATAATCTCGTCGTCATTACAACGGAAATGAACAATGTACGGAAACCGCCCGAGTCGACATGCTCGCAGACCCGTTTGAGTGATGGCATACGCGAGAGGATGACTTGAGAGGCGCTCAATTGCGGACCAATACTGGGCAACGAATTCAACTCCCAGTCCAATTCTTTTGCAATCGTACCATTCAATCGCCTCGCACAAGTCGTCGGCAACATCCGATCGGAATCGGACATTCGGCATCAACTACGTTCCTTCAGTCGCCGCTCAAGTTCCCCGCGACTGATTGTAGAATTCGGTTCTGCATCGTGAGCAGCAATGCGGCGTTCCAGTTCACGCTGTTGTTCGGGCGAGACCGTAATCTCAGTATCAGGCGGGATGGAATCCCATAGCGATTTCACAATTCGCAGCCGATCATCGACCGTCAAGGTAGAAAGATCAGCGAGAGTCTGTTGTATGTCCATTTGATTTCCAGAGTGTAATTACGCATTGTACTAGGATAATCCGGTGATTCCAACGCGGAACGAACGAGAAATCGTCAAATGGGTACCTTACGGCTGTGCGTTCCGTGGGACTTCCGGTTTCAAACCTAAAACGCATGTTTGACCGCAGATTGGCGTTCCTTGTCTCCGGCCTGTTGCGGGAACTAAAAACGATTGAGTAGGCTGTATCGCAGTGAACTTGGGGACGAACGCAACTAAATGGCCAACCAAAAAGCTGAAATTACTTGGCATCCGCTGGCGGTCAGTCGGCCGCGCGGTTGTGTCGTTTGGTTCACGGGGCTTTCCGGCAGCGGCAAAAGCACGATTGCCAATTTCGTCGATTCCCGACTGCACTCATTAGGAGTTCGCAGTTTCTTGTTGGACGGGGACAACATCCGTCATGGATTGAATGCCAGTCCAGAACAGTTGGAGCCGATACACGGTGCAGAGTTCGCGCAGCGGTTCGGATTGGGCTTTGGTCCCCAAGATCGCGAAGAGAACATCCGCCGAATCGCATCCGTAGCTGAGATTTTTTGCGCGGCTGGATTGATTACGCTCACCGCATTCGTCAGTCCGTATCGCAACGACCGCGCACTGGCTCGGCAAAACATTTGCCGTTTCGGGGAGGCTGGCGACTTTGTCGAAGTCTTCGTCGATACGCCGCTGGAAGTCTGCGAAGCACGCGATCCGAAAGGTCTTTACAAAAAGGCGCGCGCCGGACAGATTCAGAACTTTACGGGAATCAGCGATCCGTACGAGCCGCCCGAACAGCCGGAACTTCGTTTGGCAGGTGGCGAACAGTCTGTCGAAACACTTGCCGAGCAAGTCATCGCGCTTTTGCGCTCCAGCGGCAAAATCCCAGCGTAACGTCGCGAAACCCAGCTTTGGGCACGATGGTTCGTGAAAAGTGCTTCGCGTATCGCGTCACAATTGCCGCGAAATTCTGCACCCTTTCTCGAAATGTGTTGAAATAAGTCATTTTGAGAATGTAACACACTTCAATTCTCGCCGCTTAGTTACATAGAGAACTGAATTCAACGCTAATTTACAAGTTTTCCCTAATTCGCTTCGGTTGTGACAATCTTGGTACGGGATTTGCGGAATATTTACCTGTCATCCGCGAACTACCTAGCAGGATGTCATGTCCAAGCCTCTGGGAGGAGGCACGAGCCATGTTTGACAAGAAATCGATCGACGCTAAAAAAGTTTTCCGTTTGGAAAATATTATCCAGAATCGGCTTCGCGAAGAGATTCCGCTGTCCGCCGCTCAACTGGCAAACTTCAGCGAATGGATCGACGAACAACTGGCGTCGCTAGAAGTGACCTACGGCTCGTTCATCACCCTCGTTTCAAAACGCGGTTCCATCGGCCGGTAATGCCTTCGTTCCCTCGCCCGCTTTGCAATAGTGTTTAGATGGTACTAAGTTCCCTCGCCCCGCTTCGGGGAGAGGGTTAGGGTGAGGGGTTTTGTGCGAAGCGCACCTACCCTTCCGCAGGCTCCGGTTTCCCAATCGACTTGGCAGCGCTCGGCCGATTTTTCTTCCGATGTTCGTGAGCCGCATAAGCCAAAAACGCCAACCCAACTCCGTTCAGCGCTAAACCAATCGTCAGAGGATACGTCCACGGTTCGGCAAACCAATACAACCCGATAAACGCCGACGCCAACATCTGCAGCGTATTGATCGCATTGACATAGACAACCGGCAAGATCTTTAGCGATTTAGCTAGAGCCAAAAACGCGACTCCGTTGAGAACTCCGGCTGCAATCATGGCGAACCAACTGACTCCGCTGATCGCGCGAATCTGCGGCCAGCCTTCAAATGCAAAACTGAGAACGCCTAAAACTGCGGTGCCAATCACACTGACGAAAACGATCGGCGTGGCCAGTGGGATATTGTGTTTGGTGCTTTGGCGAACTGCCAACCCAAGGACAGCGTAAGCAAAGCCGCTTGCGACTGCGGCCTGCACACCCCAAAACCAAGTCACCAGGTTCGCGACTTCAACCGCTTCCGTCGCTGACGCTTTTTTTGCCCCGAAACTAAGGGCGGCAATCGCCGATACCAAAATACCAAGCCCAATCGCGATTTTCGGTGACAGCGGTTCGTTCATTAAGACGCGGCCTAGAATCGCACCGCTGAATACCATCGCGCCCAGTGTCAGCGGCACGGCCAACGCCATCCCGATATAAGCCAACGCGATTTGATAAAAAACGTTTCCGCAAATCTGAACGAAAATGCTGACGCCGACCAACATCCAAATGATTCGCCACGGGGGCAGAATTCGCTTGCCTTGAAGTCCGATGGCGATCAACCACGGCACAAAAATCGCCGCTGTACAAGCCGCTTTGATCGTCGAAACCCAGATCGGAGGATCGTGAGCCGCTTGTCGCAAGAAAGCACTGGCCAGCGAATATCCCAACGTCGCCGCGAGTCCATTGACGATGCCCCAAAACGCTATCGCCGCTAACGTGGTAGGGTGCAGTGCGGGCTTTGTCGTTTCATCGTTCATCGTTGCCTAAGTACTTTCGGAATTGGATGTATCTTTTTCTTTCATCCGGCGGAGCAACTGTCGAGCCCGCTCAGGACCGACGAGCGAATCCAATTGCAAAAACGGTCGCTGGCCAAGTACTTTTCGCCGGACCGCCGGATGAGCGTGACCATGCCGTCTGCAAATTTCGCACAGTCTAATTCCCACTTCCATTGGCCCACGGCAGTCGGGACAATACGGCCCGACAATCCATTCCGCTCCACTCGCTCGCCCCGCCGGAACAAACTGAACCGAAAGCGGCAACGCTTTAGTTCGGCAAACGACAGTCGCTGTTTGAAAGCGTCTCCAATCCGCCGGAACATCTCCGTCATTCATCAATTGATCGAACAAGCGGCCAACAAAGTCCAATGTGCCGCCCTCCAACTTAGTTCCAGTCCACAATCCGTACCATGCCGGTCGCGTGTCGCGAAAAACTTTGAGTGACATAAACTCGTCGCGTCGCACAGCGATCAAAGTCGTGAGTGCGCGAACCACTTCATCGTCGCGAACCAGCCACCCATAGCATCCGGCAAGCGATTTCGATGCACTTGCTGCGAATGGATCGTCGCCGTCCGAAATGTTCGCTGAGCACGTCCCGCATTCAGATTGGCAAAACTCAAGGCCGCCGTAGAAATCCGTGATTTCCTGTAAGAAACACCCGCGCGCCGGTTCATTTTCCGATCCAGAAAACGCGATGCAAACATCGTCGATCACACGTCCGAGTTTCAAGCACTGGCCAACGGCTGTCAGCGGTTTCAAATAGCGTTCGACTTTTTCCGGCGAGTCCGACTCGATTGGCTTCCGCAATGGGCAAGCTCGGTCCACACTCCAGCGAACAAACTCCGGCGTCGGCCCGCGCACTTGCGTCAGTCGGTTAACAAATCGGTTTTCGCAGTCGTGCTCTGAATTCATTCGTCCCGCCGCTGGTCATTGAAAGCGACAATTTGCAATTCCGATCAGTCGTGCATTGTACTCGCCCTGCCTTGACTGCCGCACCGTCAACCGGCTGACCGATCGCTGCCAGTCTCGTATAATCGCTGCCAACAAGAATTGAAGAATTTTGCGATTCAATCCATGATTCGTTTCCTAGCACTCCTCTCATTGACCCTGTGGTGGGGAGGATTGACTTTTTACGCCGCCGTCGTGGTGCCCATCGGGGCAGACGCTTTTGGTTCAACGGGCCAAGGGTTTGTCACACAGCAAGTAACGCATTGGCTGAACGGCTTCGCTCTGGTTTCGCTGCTGCTTTGCGTGGTGCCTGTTTTCCAAAGTCGCCGACGTTGGCTCGTGGGCGTTTGGACAGTTCTTTTGATCACGCTTGTCAGTCTGGCACTGATTCACAGGCAACTGGATATGCTGCTGGATTCCAGTTCCGAAACGGTCCTGGAACCTAGCCGTGTTTACTCGATCCACCCAGCCTACCTTTGGATCACCGCTGTTCAAAGGCTAGCCGGAATATGTT
>JANMEB010000123.1:0-3412 GCA_031376585.1 Planctomycetota bacterium | reverse complement strand
AACATATTGCGGAGTGATTTTGAAGCCAGATTGATTGAGATTTTCGGCGATTTCCTTGGGCTTGGAATCTGGATGATTCTCTCTGTAGCCACGAATTGCCGCGCTTTTCGAAACGCCCTTCTGTGATCGTCGAGCCATATCTACCCCCTATTAAAAAACACAAAACTTGAACTAGTCGTTCATGAACATGGAAATTATATTACCGCATTGATTTGGATCAAACAACCGTCCCTGACTTGCGGAAAACTCAATTAGGTTAATTTGCAAATTGACCAATCTAATTTGGTAGAATTCAGTTGTCTAAATTTTGGATGCCGCAATTTCGACTACCCAATTTCGGTGGGTTGATTTGATTAATTCGTCCGCACCATTTCTGAACGCTTTTGTTGCAAAAAGTTGATTGGTCCGCCTTACTGGTATCGAACTACCGCAAATTATCGTAGCAAGTCCGTTCGTCTCGCAAAGAAAAGCTTGCGCTGTTAGGCTGAGTTGTTATGGTCGCGGCGCAATCATTGAATGGGACGATTCGAACAGCGGGGCCTTTGCAAATAGCGTTTATCTGCTGGGTTGCGTTGGTACCAGTGCTTGTATTCGCACAGGATCCGGGGACTTATGACAAACTACGAATTGACCTCGACCAAAAATTAAGTGAATTGGCTCACTGGTGCGATGAGCAGCACCTAGAATCCGAGGCCGCACAAACCCACCAATTGCAGTTTGCACGCGACCCCAATCGCCAGTATTTCTTTGTGCCGTTCGATAGCAATCCTTGGCCCGAAGTCGAATCGAACGATTTATCCGCCGAATGGTCCCGTCGGCTTCAAACCATTCGGCGCGAACATGCAGATCAACTTTTCGCGATTGCTAAAGAGCGAATTTCCGTTGGCGACGAGGCACAAGCGTATACGTTGCTGCACGAGGCGTGCACGCTTGATCCAGAGCACCTCGAATCGCGACGGATTCTGGGATATCAAAAGCACGACCATCTTTGGCAAATGTCGTCGACTCAAGTCATTCAAAAGGCGGCCCGCTCTCGGAACTCGTTAATGGGATGGAGCGCCGACGAGTACCTCATTGTCGAATCGCCGCACTACCAGATCGTTTCGACGGCAGGGGCCGACGAGACACTGCAATTAGCTAACCAATTAGAACGCTGGCGAGTCGTATGGCGGCAAGTATTTTTCAATTACTGGAGCTCGGCGGGGTATTTGAAAAAGTTATTGAATGGCAAGTCATCCTCGGCATCGCGGCAACGACATAAGGTCGTCTTTTTTGGCACACGAGACCAGTATGTTCGCGATCTCGAAAAACTAGGAGTTGAAGGAGTCGCGAAATCGACGGGGTTTTACAGCGACCGGCATCAAGCCATGTTCTTTTATTTGGACTCGCCGCTTCCGATCGAAACTTGGCGGCAAGAACAGGCTCATCAGTTATTCCAAGAAGCAGTCTCCGCGCGGAAGGACCCGGTAGAACACAGCCATGTTTGGGCTTTGGAAGGGATCGCGATGTACTACGAATCGCTGGTGGAGTTTTCGCACTTTACAACATTGGGCGGATTCGAATACGGGCGACTGCAATACGCGCGTGTCCATTGGACGCGCGAAAAGTTCTTTGTTCCGTTTGATGAGCTTACCGCTTTAGGGCAGAAGGCTTTCCAAATGCATCCCGAAGTCGGCAAGTTGTATAGCCAGTCGGCGGGCATGACCCACTTTTTGATGTCGCATGAGAACGGTAAGTATCGCTCGGCCATGCTGCAGCTTGTGAAATTGATTTACCAGCGTCGGGCCAAACCGAATTCCCTGGCGGAACTTTGCGGTGTGCCCGCGGAACAATTGGAACGCGAATACAAACAATTTCTCACCGTAGAGCGGGACAATGTCAATCAGTTTCTGTTCGAGCCGCAACGCCGTACTGAATTGGCGCTCGGGTTTAGCAATGTTGATAGTTCCGTTGGGCCAACGATTGCTGATTGTAAAGGCTTGCGTTGGTTACAACTGAGTTCCACCAACGTTGACGATGCGATAGGACCCATCCTCGGTCAATTGGTCAAATTGGAACAGTTGTTTCTGGACAAAACACAAGTAACTGACGAAACGCTCGCGTCGTTAAGTAAACTGACAAACTTGGAAGAGTTGGACTTGGCGGAAACACTGATCACGGATGAAGGAATGACGCACATCGCCAAACTAACCGGCCTGAAGGCGCTTTGGTTGGGGGGGACGCAAGTCACCGACCGTGGACTCGAGCAAATTGCATCGCTTAAAAACTTGCAGTTGCTGGACGTGAAAGGGACTGCGGTTACGCCGGACGCAATTCAGCGCTTAAAAAAACAACTCCCTCAACTCAAGTAAAGCGGGTGTACACCAAATATGACCGTCTGGAAATTGATTAATGCAAATTACGCGCAAGTCAAAAATGCGAAATTCGAAGTCGCCGTTTTGCCGTTAGGTGCGACTGAGCCGCACAATCTGCATCTCCCTTACGGCACCGACGTCTTTGAAGGGACGATCGTCGGCGAACACGTCTGCCAAGCCGCCGCAGCGTTAGGAGCCCGCGTCGTTCTGTTGCCCACGATTCCCTATGGCACGGAAACAAATCTGCGCGAGTTTCCCTTAGCGATCAATCTGAATCCGTCGACGCTAAACCAAGTCGTAACCGACATTGTTGAATCGCTTGCGCAAAACGGCATTCGCAAGTTAGTGTTGCTCAACAGTCATGGCGGAAACGAATTCAAGCCACTATTGCGGGAATTGTCCGGGCGCACGCCGGTTCACATTTTTCTCTGCAATTGGTATCAAGTCATCGGCGACGTGTACTCGCAGATTTTTTCGAAACCCGAAGATCACGCGGGCGAAATGGAGACCTCATTTGCGCTAGCGTATTTCCCGGAATTGGTCGCAAGGAACCCAGACGGGACGTTTGCGGCCGACGACGGCACCGTCCGTCCATTTCGCTTTCGAGCCTTGAACGAAGGCTGGGTGTCGATCACGCGCCCTTGGCATCTTTTGACCACGAACAGCGGCGCGGCCAACCCGCACGCCGCAACTGCCGACAAGGGAAAACAACTCATGCGGCACTTGGAAGAACGAATCGGACAGTTTCTCGTCGAGCTGTCCGCTAGCCCAATCGATGATCTATTTCCGTTTCAGGTTGCAGGGGAACAGGCACAATTTGCACCGAAGACTCCGCAAAATGAGCCAGTCCCCGATGCGACCGCCAAATGAGCCAGTCCCCGATTGAACTTGTACGTTGACCGCTGTGTCATGGCGTTTTAGAATCTTGTTCGTTGACGTGGTGGCTGTAGCTCAGTTGGTTAGAGTGCCAGATTGTGGCTCTGGATGTCGCGGGTTCGACCCCCGTCAGCCACCCTGAGAATGACCCTGATAGTTTTTGCTGTCAGGGTTTTTTTGTT
>JANMEB010000109.1:0-2186 GCA_031376585.1 Planctomycetota bacterium | reverse complement strand
AACGATTTAAGACGCCGAGGACGTTTTACCTGGCAAGTCCGCCGCGGCGGATCAGCCCCTGATTCTCACTGAACCAAGCGCATGGGACAATAAACATCCTGAACTTCTCTCAGGTTTCCACGCCCACTCAGCCACTCGTTTCATAAAACAGGAGTATGCAATGAACAACAATGGGATCCGTATCTTGTTTGCAATCGCTGCGATTTATGACTTCGTGATTGGATTAACGTTTTTGACCAACGGCTCGCGATTATTTGACGCGACCGGAGTGCCCCATCCAAATCATTGGGGATACATTCAATTCGGTGCGCTACTGTTGATGATCTTTGGTTTGATGTTCGCCGCCATCTCGTTTAACCCGCGCGGCAATCGAATGCTAATTCCCTACGGAATTCTTTTGAAAATCAGCTACGTCAGTCTCGTCGGCTATTACTGGGCCAACACCGGTGTCCCTTGGCTTTTTATTCCGTTTTTCTTTATCGACATCGTGATGCTCGTCCTATTCGTCGTCGCGTACATGGCGATCGGAAGTCAAAGCGATGGGAAACTGAAACTTTAGAATGCGTCGACTGCTCGCACGAATCGATTGAAACTTAGGCCAGACAACCAAGGTAATTTAATAGTGACGCAACCGTTTCACATTTTAAACTGGTACGCTGGCTGGATGATGGTTCTGGCAGCTTTCATAACCGGTGCGGCGATCGGATTGCGTTTTTATCGCGAAGACTTTTGGGGAGGCTACACTTCGTTCCGCCGCCGGATCGTGCGACTGGGGCATATCGCATTGGCAGCTTTAGGAATGATGAACGTTGTGTACAGCTACTCGCCGTGGCCGTCGGCTTTATCGTTCGAAGGCCGGGCGGCATCACTCGGCTTTGTCATCGGCGGTATTTCCATGCCGCTCGTTTGTTTTCTCTCCGGTTGGAACCCCAAATTTCGTCATCTGTTTTTCATTCCAGTCGTCGCGCTCGCAAGCGCCGCTTGGTGGACTTTGAGCGGAGCAGGGAAGTGAAAATAGGATTCTTGGCGACTGGCGGACTGCGCGTGTGCGATCGCCGATTGATCGCACTCGGTTTGAAAATGCCAAGCATCGTGCAGCGAGCTCAAGCCATCGCGTCGCTCCCAACTTTGGGACTGTTGTATGTCGCGGCGGTAACGCCATCTGGACATGAGTTGCATTACTGGGAAGCGAAACCAGAACCGGCGGGCGACGGGAAATCAAATGGGCAAGCGGAACCATCGAAACCGCAGGTACCAGCCGAGGCATTCGATTGTGATTTAGTGGCCATTTCCACGCTTTCGGCCCAAGCTTTCGAGGCGTACGCATTGGCCGACGAACTGCGATCCTCCGGAATCAAAGTCGCGATCGGCGGACTCCATGCATCGGTACTCCCCGACGAAGCACTTCAACATGCGGACTTCGTCATCGTCGGCGAGGCAGAAAATGTTTGGCCCGAATTAGTGCGCGCGGTCGAGCGCGGAACGACTCAATCACTTTGGCTCGCCAAAAACTTTTCACCTGTCGACGTCAGCACATTGCCTGTCCCTCGTTATGACTTGTTGGGCGAGCGAGCTTATAACCGCTTTACGGTTCAAACGTCGCGCGGCTGTCCGTGGCGATGCGATTTTTGTGCGTCCAATGTGATGCTCGGATTGCCGTATCGTAAGCGGCTCCCCGCCGCAGTACGTCGCGATATTGAAGCTTTGATTCAGCTCTATCGACGACCGTTCATCGAATTCGCAGACGACAACACCTTTGTTGACAAAGACTGGGGCAAGCGACTTTGTTGCGAGATCGCGCCGCTAAATGTGCAATGGTTTACGGAAACGGATGTAACCGTATCGGATGATCCCGAATTGCTGACTGCAATGTTTGAGGCTGGCTGTCGCCAAGTCTTAATTGGCTTCGAAAGTCCCGACTCGCAATCGCTGCGCGGCGTCGAAATGCGCACGGACTTCAAAGCCCGCCAAGCAGACCGTAATCGGGAGGCTGTCGCGCGAATTCAATCGCACGGAATCGCCGTCAACGCTTGTTTTGTGTTGGGCTTCGACGGTCACGGCCCAGATGTGTTTGAGAATATTTTGACCTTCGTCAACGAAACGCAACCGTTCGACGTGCAAATCACGGTGCTAACTCCGTTTCCCGGCACGCCATTGTACGATCGCCTCTTGGCCGAAGGTCGAAT
>JANMEB010000093.1:0-2129 GCA_031376585.1 Planctomycetota bacterium | reverse complement strand
CACGCTGCTGTTTGTGATCAGCTTGATCGTGCTCTTTCTGCTTATGGGTGCTGCGTTTGTCACCATTTCCGGCAATTTCATGCGCGTCTCGCGCGGCTACAGCGGCTTGGAAGTTCGCGGCGATTCGGCACGTACGATAATCGATCGCGCGCTGATGGACTTGTTGCGCGGATCAAAAAGCGCGACCTCCGTAGTTAATAATCCCGATCCGACCATTGGCGATCAGTCCATCCTCGCGGATGAATACGGCGAGGGCCTAACGGCCGAAGTGGCTACAGCCGGAATGGATCCAACGGGTCAATTGATTAAACTAACGCTTACCAATTCAAGCAAACCATTGGTTGACATACCTGGGGCTTATGGCGGCCAAGTCCTCACGTTCATCAGCAACTCGACGGTTCCACCGGCGACGGCAGTCGCGAACGTGAAGGGGGTCTCTTGTCGCATCTTCCATTACGACACATTTGACCGAACGGTTCCAATACCTACGCCTCTGCCAAATCCAGAGTTTTATGTTGTTCCAGAATGGACGAATGGTCAAAATCCTTTTGCCGGAGATTTGCGTGGTGCAAAAGTATTGATCAACGGTCGCGCATTTGCCGGAACGGCGATAGTCGATCCTACTACGGAGTCGTATGACGCGATTGACAAAAGCAATACGTTCTTGGCGGCAGTTGATTTTGCCAATGGTGGAAATATTTATCCAAGTTTTTACCATTTGCCGACTTCCGGATACAACAACCGGCCAACGCAAACCGCACCTGGAATGTCAGGACTTTCGCCGCTCACTACGCCCGACGTTTTTGATGTCGACAACGACGGCGACGGAAAGACAGACAGTATTTGGATGGACCTTGGCTATCCAGTACAAACTGATAAGTCCGGTCGACAATACAAAGCGCTTGCAGCGTACATGGTTTTGGATTTGGACGGGCGTTACAACCTTAATGTTCATGGCGGAGGCGACGACGCGCGAGGCCGAATTGTTCCCAATCGACCCTTGCTGCTAAACGGTACCGTTCCACAGGGCCAGGGCTATGGCCCAACGGACGTTTCTATGGGTCGGCTTTTTACACCTCCGGGTGGATTACCCGCAACACCGACAAATTTCAATCAAGAATATTTCAACATCCTCGGTGACCCGGCAAGTCAATATTTCGGGAGGTTCGGTGACGATCGCGATAACGTCGGAACGCCGACCGGAAGTTACGCTGCGGGAAGGTCCATGTATCACGACGTTTGGTCTCAATACAAATTGTATGGCTATCCGAATAGTGGCATCGGCAATATGTTTGGCTCGCGAATGGATGTGTTTGGCAAATACGGATGGGGATTCTCCAATCAAGTGGCCAGCATTTCCCCCGGTGTATTGCCGAATGGCACCACCGGTGACGTGGCCTTTGGAATGCCGCAAATCAATGCGAACTTAGCCATCTTAGGGCCTACGTTTGATGACTTAATAGACAACCCATTCGAGACAGATTTTTCAAACTATCCATCGTCAGGCCCAAGCGAAAATCCGCTGGTCGCGGGGGGTAGCAATCGGCCGGATCATTTGTTCTCGCTCAAGGAGCTTGAGCGCGTCTACCGCACCTTCGATATGGATTCAAAATTCCTGGCCAATCGGCTGCTGACTTTGGCACCAAGTTTAGACGCTTCGTTGCCGGGAAATGATCCGACAAATCGATTGAAAATAGCGACGGAGAGCTGGGAAGTCCCCGTTCCGCCAGCGAACTCGGCGGCCGAGCTTGCCAACGCGATTCAATTAGCCGCTACTGCCGCGGGGTTGCCGCCGACTGCATTGTCTCAAATAACCACGATGCTTTCGCCCGACATCGTGCAAGGCTTGAAGATGGATATCAATCGAGTGTTTGGAAACGGGTTTGATGATGACGCAAGTGGCACTGTGGATGAATACTTCGCGGACGGCACGGGAGAAGCTAACTCAATCACTTATCCGGACGGGGCAACGTTGAATTTGGATATCAGCCGCAACGGTGCCGCTGCAGATAATTTGCTTCTCGCTCGTGAGGATTTCGCAAAACAACTCTATGTATTAGCAAGACTCTGGCTGCGCACGGCGGGTGACTTCAATGCCGACGGTGTCAATATTGATATCGATGCGGCGG
>JANMEB010000041.1:0-1068 GCA_031376585.1 Planctomycetota bacterium | reverse complement strand
GGACGGTGCGAGAAACCAAGGCGTCATGGCTTCCAAGACGCGCGGATCCATCGGTGTGGTGGCGTTGTAATCGAGATAGACGGGATCGGACATGGTGACGTCGTGAGCGGGCACGGTCCGTTGCATCTTGGCCGTTGCTTCGTCGTGGGCGAGCGGTTTGGACATGGGTTTTAGTTACGGAAACTCGACGGTTGGTTTTTCATGTCCTCGTTCCCATGCTCCTGCGTGGGGACGCACTGTCTGTGAGGCTCCGCCTCGGAATCCGTCGGCAGGAGCCGACAATGCATTGGGTTCCCACGCAGGAGCATGGGAACCAGTTAGAGCACGGGAACCAGTTAAACCAAAAAACGGAATAAAAAATCGAAGTGTAAATCAAAATTAGGGAAGCTGTTCCTTCGCTGGCGTGTCCGTCTTCCATTGCCACGGAGCTTGCGGATTGCCAACCCGACCAGACATTTTCCGGATTGTATAGTTGACAGAATGGAAGTCAATCAGATACTGGTGGAAGTTAAAAAATTGACTTCCAACGGGACACGCGAAATGGCCGCGTTCGAGTACATCTTTCCGTCGATTCGTGGCGTGCAGGCGGGGCGCGAGTACTACATTTCGATGTGCCCGCTCCGGCTGATTCCGCGGATCTTTTTGTTCGACGAAGAGGAACTGAGGCCGGAATTGAGAGCCCAGCGGTCGCTCAATAAACAACGCGTCCCGGAAATCGCGCGCTACATCGTGCGGAATCCTAAAGGCTACACATTCTCCGCACTCACCGCGTCCATCGATGGGAAGGTCAAGTTCGAACCGCTGGGCCCCGAGGACTCGGAACGGAATATCGGCCGTCTACACGTGCCGATGAACGCCCGCTTCGTCATCAACGATGGCCAGCACCGGCGGGCCGCGATCGAGACGGCCCTGCACGAGAATCCCGACTTGGGCGACGAAACGATTTCCGTCGTGTTCTTTTTGGACGTGGGACTCAAGCGTTGCCAGCAGATGTTCGCCGACCTCAATCGTTTTTCGGTCCGGACGACCCCTTCGCTGGGGCTGTTGTACGACCATCGGGACGAGGAC
>JANMEB010000034.1:0-3843 GCA_031376585.1 Planctomycetota bacterium | reverse complement strand
TACGTTGGTTTTTGCGACGCCAAGCCCACGGATTTTTGGACGCGCGGGCATTTTCCGGGCCGACCGCTCATGCCCGGTGTGCTCATCTGCGAGGTCGCGGCGCAGCTCTTGGCGTTCGTTGCGATCCGTAGCGGGTTTCTTCAATCGAAAACAATCGGCTTAGGAGGACTCGACGAAGTCCGATTTCGACAGCCGGTTTTGCCAGGTGACCGCATGGTCATGATGTTGGAACAAGTGCGCGCTCGCGCCAATATCTTGATCGAAGTCCGATTCCAAGGATACGTTGGAAATGAAATCGTGACCGACGGATTGCTCAAAGGCGTCGTCCTCCCCGACCACGCCGTTCCCCACGCATGACCGTCGCTTTCATCCGGTTTATTTAAGCCTGAATCGCAATCGCAGGTAGGTTGGGTGACTGACGTTATTTGAGAGAGACATTAACATGAATTCGGAGACCGCATTTTTGATTGGCGTCGGGTTTTTGTTTGTTACGAGTGGCTTGAGTCGGTTCCTAGGCGAACGCAACTTCAAAATTCTATCGACCGAGCAAAAGGTCAAGTTAGTCGATCAGTTTTCGTTGCACCGCTCGCTCGGGACCTACATTCCGATTGGCATTATGGCTGCCGTCATCATGGCTGGGCGGTTGAGGCCTGAATTATTTCGTTGGCTCTTTCCAGTTGGCGCAAGCGCCGTTTTAATTTTCGCACTTGTCCTCCAATTGTCGATATTTCGGCGACTTCGCGACCTCGAGCTGCCGGATGTCTTTGTTTCGAAGTTTCGATTTCATTCCATTGCGGTACAGGTTGGTAATATTGTGGCGATTTCTTTGATTGCATACGGGATCATGGGAATGATATGACGTGCCGGTGTCGCGAGCGAAGCAGTGCCCGTCAAGCGAATATGAGCGTTTGTTGAAAGTTTGAGGATGGCCGGGAAGATTGCTCAGCTAAACAAGTTGCGAAGGATTTGTTTGGCTTTGCCGGAAGCGATAGAGTCCGTGAAATGGGGCAAGCCGCATTTTTGTGTGAGAGAAAAGATTTTCGCGGGCTGCGACGAAGACGGCGAACGAATTGTTGTTTCGTTCAAACTAGAAACGGCTAAAGCAAAAGCGATCGTTCATATGCCTGGGTTCTCGCGCGCTCCGTATGTCGGCCACAAAGGCTGGGTTTCGCTGGACTTGTCGGTGTTTGCCGATTGGAGTGCGATCAAGGATTTGATCGGAGAAAGTTACCGACTGATTGCGCCGAAAGCTTGTTTGGAAAAGTTGTCGTCAGCGAACGTACCGAATCCCATAGCTGATAAAAAATCGTCGTTGGAAAGCGCATAGAAGAAGTTAAAGTCGGCCGTGAAGCATCTACGAAAAAAGTAAGCTTGTTGCAAATACGAAAACGGCGCGGCAATGCAGCGATTTCACCAAATTCTGTTTTCGGTTTCGCTGGTCGCGTTGTGCTGGTTCGGCATGATGGCAGTACACGAGCTTGGTCACGTCGCCGGCGCGGTCGTGACTGGCGGGACGATCCAGCGCGTCATTCTGTATCCGCTGACCATTTCGCGCACCGACGTTGATCCCAATCCAGCGCCAGGAATCGTCGTTTGGCTGGGGCCGATTGTTGGCTCGGTATTGCCGTTATTGTTTTTGGCGTTCCGATGGTCCAATGTTGCGCTGAAAAAATCGCTCGCGTTCTTCGCAGGCTTCTGCTTGATCGCCAATGGAGCTTACATTGCCATTGGCTCGTTGGATGGCGTGGGCGACTGCGGTGAAATGCTACGCACCGGGACGCCAATTTGGGTCATGATCGCGTTTGGCGCCGTGGCAATTTCGGGCGGCTTGTTGATTTGGCATCGACTCGGAACAGTAAGACAATTTCTATCCAATCCAAAGGTTGCCAATCGCCGTCTAGCTTACGTGACGGCCGGCGCGCTATGCTTGCTACTGTTGTTCGAGACTGCGTTTTCACCACGATAATTGCGATGGCGAAGATAGGTTTGTCGTGCGGCCCTATTTTGATGAACAAAAGGGACCAAGCATATCGCGCCAAATGCAGCCGGCCCAGGACCAGCCGACGCCGAAGCCGATCATCATCGTGGTCATGTCCGCCGTCAAAGCTTTTTCGCGGCGAAGTTTGTCGATCAAGATGGGCAGCGTCGAGGAAACCGTGTTGCCAACGTCACCCAAATAGATGGGCAAGCGAGCGTCGCTGACGTTGAGCGCGCTACGCAGCTCTTGCAACATCTTGAGCGTGGCTTGGTGCAACAGAAACAAGTCGATTTGATCTTGGGTTAAGTTCGCGCGGCGCAAAATGTTCTGAACAACGACCGGAATGGCGTCGATAGTAAACGCCATGAGGCTGTGGCCGTCCATGTACAAGTCGCTTGGCCAACGTTTTCGGCCGCGCGGTCGGTGAGCTTTATCGGCGCTGCGATTGCCCCTCGCGGTTACGAGCAGCGTATCCGCGCCGCTTCCGTCGGTCCCGAATTCAAAAGCGCTCATGGACGGTTCTTCGGCTGCTTCGATCAAGGTCGCCGCCGCCGCGTCACCGAAAATAGTTCGCAAACTCCGATCGCTGGGATGGATGAATTTTGAATAAGTTTCAGCAGTGATCAAAAGAACTCGCCGCGCGACCCCTGAACGAATCAACCCGTCGGCCAGCGACAATCCGTACACAAAACCGCTGCAGCCAAGGTTAAAGTCCAGTGCGCCAATATCAGTCCTCAGCCCGAGACGAGTCTGTATCAAACAAGCGGTCGTGGGGAGCGGGTAATCTGGCGTTTGCGTACACAACAATAGATAGTCGATGCTCTTGCGGTCGATGTCGTTTTCGGCGAACAATCGTTCGGCTGCGGCCACACCCAAATCCGACGAGCATTCATCAGGCGCAGCGATGTACCGCTGATAGATGCCGGTTTTTTCGGCGATGGCTGACATTCCCCAGTCGGGAAACTCGCGCTGCAAGTCTTCGTTGGTTTCGACTCGCGACGGAAAATGGACGCTAATGGGTCCTAGGGCGGCAAACTTCACGCAATACTCGCTCGGAAGGGCGCTCTCACAAAACAGGCTACCAATAATAATTGCGGCACGCGCAAATTTTTTGCTCAAGCCAACGTCGGTAGCCTACCAAATAGTTAGCTGATTGCGTAGAAGCTATCCCGCCTTGCGGCGCAATTCGGTCGCTTGATCGGCCAACGCCTGAATCTCGCGATGCGGCATAAGCACAAATTCGCCGTCTTCGCTTTGCTGGAATACTTTTGACTCCGCTGTGAGCATTCGCGGCACGTAGATCCACATTGGAACCAGCGCGGCCAAACTAAATTGATTGGTAATTAAAATCATGTCCGTTTTCGTAAAGCTATTTGCGCACGAGGCAAGTGCCATCGTAGGCTCGCCCGGAACAAGCTTGGTTTTGCAGTTCGCGACATTGAGTTTGCAGTACGCGTCTTTGTATTTAAGGACGGGTCGACCCTTCGGAGACGCTTCAAACAAATCGACTCCGCAGTAGGTGATTGGCCCCCCGTGGCATTGGATCGCAAGCCGAATCAATCTAAGCGCGCGCGAACCGTCGCCGATTCCGATTTCGAAAAGCTGACGAACCGGTTGGTTGGCGACCGTGGAAAATAAAATGCGCTCGGACGCGGGCTTGGCCAAGTGTTTCAAATAGAGTCGCTTGAACAACGAAGGACGCTTCACGACCGGCTCCACAAAAAAAGTAGCAGGCACATTTCGTGTGCCGTTCGATTTTGGCTACGGCACACGGAGTGTGCCTGCTACGGTTAATTTTGGCTACGGCACACGGAGTGTGCCTGCTACGGATAATTCTGGCCACGGCACACGGAGTGTGCCTGCTA
>JANMEB010000704.1:0-3117 GCA_031376585.1 Planctomycetota bacterium | reverse complement strand
CAGCTGCTTCCGGCGACTCGACGAGGATTCACTATCTGGACAACCAGCGGGCACTGGCGATGCTGCTGGGGGTGTACCTGCATGGTGCCTTGGCTTATGCCGAACCATCGCGGTCGGTCTGGATCGCTACCAATCCTCAGGGAAACGTGGCAATCGATGCTTCGATCTGGTGGATTCACCTGTTTCGAATGGGTCTGTTTTTTCTGCTGTCGGGTTATTTTTCCAAGCTGATAATCCAGCGCAAAGGGCTTAAACCGTTCCTGTGGAATCGCGGGATTCGAATCGCCTTGCCATTCGTTTTGTTCTGGCCGTTGCTGATGGTGGCCATGACCATTGTATTCGTCTTTGCCTTTTCTTACGTTAAGGAACCTCAAGGGTTGTTACAGTTGATTGTCGCAGCGAGTCAGAATCCTGAAGCTGCGAAATCGTCAACACCCTACACCACAATGCATTTGTGGTTTTTGTACTATCTGCTGATGTTCTCCTTGATCGCAGCCGTTGGCAGCCGCTGGACCCGGTTGAAATTCGATTGGTTGTTTCAGCGAAAATGGATGCTCGCGCTTTCACCGCTGGCTTTGGTTCCTGGAGTGATGGGGGGAGGAATTCCCACTGCAGCACCCGAGTCCTTTGTTCCTGCCTGGTGGCCATTTGCATATTACGGGTTGTTCTATTGGACTGGCTGGCAGTTGTTCGGCCGCGAGGCGCTGCTGGATCGTTTGCAACCCTGGTGTTGGCCTTTGGTCCTGGCAAGCGTCCTCTTGTTCGTGCCCCATTACTGTCTGCTACCTGTGCTCGACATCGCATTGGTCCAACAGGCCACCGAATCACGGTCGCTTACCCCATATTTGCTTGAGTCTGTGTTGGCTTCGTATCTGTCGGCGGTGATGACGCTCTCGGCGCTGCTGGTCGGTCAGCGGTTTCTGGCTCGCTCGAATGCCTGGCTCAAGTTCTGCGCCGACTCATCCTATTGGGTGTATCTGATTCACTTGCCGATCATTCTCTTTTTGCAGACTCTGTTGATTCCGATCGCGATTCCAATTTTTGGAAAGTTGCTGGTGGTCGTCTTCGTAACGTGGCTTTTTTGTATGGCGACCTATGTCGTGTTTGTGCGGTACACGCCGATCGGCTGGATGCTCAACGGAAAGCGGCCATTTCCGTAAAACGATGCTTGACAATGTTTCTAACGCCAGAAGCTCGTCACAGGATCGACGGAAGAAAAATGCGTCGGTCACATCGACCGACGGCACCAAAGGCATGCGGACGCTTAGAACGCCCGAGCGATATGGGCGCGCAACATTTATCTCAGTCAAGATTTCTACCGCCTAAGCAGCGAGAATCCTGATATCCCTAGTCCAGATGCCGATAAGAAAAAGTTCGATTCGTATCCGGTCTGGCCGCAATCGGGCAGTTTGCTTAAAGCACGTCTCGCATTTCCCGCTTGCTCATCTTACTCGAACCGGAAAAAGACTTCCGACATGAATTGGAGCATGTCGCCGGACTTCGATCGCTCGTTGGGTTCCAAAGCCGAACATTACGTAAACGCACAGACGAACACTTTGAACCGATAAAAAAAGTGGAGCAAAATGTATAGCTCCAAAATGCGATTCGGAGCAAAAAGCGGAACAGTAACGTGCCGCAGCGTGCGCTATTCTTGCGGCAACTCGTCGGGTCTAGTATCGACGTCTCCCGGTTCGTCGATGGGTCGCAATCCTTCGCAGTTTTGGCGAATGAAATGGGCAAGTTGCGATTTGCTGAATTCTCCTTTTGCGACGGCAATCACGGTGTCGTAGAGTTCGTCGTCAGTTGCAACAAACTCGATACCGTTCATTATTAAAAAGACTTCAGCCGCGGCGGTTCCCGCCCGCTTATTCCCGTCGACGAACGGATGGTTTCGGACGATGTGAAATAGGTACGCCGCCGCCATTTGAGGAAAGTCGGCATGCAGAAATTGCCCGTCAAACGTGGCTTGGGGCTGCATTATCGCCGACTCAAGCAATTCGAGATCCCGCACGCCACCGCTGCCACCGTAGCGCGCGATTTGGTCAGTGTGAATTGCTAGGACTTCATCCAGCGTAAGAAACGTCAGGGCCATGCTGGCGGATTGTACAGAAAATCGCCGCCAAGGTATTCAAATCGTGACGGCGGCGTCGATTTTCACTCAGCCAATTTCTTCAGCACCTTGCCATGCCGACGATTGGTCTTGTCCAACGCCTCGCGAAATTGGCGTACTCGCTGCGCGTCGCGAACCGGCGAAATCAAAAGGCAACCATTCTCCGTCGTGACTTGCAAAGGAGTGGAAGCGTCGATGTTCAGCAATTCAAGAACTGGCTTGTCAATTATGAGAGCCAGGCTGTTTCCCATTGGCTTAAGCGTCTTAATCAAGGTGGCCACTCCCTTCTCGGTTTCGATTGCCGCAGTGTTAGTACAATCGTCATAACAATGTTACAACGTAACTTTAACTTGTCAAGTCAGGCAATTAGCAGAAACGTTCGAAGAAACGGGATAAATAACCTCGTGCCATGATTCGAAATAGGCCTCGTAACCGCATTTCCGGGTATCTGGCAGCCCATTGAATAAGTCGTCGGACGGCCTTCCCAGGCTGTCGTTTTT
Source organism: Planctomycetota bacterium (assembly GCA_031376585.1). Taxonomy (GTDB): domain Bacteria; phylum Planctomycetota; class Planctomycetia; order Pirellulales; family Pirellulaceae; genus JANMEB01. The sequence goes on along the minus strand of JANMEB010000704.1, from coordinate 507 downwards.
CGATGATTTCGACGGTCACTGGCGCCCGTCCTACATTTTTCAACTGACGACTAATACCCCCAAGGGGACTCGAAGCTTATCGCGTTTCGCGAGGGAAACAATGATGTCGGGAAAGGGCGGTGCAAAATCCGGAGCATTTCGGTGGGGGCGTGCCCCGACAACTACATCTCCTAACAGTTGTTTTGTGGCTTGAAAAGCTGTCGCGCTGCCAGCTGAGTTACACCTGCAAATCGATATTTACCGCTTATTCTTCGTCCAAGGTTTCCACATTCAAACGTCGATTCCCTCGTTTTCTACCCAAAGCGTGGCAAGCGTGCCAAATCACGCCTTAGTTATTGGGGAAAAGCAACTCACTCCAATTGGCTGGTCGATGACGGCAGAGTTCGTCGGCGGCAATTGCAAAACGATTGAGTGCGGGCATCAATCATCTTGGAGAATATACTAAATGTGTCATAAATTTTTTAGAGGGATAAATGTTTGTAGGGTTGAATCCAAGTGAAATCATAT
>JANMEB010000694.1:0-25528 GCA_031376585.1 Planctomycetota bacterium | reverse complement strand
CCGAACGATTCGATCGTGACAAGCGTCGGGCGAATCCGCTCTGCCGCAGCCGCGAAAACTTTCGGCGTTGCAACCAAGCCGCGCGCAAGTTGGTCGTCTGTAGCACTCGACTGACCAGCCGAAACACTTGCGGCCGTCGTCGCGAATAGCGTGAATGCCAATACAATTTTCATAGATGATAACACCCCATACTCATCATTAGTCGTTGGTGAACCTTGTTGAACACAAGACTTGTTCATAGGCAAGTCGGTTCCTTCGGCTACTGGGATTATTTCTGGGCGACGGGCGTAATCGGTAATCGCAAAAGCTCTTCGCCACGTTTCACGACCACGATTAGTTCGCTCCCGACGGTAAGTGTAGGTAGAACTCGCTCGAAATCGCGAATCGAACCGATCTTTTCGCCTCCGAGGGTAACGATCAAATCATCCGGCTTGAGACCCGCGGTTTCCGCCGGGCCAATCGTCGAAACTCGATCTACATAGGCCGGGGCACCCTTGCCACCAAGCTTGAATAGTTCGAGGCCCAACGTTGGCTTTTGGCCAGTGGCGACAGCCGTTGCCTGGGTGTCGTCGAGTGATTCACCCGCGACAAATCGTTTAACTATCTTGCTCGGCACCGCGTAATTCAACCGCGTGTTGGTTTCCGAGCTGTTGATGACTTTGCCGATGGTCCCAACCAATTTTCCGTCAGTCGTGACGACGGCACCGCCTCCGGCACCAGGATTGCTGGTGATCGCGTCGATCAAAACGAGTTCGCCGCGATACGCCAGGCTATCTTTGTTCAAGCGGGCCTCGATAGACGTCGACAGCGAGATGATTCCCAGCGTTACGGACATTGGCTCCTCGCGTTCGGCGACCATGAAAGCGTTGCTGAGCGCGACAACCCAATCCCCTTTTTGGCCAACTGGCTGATCGGACAATTCAAAGAAATCAGGCGTGGGGTTTGAAACTTTTAACAAAGCTAGTTGATATTGCCGATCGCGGCGAAGTACGCTGGCGGCAACAAGTTCACCATCGGGCAAGGCCACCCGGACTTGGTCGCCGTCCAGAAACACGCCTTGCATGGTAACGATATGGCCGTCGGCGGAAACAATGATTCCGGTGGCATACGAATTGACTCGACCTGCGCCCGCGCCGAAAACTTTGACCATCCGTTTTTGCGCGAACTCGATTGATTTTTCGAGCCAATTATCCGGCGGATTTGCGGATTGAGTTTTGTCCTGTCGCGCGATTGAAGCGTGTGGCGAAGTCGGTTGCGCGAGAACTGTGACAATCGAGAAAGCGAGTATGCCGCAGCCGCCGACAATCCCTGCGGGCCAAAACCCCCTCACCGCCACCCTCTCCCCGAATACAGGGCGAGGGAACAACCGGAGGATGTCGATCAAGTTGGTTGGATTCATTGGTAGACAACTCAATCGGTTGGAATTTTGAACAACGATTCGTCGATTCCAGATTGGATTTCGCAGGCTTCGAAACGAATTTGCGTTTTGATTTGTTCATCGTATTCGGAGACAAACGCTCGCGATTTGGGCAAGCACACGCCGCCGCAAAGTTCCCAATCCGCGAACGTCACCGTCGCGCCGTGCGGCTCACCATTCAAGTTGCTGGATGCCTTGATCGGGCGGACAAAAGGTCGGCCTTGTGAATCAAACATACTGACCCAGCAGTAAAACCAATCTTGTTTCGCGTCGACAAATTTCAGCCGACAAGCCAATTGATTCTGCGCCTTGTCACCGCCGTCCAAAGATACATCGCCTAGCGGAGCAAATGGTTCAGCTTGGTGCGCGGCGATTATCGTCATGGCTTGGACGATTTGCGGACAAGTCTTTGCTTCAATCAGCGTCAGTGTTTTGCGGGAATGTCCCGTTTGTCGCCAGAACGACGTTCCGTCAAAACCGAACTGCAATTGCTCGTTGCCGACGGACCAGTCGATTCGGAAACGACCGTCGGTCGCCAGCCAAGATTCTTGTCGCCCACTAGGCTGGTCGTCGGTTTGAATCGAATCTGACAAATGAATCGTGCGCAACGCGTTCGAATTGCTCATCTCCAAACTGGATTGCCATTTCTGCAACAGCCATTTGGTGTACTTTTTATTAAGCTCAACGTCTCGGATAGATCCCGGCTCGGTCGACATGAAGGCGATCATTTTCTTCTGTCGTTCCAAGGCGCGTTTCTGTTCGGGCGTCGGCGAAGGGCCTTTGTCTTCGGGCGGCGGCTCGACTTTGGGAGTTTCGATATTGTACGGAAGGCCGTACAGAACGACATGAATTGTTTTTCGCGTCCCGTTTGGTTTTTCAATTTCCAATTCGGCGGACCAGCCTTCGGGCAACATGCAAATCAAGTTGAGGTATTGATTGATCGTGCGAATGGGCTGTCTCTCGAAGCTCGCCAGTCGATCGCCCAATTCTAGGCCGGCTTGATGTACGGCAGATTGCTCGACGAGTGAGCCGCAAACGACATCGCCGTCGCGCAATTCAAATACCGCGTCCAGCGTCCCGTGTTCTACGATCTTGGTCGCCAAAAGATCGGGAACGAATTTCTTGATTTGGTTGGCCGAAATGGCGTAACCCAATCCGACGTTGACACGGCCACGTTCTTCAAAGCTCCCGCGTCCATTGATCCCGATGACTTCGCCGCGCATGTTGAACAGCGGCCCGCCGGAATTTCCCGGATTGATCGAACTGTCGACTTGAATGCAATTCCCGTAGACGAGCTGATTCGATCCGGCGCCTTCTTGAAATCGATTGACGCCGCTGACAATGCCGAGCGTCACCGTGGGCGTTTCGTCTTCGGTCAACACGAACGGATTACCCATCGCCATGGCCCAGTCGCCGACACGGACTTGGTCGGAGTCGCCCAGAAGGGAATACGGAAAATCTTCGCGTCCGTGCATTTGGATCAGCGCGATGTCACCGCCCGGATCGGTGCCGATGATCGACCAGCGATACATCTTTCCGTCGGCCAATCCCCCCCAGCCTTCGATGCCCGCACCTTGAATGACGTGATGGTTGGTGAGCGCAAGGCCGGAGGGGTCGATGATAACGCCGGAGCCGCCCCCTTCGCGGTCGTCGCCGTAAATGGCGATCACGCTGCCGATGACTTTTTGAATCACGGCGGCGCGAGCTTGCTCAAATTTCCGCACGGCGGTCAACTCGTCGGCGGTTGAAGCGTCTTGGCAAAAAATTGACTGGACATTCCAAAGGCCCGCGCCAACGAAGATGGCCGCCGAAAAAGCGAGCAGTTGTGGCCGCCAGATGAATCTAGACATTGCGTTTTCCAATTCTCGTTTTCCGCAATCTCGCGCTGCCGTAACCTGAATCGAAGCTGTTTCACGAGCCCGACGTTAACGCGTTTGCCTCAGTTTACTTGGTTTTCAGCAGCCGCGCGTTACACCAATCGGCATGATCGGCCAAATCGAGTTGTAAACCCGGTTCAACGATCAGGCTAATTTCCTTGACGTTGGACACATCCACGTCAACAGACACGGGATCGTCGGTTGCACGAACTCGCTGTGACCAAAGTTCAATTCCATCGCCACGTACGATAAAAATACAGTCGCCGTAGCCTTGAGTTTCGCTGTCGATACCGACAGTGGCGGTCAAGCGATCGAAGCCGGCTTCGTTGCGGTACAACAAACGAGAATAAGAATGTACGCCGAGCCCTTTATCAAAATTGAGCGGCTCGCGCTGTAGTGATGTGCGGAGCGTGAGCGGATTGCGATCGACGCTGCGGTCAGTTTGAGCTGCTCGCGAATTGGTGACGAGAGGCTCTTGAATACTTTCCAACGGTGTGAGATCCGAAATCCAAACTAGTCGATCTGATTCGATGGCGATCCTGACGACCAAGTCCCAAGGAATTTCCGCGCGACCTCCACCGGGAAATTCAACGGTTAGCCGCTGATCTACTAATCCGCCGATGCTACCGTGGACTTGCGCGCCGTCGGACAGTTGAATTTGGGCCAGCCCTGTGGGACGCTGCAATCCCAAGTCCGCTGCGACGTAGGCCACGACTTTGGCTAATGCGATGCTTCGTGCTTGGCCTTCGAATTCGCCAGTGACTTTGCCGTCGGTGATCGAATGGACGAGACCAGACGCGGAATGAAGTCCTTCGCTCGATTCGGCCCAAACATTGTCGAATTGATTGGAGGGTTTGGTAATATTTTCCGTAACCGCGTCGCTGATGCTCGAAGGTTTGAAGACGATCGCGCGAACCGCTTCGATCGACAATTCAAGCGGACCAAAGCTCGCGCTTAAGGTCACTCGCTCGTTTTGCAATTGAGCGACATTAGCGAAGAGCGTCCCGCCTTGCGCCAAGTACACCTTAATTGGTGCGTCTTTTTTCGGTTCTAAGGCCACGTTGCGCTGAATCCCGAGCACTTGCGCAAAAGCAACTGACGACCCATCGGCAAGTTGAACTTGACCGGCTTGGTCGATCGTCGTGATGACACCGTCAATGTTGCGCCCATTGATTGTTGAAATCGTGTCCCTGTTGCGGGTCGATTCCTGAGCAACAGCTGATACAGAAACGCACGCCATGGCGATCATCATCCAAATCGACCACGAGAACGATGGGAAGACATTCATTGTCGAGCGCCGAGGGATGAAAACAAAAACGGCGGCTGCCTGACGATTGTCAGTTCGGCCGCCGTGGGGAATGGATTCGACCATTGACTCACGCTGTTATTCCGAGCCGCCGGTTTCCGGCTGTCCGCCTTGAGCCTTCTCGGTGTACCGTTCGACGATCTCGCGATACTTGGCCGGAAGCTGATCTTTGATCGCGGTGTAAGCCGGGTCGCGGTTGCGATCGCGCAATTTACTCCACGGGCTGGCCGGGCCATCGTTGTACACTCGTTGGGCGACACCGTTGGGATTGTTGCTTTGGCCTCCTTGTTGACTCTTGTTGGCTTGGGGGTCGCTCGGCTTCTTGCCTGGTTTTTTGGCTTGGCTTTGACTCTCGTTTTGACAGTTCTTTTTCGAATTGCAGCTACTGCATTCCTTCTTTTCTTGTTCGCTAATAAGTTTAGCCAAAATGCCTACGATCTTGCCTTGTTGCTCTTGGGTGATTTCGCCGGAGTCTTCTTGATCCAACTTGCGACGCGAAAAATCCATTCGTTGGTGGGCGTCCGCCAATTGGCCTTCCGCGATGGTGGCCAACTCTTGCATTTGCCGCCAAGCGCTTACTCGCAAGCGTTCGGGAGCGTCTTGATAGTTTTGAATGAAGTAACCCAACGTGTCGATGGCCTGTTGGTTTTGCAGCAAGCGGGCTTGGGCAACTCCCAAATAATAAGTCGCCGCACCGCTGTGCAGCGTGAAGTTCGCTTGCGGACCGGCGACGGACTCCAATAGCGGGACGGAATCCTCAAACTGTTCGGCGTTGACTAGTACTCGCGCCAAACTGAAACTGGCGTCGGCAACCAAGAACGGATCCTTTGATTCAATCCACGGCTTGAGTTGGCTGGCGGATGCGCTGGCATCGGCGTCCGCTGCGGCCAACGCTTCGCGGTAGCCTTCGTAGGCGAGCATCAGTCCTTCGGAGATCGCGTCGGCTTGCGTCTCGGCGTCTCGCGCCAATTGTTCCACTGCCGCTTTCACATTGGCCTTGACTGCGGCGTCAATACTCGATGATTCATCGACATGTGTTACAAAGCGGTCGATGACCTTGGACCGATCGCTGTCATCGGCCAGCAGCCAAGCCGCACCGCAACTGACCGCCAAAAAACTCAAGCTGAACGTCATTTTTTGCAAGCCAATCATTATCGCCGTCCTTTCAAAAATCGCTACCGAGCCGAGTGGCCAATTGCCGTTTCGGCCGCGCGAATTAATTGTCTTTCTCCATCACTTGTTCGGCCATGTCCGTGACTTCGGATTGCCGCTGACTGATGTTTTGAATTTCCGATTCGAGTGCAGGATCAAGTTGTTCTTCGCCGCGGATCGCTTCGAATTGCTTCGTTCGGCGGTTGACACGCAACTGTGCCGCCCTGAGCATTTTAAGTTCTGCCGATTTACGAAGCAACGGTTGTTTTCCGCCGCCGCCGCCACCGCCGCCGCCTTTGCCATCTTTTTTTGCCTGTTTCAGCGAGTCGAGCAGGTCTTCCAGGGCGGTTTCAATTTCACGTTGGACAATCTGGGTCAGTTGATCGGTTCGTTCCGTTTCAATTAGTTGAGCAACGCGTCCCAAATCCTCGTGCACGTCCATCACGCATTCGGGGAAAGCGGCGCTGGTTCCGTCTTCCAGAAGCAGATCGTAAGCTTGCTGACCCAATTCGCTAATTTGCGTTTCCTCCGCCGCCAATCGCATCAAATTAAGTTGATCGCGTCTCTGCAATTTGCTGAGGTTGGTCCGCTTGTCGTCGAGGTCGATCGTCGATCCGGTCGCCGCTCTTTGGCGAGCCAGCATTTCGGTAAAGCGTGCTTCGAGGCGGGCCAGTTTTTCTTGTCGCGTTTCTTCGCGCAATTGATTCAAGCGTTCCTCGATTTCGCGCATCGCCTCTTCGAGCTTCTTTTCAGATTTAGCTTGCTGGCGTTCGGCGCGTTGTGCGTCCTGTTCTTCTAGTCCGCCAGCCGCGTTGTCCATGGCTTGTTCGGCTTCTTGAACTGGTTTTTGTCCAGGTTGTTTTTGGTTCGGGTCTTCCGTCGCGTTTTCGTCCTTGCTGGGTTTTTTCGCTTTGGCCATGTCCTTAGCCAAGTCCATCGTCTTGCCACGCGTGCGGCGCTGTTGCTTGGCCATTTCGTTCAAGGCTTCACGAGGCAACGACGCGACGCGACGACGCTCCTTGTTCAATTCCTCGAGCGCGGCTTTCATGTCGTCGAGCGCCTTCGATTGAGCGCGCTGTGCGTCCGTCGGCTGGCCTTTGGTCAAGTTTTCCTCGGCACCTTTTTGATGCTCCATCGAAGATTCGAGCGGCTTTTGGCCGGGCTGTTTTTTTGAAGCGGATGGTGGGCTGGCGTTTTCCGACGGTTTTGCGTCGCCAGGTTTGCTCTCGCCCGGTTTTGCGTCGCCGCTAGGCTGGCCGGGGGACGGGGGCGTTGCCGAGGGCGGATCAGAAGAATCGGACGGATTCGAAGTTTTTGCCTCAGGCTTTTGATCTGGTTTCGGCGTGGGTTGGCCATCGGGCGACTTATCCTCGCCGTGTTTGCCATCGGGTTGTTTGTCGGAAGGTTGATCGTCGCCGGATTTTTGTTGATCCGATGGTTCGCCTGCGTCGGTCGGCGATTCTTTGCCACCTAGTTCACGGGCAAGGGCTTCGGTTCGCTGTCGGACCTCAAATTGTTTGTCGGCAATTCGATCCATCGCGCGGATCCCCGAGCTCGCTTCTTTTTGCGTTTGATCGATCAAGCCTTGTTGATCTTTGACGAGCTGTTCGACTTGTTTGATTTTTTCGTCAAGGTTCTTGAGCGTGTCGTCTTTGTTGGCGATCTTGCCAGTTTCGCGGGTTTGCTGATTTTGTTCTTGGCGGATTTCCTGGATTTGCTTTTTCCAACGCTCCAGTGCTTCAATCTCTTGTGTCTTAGTCATTTCGTCCCGCTCGTCATTAAGCAACATTCGGACGAGCTTGTCCAAGTCTTCGACAACTAGTAAGAGTTCTTGTTCGGCTTGATCTAGTTTGCCGGTATCGAGGAGCGTGGTGACGTCGGCCATACGTTTTGCAATGAGGCGCTCTTTCGCGTGCTGCAATGTATCGACCAAGCGTTTGGCCCGCTCGGGCTCTTTGGCTTGGAGCGATTCGGCAACGCGGACGAACCGGGATTCCAATTCGGACATGTTGCGTTCGACCAGCCTTTGCCGCTCGCCAAGTTCCGAGCGTCGTTTGTCGTCGTCCTGACCGCAAACGATTCCGAAGCACAAGAATGCTAGCGCCAAAGTTGTGCAAGCGGTTTGGATGTAGTCGATTCGGTTTTGCATAATTCGACTCGCTGCGATGATTTTTTGCCGTTTCCGTCGGCTGGGGATGATAGTTGGAACATCGCGGGGCCACTCAAGTTCCGCCGAACTCGTCTAGACTTCGAAAATTGTACTGTAATCACCTGGTTTTACAAAGTTTTTTCATTTGGTCTGCGGTGATTCTTGATCTTTTTGGTTTTTGTTTGGGGCTTGAGGTGGCTGATCGGGTTGGGAAGGTGTTGAGGGATCAAAGATATCGTTTTTGTCAGGCGTGCCTTGCTTGATATTGATCGAGTCCAGCAGGCCTTGCTCTAGTCGTTTGAGCGCGATGACTTGGTTGACGATTTCTTGATAAGTTTGGGAGTCTTCCATCGCCGAAAGTATTTGATCCATTCGGCGCACAATCGATTCCTGAAGTTCGGCCGTTTGGTTTGCGGTCTCGGCAAACTTTGCTGGTTCGCCCAGGAGGCTGCGAGCCTCTTCCAACGATTGGCTGGCCAGATAAACTTCGGTGGAATCAAGATTTCGAATCGGTTCGATGATCCGCTGAGCGTATCGTGTCTGCAGCGAGACGATCGTTTGACTTTGGCCTTCGATTTGATCGGTTAGCGCTTTTTCGCTTTCGTCCAATCGATTATTTTTGGCCTCTTCCAAAAAGCCGGCAAATCGCTCGGCGACTTGGAACAAGTTCGTGCCGACGTTCTTTTGCCGATTCTGGAATTCAATCAGCGTCTGCTGGCGATCTGCCAAGACATTCGCGGTGGTTGTGCTGGCGATAAGCGCACGCAAGTCCGTCAGCAATTGAAGCTGGTTGCTGCGCTCCTGTTGAAACAGGGCTCGCTGCTCAATTTCGCGGCGCAACAAGTCCGCGCGCAATTCCTCTTCAGTCACCACTCGCAACAAGAACTCGCGCGACTTGCCTATGCCGATTTCGGAAGGTTGATTATCCAGCGCATTGACGGTGAACCGAAGGACTTCGCCCGGCTGAATCGCCAGCGGCTGCAAATCGAATACCTCCGAACCGGCATAGGAAAACTCTTGCTCCATAGCCGACCACTGGATTTCGGTTGGAGAGAGCGTCCGCTGACACGCCACACCTGTTTGCGGAACGACGTTTTCGTCGCCTGTCTTCCATTGATATTCGACTGCCGTCGTGGCGAGGCCAAATCGGTCGATGGCTTTGAATGAAACCGGGACCATCGCACGCGGAACGACTAAGCCGCTAATGCCCGAAAGCGAGGCGGCGATTTTGGGAGCCTTGTCATCGGCGATTGTGATTTGAAACGCGATCGGCCGTAAGTTTTTTCGTCCACGCTCGCCGATCAATTCAATCGAGTATCGCCCACCCCGAAGTTCCGTCGCGCCCGATTCACTCGGTAAAGTCACCTGAAAATGGGTCGCGTCTACTTTTTGCATTGGAAATCGGCCATCGGAAGGTGCCGCTGATTCGTTGCCGCCGAGCGTCGATTCATTCCATTTCAGTTGCGCGAATTCAATCGCCAGGTTCGATTCGATTTCAATGTGCAATTTGCTACCCGTCAACACGGAATGCGGTCCGCTCCCCACGAGGGACTGTCGTCCGCCGACATAGCTGGGCAATTCCACGATCAGCCGCAACTCTTTTACATCGATCGGCTCGACAAGCCGCACGTCAACCCACTCCGTAGTCGCATCGCCGCCGATGCCGCGCAACCGAAACTCCGAGTTCACGGCGCGCAGCAGAAGCTGATGCTCGCGGCCATCCAAGCGGCCGGTTGCAGTTGCGGCTTGGCTCGAACGCTTAGTCCCGGTTTCAAATTCGACTTGCACGGAAACGTCTTTGTCGCGGCTTTTTTCCGCAACCTCGATTTTCAGATCGTGATCTGCACCTCGATCCACCAAGAGCTGACCAGCAACAACCCCTTGGATTTCCAAATAAGTATTTTGCGGCCATTGCCGACTGCCCAACAAAATATTGCGATTGAACCATGTCTGCACAAAGTCGTTCGTCATAGCGCCGATCGCCAACGCCGCACACGCGGCCAGCCCAGCCCCCAACCCAACGCGGTTTCGCGCTGCGGCCGTTTGATTCAAAGCCGTTGAAAAATCGATTGCCTGGGCGCGCCGATTGGCAGCTTCGATGGACGCGTTAATCAACGAAGGGGACATGCCTTTCACGGATACTTTCGTCGCACGCGCGAGTTGAAACCCACTGCTCAAGCTTTGTTCGCGATCCCGATTCTTTTGTTCCACTTCCAAAACAAGGGCATCGTCGCTGGGCGACACAGCCAATGGCCGAAGTAGTCGACGATAGGCGACGACGAGTAACGTGCCGAGCATCAGGACCAACATGATCGCTCGCTGGGCTGCATCCATCTTGAAAACGCGGTCGAGCAGCATATCGGCGAGGACCAACAACACCGCCACAAGCAACACACGCGCCAGGCCATCGACCAGCACCCACCCACGGAGCTTGCGGCGCAAGGACTTGAGCCGTTGTATCACGGGCTGCGCGGTCGGTTTGGTGTCGGTCATTGTGGCCATGGTCAAACTGCTGATGTCACTTTCGTCGCTTGGTACAACAGAATTAGAGAAGTCGAAATTTCTTTCGCACGGCCCACTCGATCGCGAGCAGGATGACGGGCAGGGCAAAGAAGGAATATCGTAGGCGATTCGTCAAATCCCACAGCGGAATCGGCGGGCTGTTGAGTTCGGTTTTATTGCTGAGACGAGGCAAGTCGGCGATCATCTTTTCCAATTCGTAAAGCTGATACGATTGGCCGTTCGAAGCGGTCGCGATATCGCGAAGCAGTTTTTCATTCAGCCAAAGAGCGCTCGATTCCGCGCTGGGCGGAACGACGCGAAACGAAATCGGTTCGATCAAGCCAGGTTCGGTGAGACCAGGCAACGACAATTCGATTTGAAACGTGCCGGTTTTCTGCGCTGTCAGCGAGCCTTCGTAAGCCCCTTCTTGGCCCGGGAGCAACCGCAACTCGGCAGTTTGCGACCAGTTCTCATCGCCACGGATGGTGGCTTGCAGCGTGGATTCGGCAAGTGGCTCGAACCGTTCGTTCAGCGCGCGGGCCAGTAAGACGATCTTGTCCCCCAATTCGTATTCGTTGCGGTCGACGTCGATCGTGCCACGGCGATTGCCCGAAAGCGATCGCGTCTCCGTCAAGTAGCGGATCATCTGAATCCAGAACCTATCAAAGTACTGCGCTTGCAAGCCGACTCGACGCCAGCGCCAACTTCCGCTGAAGCCCATGTACACGACACTTCCCGCACCGAATCGTCCGGTTACGAGCAGCGGTTGATTGCCTTCCGCATTGACCACGTCGCCTCGTTCGAGCAGCACTTGGGCAATTGGCTTTGCGGCCAGGGTGGGAAAACTCCAGTAGATGCTTGGCAGCTCGTCCCAAATTTGTCGATTGAGGGCCGGGTCGCCAACGAATGTCATAATGGGATGATCAAGGTTTTGGTCTTTGATTAACATCTTGCCGGGCCGCGTGCTGAAATTCGCCAGCAATTGCGATGACTCGATGATTTCGTCACCGCTAAATCGAACGGGCAGGATATCGCGAATCCCGCTCAAGCCATTGAGCGTGAGAAAATCCGCCGTGTATTTCGGACCGGCCATGTACAGCAGCCCGCCCGCTTTGCGTTTGCAAAACAGTTTCAGATTTTCGATCCATTGGTGATCGAATTCGTCCGGATTCGGGTCCATCATCAAGACAACGTTGTATCGGCCAAGCTCCTCCAGCGTGCGCGGCAACTGCGAGATGCGTTCGTCGCCTTCTTGCGTGCCGCCTTCGTCGACGGTTTGCAACCAACAGGTCAGGCTCAGGTTCTTGTCGCGCTGGAGCAAACGCTGCACCATTCGATAATCCCAATTCGGCGCGCCGGAGATCAGTAGCACTCGGACCTTGTCGTCGATGACTTCCAGTTGATTGGAAAGTTTTTCGTTGTCGGCCAACTCAATTTCATTTTCCAACCCTGCGACACGCAGCTTGTACAAGTACTTGCCAGGTTCCCTAACCGTTTGCTGAAAGTCGATACGGACGCGCCCGCCGTGCGGGGGAAATGCGATTTCGCGCGTTTGCACGACTTTTTCTTCGTCCGGTTTCCCAGTTCTTGGATTGATCGAAAGCTGAATCAATTCGATGTTGGCTTTGGGCTCGGCCAAATCCTGCGCGTAGACTAGCCCTTCGATTTCAAACGGCTCATCCGGTCGCGCGGAGGCTTGGACATACACGTCGGTCACCGTCAAGTTCGTGGGGCGCGACGGATCGCCCACCGCGACAGTCAAGATCGGAATGTTGAGGCTACCGGCTTTTTCCGCATGTTCGAGCGGGTTCTCGCTGCCGTTGTGCTGTCCGTCGCTGATGAGCACGATCGCCGCAAGCCGATTCGTGTCTGCGAGGGCTTCGCGCAGTGCTTGACCGATGTCGGTTCCTCGACCGTTGGCCGTCAACGTCGGCATGTGAGTATCGGCCACCGGGTTCGGACTAGGGTCTTGTTTGGTCCTCGAATCTTTTGGGGCGGTTGCGAGATCGTCCGCTTCGTCGAGCGCCGGCAGAATCGCTGCCGAAGTCACCGTATCGGCGAAATCAATCACGCGTACGGTACCCTTTTCGCGAAGCAGTCGCACCAATTGTTGATCTCGCTCGTCCCAAACTCGCTGCAACAATTCTGCACGAGTCAGTTGGCCGTTTTGAAGTTGCTCGGGTGGAACATTCGCGGCCTTCGCGATAAGCGCGGCTTGCTCGTTGTCGCGATACTTATCTTTATGCGCCAAGGACATCGACGCGTCTCGCAATAGTGCGATCGCGGGCTTGGAAGTGCGAACTTGTTTGAAGGTCACCGTCGGCTGCAAGAAGAGCACCAGCAAAAACAAAAGAACCGCCAAGCGAACGCCAGCCAGAAATCGCTTAACCCAGCGCGGACAGTCGACCATCTCATGTCGATAGAGCCAAGTGACTCCAACCACGATTAAGGCAATACCCGCCAACAATACAAACACGCCCCAGGACTCAGGCAAGTTCGCCCAATGCAATTCGGGCGAGCCGCTACGGCTATCGTCGCCAAGCAGCCATTGCCAGATCGAATTTTGTGCGATGATTTGCATAAATGTATCGTGAAATTACCAACGGAAAACTAAACCTCCAGGGTCTGACCCTCTCGGTTTGAGTTCTAAGGCAGGTCGTTTTTTTCCTTGTTGGAATTGCCCTCGTCCTGGTCCGAGGCTTCTTTTTCGCTTGACACTGGTACATTCTCCAAAGCCAGCAATCGATTGGCGCAGACGACCCAGAATTTATGTCCGTCGCTAAACAAATTGCCGACCATCCCTTCGTATCCCAATCGGACGCCAACAGAGCCCAATGGCTTTCCAGTTCTAAGATCCAATTTGAGAATTGAATCTTTGATCGGCAAGTAAACACCGTCCGGCGTGATCATTCCGCGGCCATAACTTTTTGCATTCGCATCTTTGAGATACTCGCGCGCGGTCCACGACGCACTCCAGAGCATGCGACCCTCGCCTTGAAGGTCGTAGGCGATGACTTCGTTCGTTCCGCCGGCAAATAACAGATCATTGTGAATGCCGATTAGATACGTGACTCGCGCGTCGGCCTCGGCAGCGGTCGGTGCTTCCCACTTTAAAGTTCCGTCCTGTCGATCGTAAGCATGGATCGCATTCAAGTCGGACGCCATCACCACAATCACGTTGCGATAGGGAATCGCCACATCTTCGGACCAACCGTCAAATGTTTTCCGCTCGTTCGGAATCCCGATATCTCTTCCGGTATTGTCGGCTTTGCCAAGTCGTGGATAACGCCGCGCAAATCGAACGCCTCCGGTGGCCGGTTCCAAAACGAACAAGGCTCCGGAACCACAGACCGCGAACAAGTCGCTGCCTTCCAATGTCAATTGAATCGACGACCAAAACGGCGATCCGCCCGCTGGCTCATCCGTCAAGAACGAGCGCCACACGACTTTGCCTTGTTGCCGACTATCCAGCGCGTAGATGTAGATCGAGCCGCCGACGTTCACGGGCACGATCAAAATCGTGCCGTAACCGATTGGGGCCGCCATGAAACCGATATCTTCCATGTCGGTTGTTTCGTCAGGCTCCCCGGTCGGCGGTTGCGGCTTGGAAGCGGATGAATCCTTGACAGCCGGAATGCGCCAAAGCATTTGGCCGGAGCGAGCATCATAGGCCGTCAAAAAATTCGTACGCGTGCGGCGCGGCACTTGTCCCCATTGAAAATTTCCTTGGGTGCTCTTGTGCGGAGTGGAATTATCGGTCAGGTCGTAACTTGGTCCTTCGACGTTATAAAACACGCCGCGATGCAGCGACATGGATTGGGCAACATGATCGCCGAAAAAAAAGATTTCCGCATCGTTATTAAAATCGCCTCCCTTGTTCCCTCTCGCGTTGCCGTAGGCGTTTTGCATACTCATCAAGGTACGCATGCCATCATCGATAACAAACTGATTCAGCCATGCCGGTCGCCAGACGACTTCCGCTGACGGCTGATTCTTGTTCCAAACGGTGACGTCCGCGATCGACTTGTAATAGACTTGCTGCTCGTCGATCAACAGGTAGCCCGTGGGGAAGCATTCTTTATCAGTCCAATGTTTGTAAAGAGTTCGCTCCGCCTGGGTGAGTTCGATTTCAAGAGGCTTCTGTCCAACCACCGACGAACCGAGCGCCGCTTCTTTGGTGATTTCGCTAAAGCCCTTCTTGGGCTCAATCCAATATTCGAACACCGGTTGCAAGTCGGTTTTCATGACCGAGTCGGGCAGCGAAGGCATCAATCCACTGCGACGGGAATTGCCCAGCCGCATGGCAACAAACTGGTCGCTGCGGGCCGCAGCCACGTTCTGATGGGCGGCTTCCTTGATTTCCGAGGCGACCCGATCCAATTGCGGCCCAGTGCTCGGCGTCGCCAACGATCGCGCCTCTTTGAGAGCCAACGCGGCAGCGTCATAGTTGCCGTTGAAACTTTGGCAGACTGCGATCCGCATCCATACTTGATCAATGGGCACGCTCGGATCGGGGTAGTCGTCCACAATCCGTTGCAGCAGCCGACCCGCGCCGACAAAATCGAACGCATCCAGCGAATGCGACGCCAGTTCCAGCGCGGCATCATCGCCCAACGCACTTAAAAAATATTCGTTGACGATTCGATTGAGCGCGGCGATCCTGTCGCTGGCGCTTTGCGCGGCGAGGATTTCGGTTGCGCCGGCATCGGCCGAAATTCGATACGTTCGCAGCCCGTCCGCGGGCAGCTTTGCGATACGCTGTTCGACTTGTCGGCCCAGCGAATAATAAATTTCGCCATCGTTTGAATAAAGCGTATCGCCGCAGCGCCCCATAACTTCTTGCCAAATGCGGGTCGCGATTCGATAGTTGCCGTCCTCCAAGTAACGTTCGGCTTTGACGAGCAATGCTTCCAATTCGGCGTCTGTTTTCAAGATCGCATTGTCAGTCGACAACGTTTGCGTTTGGCCTTCTAACATCGGGACGGCCATCGCAGCCTCCATTCTGCCACCCATGACGCGCACCCGAGCTTGTGCGAGCGCGCGATCGGCTGCGAATTCCAACAGGAAAAACAGAAAAACGATCGCCCAAGATGCGCGCGGAGCTTTCTGGAAAAACATAAAAAGTAAACTCGTGGTTTTTTTTAACATGGGTTAGCTCCCGGAGCGGCGGCGACCAAACCACCAGCCCAAAAACTGTTCCAGAATCAATACCGCGGCTAAACTAGCCAAAAGTTGCAGCCAAATTTCGTTATGGCCACCGGTAAATTGCAGCCCGCTGAGTTGAGCCAACGACACTCGCGAAACTCGCTCGCCAAAATATTGCTCGCCGACTTGGCCAAAATCCAAGCGCTGCAACTGGCCTTCGGTCGGATCGACGTTGGCCGCAAACAACACCGGTTCAATTTTGCCATCACTGCGAGTCAATTTAAGTTGATAGACGCCGCGCTTGCGAAGTCCGTCGACACGGGCTTGATACAAGACACTCTGACTACTCGCTTCGGTTCCCGACACCGGTTTGGCTAATGTCTCGGTCATTTCGCCGTCCGGATCGACAAACGCGACATTCGTGTCGTACGCCGACAAATCGACCAAGTGCGTGAACGAGCCGCCTACTCGTGTCGTTTCTTGTGCGATGTCCGAGCTGGCGAGATATTGGATCAAATCAAAAATGACCGGCGCAAACGACGGGTGCGGCGGCCAATCGGTCCAATCCATATCCGCCGGGAACGAGAATCCAATCACGCGGCCTTTATCAAAAGAGCGCTCCGCCATCGCGATGGAGTGATTTTCGTCAGTCAGCCAGAGTGGCACGGAAACCGATTTGCCCAATTGGCCTTCGGCAAGTGCCGTTGACCACCATTTGTAAATCTTCAAGCTGTTGAAAACATTATCGAGCGATTGTGCTACTCGCAATGCCGCGTGGCCACCGGGCGCGACGTCGAAGCTAAAATAATTTTGCCGATTGTTGTCGCCTTGTTCGGCCGTCAATCCAAATGGCGAAAGACCTTGACCCTCTTTGAAGAACACCGCGTTGAAGGGCGCAACACGAACTTGCGCACCGGGCATCAGAACCAGCCCACCTCCGTCGCGTACCCATTGTTCCAAAGCTTGTACTCGATCGTTTGAAATTTCGCCGACGTTGCACAAGAAGATGACTTTGTATTTGGAGAGGGACGTCGATTCGAATTCGGTGTGCGTGACCGTGTCGGCGAGCAGGCCCGTCCCTTGGACTTCAGTCGCCGCCAAAAAGTACGTTTCACCGCGCTCGGGAATTAAATTCGGCTCGCCGTCAACGAACAACACCGGGATGCCATTCAAGGCCGACGAAATGTAGTCAAATCCGCTGTCGACAGGCAGTACATCAACGCGCTTCGAATCCGCAACCAGTTCGACTCGAACGCGATGATAGTTCAGATTGCCGCGCAAGCGTTGTTCGATGTCTTGATCTTCCGCGGCCGCGTGATCGACGTTGAACATATAGGGAAACGTCAACGTCGTCTGTTGACCGGCCGCCAATTCGGCGATTCGGTTGAGCTGTGGAGCCTCCTCGCCAACTTGAAATCGCACATCGACATCGCGCGCCACAATCGAACCGTGATTGGCGACCGTGACGTTGAAACGAATCACCGTGTTGGCGACTTGCAAGTCTTCCGCGCTGATGCTGGCAATCGCCAAATTTTCCACCCGATCGCTCCCGCAATCGACCAGAAAACACCCGGCCACGCTGTCCAGTTCCGAAATCTTTTTCAAAGTCGCGTTCGGTGCCTGTTCCGCTTTTTCGTTGATCCAATCGCGCTGTCGCAAATCGCTCAAGATATATACAACCCGGCTGACGTCCTCGCGCTGTCCGACTAAATACGAATGCAGATCGGCGAGCGCGACGGCATAGTCCGCACTTAAGTCGGTGCAGCGCAGCTCGTCAATCGTGCGCAGCAAATCGCTCAACGTTTCGGCTACGATTCGCTTGTTAGATACGGTTGGCGTGTCCGGCTGGCTGGTCAAAAACAGCGTGAGCATCTCGTCACTGTCGCTGAGGGCCGCGCGATTCAGAAGTGATTTCAGCGCGACTTTGGCGTCGTCGAACAAGGTAGCTCGATCGACCTGGACTTGCTGGCTGAGCGAGTCATCCAGCAGCACGACCCATTCGTATTGCTGCGTCTTGGCAAAGACTTTGGCCAAGTTCGACGGCAAAAAAGGCCGCGCGAGCATCAGTCCTATGAGTAGCATCGCCAAACATCGCAGCAGCAGTAGGATCAAATTCTCAAGTTTGACCCGGCGACGATTCTTCTTGTCGGCGTCAAGCAAGAAGTCCATCGCCGCCCAGTCGACGATCTTGAACCGCCGCTTGTTCAACAAGTGAATGATGATCGGCACGGACACGGCCAGCGCGCCCAAGCCCAACATCCACGGGTTCAACATCCAACTGGCAAAGTTCATGACAACATTCTTTGGCGGTTCTAGCGCCGCAACAATTGTTTGCGGCGTTTTTGGCGAAAGCTTAAATAACTCGACAGCACCCCATCCAACGGTTTCGAAGTATCCACCAGCACATGATCGATGCCTGCCGTCGCGCAGATTTTCCGGACTTGCACCATGTATCGCTCGACGGCCTCCAGATACGATTGCCGCAGCGCGCGGGGCTCGGTCTGCAACTGCACATCAGACTCCAGCCCGCGAAACAACGTATTGTCGGCGAAGGGAAACTCCAACTCGTCGTTGTGCATGATGTGAAAGACGATCACTTCATGCCCGCGCAAGCGAAACTGATTCAGCGAATCGCCCAGCATCTCCGGGTCGAGGAACAGATCGGAGAACAAGGCGATAATGCCGCGCTGCCGAATTTGATTGGCCAACGACAAGAACACGTCATTGATATCCGTGTTGCGCTCGGGCTGGACTTTCTCCAGTTCGTGCAACATGAGCTTCAACTGCGTCGGATGCGTGCTGGGGCGCAAGGTTAGGTCGATCTGGTTACTGAACAATACCAAACCGACGGCGTCTTGCTGTTGTTGTAATAAAAAAGCCACGCTGGCGGCTGCGGTGGCGCCGTAATCGAACTTGCTCCAACCAGACTTTTCGCCATACCGCATCGACTTACTGCAATCCAGCAGCAAGTTGCACTTCAAATTCGTTTCGGCTTCGTATTCCTTAATATAGAGGCGATCCGTCTTTGACCAGACTTTCCAGTCGATGTGCCGCAGGTCATCCCCGGGCGAGTATTCGCGGTGTGTGGCGAATTCGACGGCAAAGCCGTGATAAGGGCTGCGATGTTGACCCGTGATGAACCCTTCCACGACGAGTCGAGCCCGCACATCCATTCGCTTGATGCGATCGAGTGTTTTGGGGTCCAAGTATTTTTGACTGGCGTCGGCATTCGACATCTTGGGTCATCACAGAGCAAGAGGAACTCGGAAAAACTATTCGAACGCCCGAGCCAGCGCGGGGGCCAACTCGTCCCCTTGGTGCCGCTGCGGCAAATCTTGCAACAAGCGATCGACGACGTTATCAGACGTGACTCCGGAGGACTCGGCGCTGAAGTTCGTGATCACGCGATGTCGCAACACCGGATGAGCCACTTCGCGAACATCGTCGGTCGTCGCGTGCGAGCGACCTTCCAAAATGGAACGGGCCTTGGCCCCCAGCAACAAATACTGCAGGCCGCGCGGGCCGGCACCCCAACTGACACTTTCGCGAACGAACGCCGGGCAATCTGCTTCCAAAACACGCGTCGCACGAACCAACCGCAGTGCGTAGTGAATGACGTGCGGGGCGACCGGAACGCGACGCACCAGTCGTTGCAAGTGCAAAATATCGTCGCCGGTCAGCACCTGTTCGACGCTTTGTTTTTGGTCGGTAGTCGTCGTCGCGGCGATTTGAAACTCTTCGTCGTACGACGGATAATTCACGAAGATTTTGAACATGAAGCGATCTTGCTGGGCCTCGGGGAGTGTGTAAGTTCCTTCTTGCTCGATAGGGTTTTGCGTCGCCAGCACGAAGAACGGAGCGGGCAGGGGATTGCGCTGACCGCCGATCGTGACTTGCCGCTCTTGCATGGCCTCCAGCAACGCGGCTTGAGTTTTGGGAGGCGTGCGGTTGATTTCGTCGGCCAAAATAATGTTGGCGAAAATCGGCCCCTGTAAGAATTTGAAATGGCGCGTGCCAGAAGATTTGTCTTCTTGGATCACTTCCGTTCCCGTGATGTCGCTGGGCATCAAGTCCGGCGTGAACTGAATACGATTGAATTTGAGGTGCATCGTTTCGGCCAGCGTACTAACCATCAAAGTCTTGGCCAAGCCGGGAACGCCTTCCAACAGGCAATGCCCCTGCGCGAAAATCGCGATCATCAATTGCTCGATGACTTTGTCTTGCCCGACGATGACTTTGGCCAGCTCGTTGCGGATTTGGTTGTACGCCTGCTTGAGCTTGTCGACCGCTTGCAAATCATCGCCGCCAATTTCGGTTCGAGTGTTATGTGGATTGTTCATCAATGTCCTTTGCGGAATCTTTAAAAAAGCCCCAGCCGAAATCGTCTTTGTTCAACCGCCGCTTCGGCGCTTATCTGTCCATTCCAGAATCTTTAAAAAGCTCCAGCCGAAACGGGATGGCGAATTTTGTTCGGTCCCAAGTCAAATTGTAACCTCAAGCAGCGCCTGTCGACTAGTTTCCTGAATTCTCGCCGTTACACGGCAGTTGCGCGGTGCTGGCTGAAAGGTTGCCGACGTCGGGCCGGACGGCACACGGAGTGTGCCTGCTACGTTGCGCAGATGCTGGCAACCGAATTGGTAACCAATTTCTCCGCCGGTTCCCTCGTCCCCGCGGAGCAAGGGAGGGTGAGGGGACCATAAATCTGCAAGTTATTTGTGATCCAATGTTAAATAGTTGCCGCCGTCGATGAACTCTTATTTTCGTTTAGGACTGGCCCGAATTGACGCTAGAATCGATGATAGGATTGGCATGTGTGCTTTTTTGCCGACGAGTTTTTTACGGGTGACGACTCTTGGGTGAGCGTGGGATTGGGCCATTTGAATTTGATGTGTCGCAATCCTCGTGGCGATCGCTGGCCGTGTCGCTCGCATTGCACGCGATGGTGCTCGTGTTCGCCGTGGTTCTTTGGAAGCCAGAGGTCCTACCCAAATCCGAAACAGTCTTGTCCGTAGAAGTGGTATTGGCCGACATCGCTTCTCAAAACCCTGCCCAATATCTTGAAGCACTGCCCGCTGCGACTTACCCCAATGCCGGAAACCAAATCGGCGAATTGCATAATTTACTGCCGCTCTCGCAGCCAGCTCCGGCGCTGGCTACGGTCAATGTTGACAGCGCCACCGCGACCAGCACAGGCGCGCCGAACTTGGATGCCGGTGCGATGATACAGCCGACCGGCAGCACGGGTTTTTCCGTCGGCGGAGGCGGAGAGTTTACCGCAGACGAGCTTTCGCAAATCGCCGCCGAAAGACAACGATTGGAAGGGCTGCTGCCGCGCGGCGAGCCGGCCACGATTCGCGTTTTCGGTTCCGGCGGATTAGTCGGACGCAAGTTCGTCTTTTTGATCGACCGTTCAAGGAGCATGGGCGATGAAGGGCTTGGGGTAATCGAACGGGCCAATTCGGAACTGCAAACCGCGCTGTCCCAATTGACGTCCGATCATGAATTCCAAGTAATCGCCTACCATCACGAAACGACCATGATCGACAAACGCGCCATGCTGCCGGCGACAGCCGAGAACCTCCAAAAAGTCTCAGAGTTCATCCAAAACCTCGCTGCCTTTGGCGGAACGGAACACGAAAGCGGTTTGATCGCCGCGCTGGCGTTCAAACCAGACATCGTCGTCTTGCTGACCGACGGAGGTCTGCCCGAAATGAATTCGGCCCAGTTGGCGACGATTCGTAGGATGGCGGGCAAAAACACTCAAGTTCACTGCATTCAATTTGGAAATGGAACTGCCGTCGCCAGTTCTTTTATGACGACTCTGGCACAGGAAAACCGTGGCACTTATAAATACATCGACGTATCCACTTGGAAATGAGCGAATCGCTTTCCATAGGTTGGGGCCTGACGCATTTTTCGGCCAATGTCGACACGACTGGAAATAACGCAAATCCGATAAGTGGGTCTGACCCCCTCGACCCCGAGAAATACTGTTCCAACGCCTGAACGCTTACTTCCCGCATGTAATCGCATTATGAAAATAGCAATCGACAATTTTCGACATCGCTTGGCCCTGGCAACTTCTCACTTTGCATTTTTTATTTTGCATTTTTCAATTTGCACTCTTCTCGGCTCCTCAAGCGACGCACAAGATAATTTCTTCATCTCGCTGCGCGACGGAACTTTGTTGCGTTCCAAGTTGAACGACAGCCCATTGACTTTCCAGCGCGTGGGACCGAAAGGGAGCGTTTCTTCGGATCAATTGCAATTCAACACAGTTCAAAGAATCGATTTTGTGCTTACCCCGGCCAGCCGCCAGTTGGCTGAAATTCGCCGACTCTTGGTCGAACTCGAATCCCCTGACTACCACGTTCGAAACGACGCCGAAACGGAACTCGTCAAGACAGGCGGAAAATTTCTAGAAGTCATCACCTTGGCACAAGAAACGGATAACTTCGAAGTCCGCTACCGCGTCGGCCGAATTCTCAAACAGTTGCAAGGCAAGAACGCGAAACGAATCGATGCTGAATTTGACGTCGTTACACTTGATGGCGGCGAAGCCATTTCAGGTGAGCTGCTAGTTGAAAAGATTCAAGTTGATTTTCGCGGCCGTTCGCTGGCAATACACCGCGATTCGATCGCGAGCATGTCGCAAGTGCCGAGCAACAATACTGAAGAGCCGCTTCGCCCCACGGCGTCACACATTTTTTCCGCGCCGGGCGAGACGTTCTATCAAACCCGCGACACGATTATCGACTTTCAATTCGGCCAACGTAACGAATCGTTTCTTTCCAAGGAAGACATTCGTCTGTCGTTCGTCCATCAGGGAGCACGTTTTTCGGCCACGGAAGGTACTGAGCCGATCTTCGTCGTAGCGTCCACGTTCAAGATCAATCAAAGCCGTAGCAAACAATTCACTGCCGGAACCAATAAGAAATATAAAGGCTCGATTCAAATCGACTTCTGCGAACCTGGAATGGCCAAGCTTCCTGCCACCGTACAGCGGGTTGGATGCTACATCGGGCTCGTCGATCATCCGCGCGATTTCGTGTTGGATGCTTTTTCGGCCGACCACCAAATCGTCGCCACTGCCGAAGCTTTGGAAAGCAATGCCTTCATGGGTGTCGAGTCGTCGATTCCCATCGCCTACGTTCGCATTCAGCAAAACCCCAATCTCATTCTGAATCCCGTCGATCAAGATGACAATTATGTGATCGATGATCTGACATTCGATCCACCGCACGCGACGCCGGCGGTGGCCGTAAGCGATGAAGCCGCTCTGCTGACCGTCGATGGCAGCCGTCTCATCTGCTCTACCATCGAGTTCGACGGACAGGCTTTCGTCGTCCGCAGCTTGTCGCCGTTAGAGACTGACGGAACGAATCCGCCGCTTTCCTTCGCGCCCAATGAAGTCGCGGCGATTACTTTTTGGCTTGGAACGGCGACCGCGCGGGACGAAGCTTTGTGGGGCTATTTCGCCGACGGCTCGTTTCTGCCGCTGATTGTCGAAGGCGAAAAGTTGTCGAGCCGCGATTTCGATCAATGGAAATTCGACCGATCCGCATTAGCAGGCGTGTGCGGCAGTCAAACTTTACTTCGCTATCCGTTGTCGGAAGATCTCGCATCCAAGCAATCCGTCGTTGTCCGCCCCGCCGAGCGTTGGCTTGTCCCCGAAATTCAAATCGACTCGGATGGCGCAAGCTGGGACCAATCCGCCGCACAAATGCGCGAAGTATTCAAACGCGAAGGGCATTCTCCCGACACGACTTCACAATTCGCTTTGTCCGACGCCCCGTCCATTTGGTGGCAAGCACCGGTCGAGCCTGACACCAACCTCGGTTGGCTGCACACTGTCGACGGTCGCAAGTTCGTATTGAACGGCGCATCGCAAATCGAAATCGAAAAGCTCGATCGCGACGCCGTTATTCTCTCGCGGGCCACCCAACCAATTCGCATCCCCTGGAGCGAAATCGTCGCCCTAAAATTCCCCGGACGTTAGTCGAGTGACCGGCGCAGCCGCTCTCTTCGTTTAGCCGGCACAGGCGCTCTCTTCGTTTAACCGGCGCAGCCGCTGGCGCTGCCGAATGACGCGGCCTGCCGACATGCTTCGATTCACCAATCCACGACAACAGCGGCTGCGCCGGTTAAACAAAGACGATCGATTTTCAGTCGTTATAGCTGACGATATTCGGTTCGATTCCAGGATATTTCACCACGAACGGCCATCTCTGAATTTCGCCCCCTTCTTTGACTGGATTATCCATCACGTAAGCAATTGCGGAGTCGATCGTCTCGTCGCTATCCAAGAAGCTAATCCACCGACCGTCGGCCCAAATGCTATTGTCCGCATCGCACCCCACTGGCAAGCAATTCAATTTTCCCATTTCCCGTTCGCAAGTTGCCTTAATTTCATCGGCGATAGTTTCCGCCTTGCGGCCGCATCGGGCAAATACCAGATGTACGTGGCAATGCATGATCGCCGCAGCCCAGACTTGTAGGCTCGATTGGGTGACGTAGCTTTCGATCCCCTTTGCGACGATCAATCGCTGTTCGTCAGAAAATACGACTGCGATACGCTTAAGTCGAGTTTGTAGGTCGCGATGAATTTGCTTCTCGTATTGGGTCAACCGCGCGAAGTCCATGCGCTGTGATCGGTCCGGGCTGCCTCCTCGGGCATAGAGTTGTTTACTGCCCACGAAGCGAGAAGCCGATCCGCGCGGGTCGTTCGGAAACCATGAACCGTAAGTACCGAACGTCGCGTGATATGCATGGATCATCGTGTAGGTGTTGTAGGTGCCAATGGTCGCGCCTGGCGTGTCTTGAAAATATCTTGTGCGGAATGAGTATAGCGACTTGCCTTATCCATGTTTAACCGGCGTAGCCGCTGGCGCTGCCGAGTGACATTGCTTTACCCATGTTTAACCGGCGTAGCCGCTGGCAGTGCCCAATGGCACCGCCTGTCAAATCGACGAATGACACCAACCCTCGACGCCAGCCGCTGCGCGGGTTAAACATGGGGAAAACAGCCCTTTTACGCTTCGGCCAATTTCTTTTGCGTCGGGAGTAACAAACCGCGCTCCGTGGGGGTCTAACTACTGCTCGACCAAATTGGAGCAACTACACGCGTGCAACCGTAGGACGGATCGACCATGGCCAATCAAACCGAAGCCCAAACGCGGCGCGAGTGGGTCCTCAAGGCACTGGAGCAATTCGAGCCGGTTCTCATTCGCTACGCTCAACGCTTGACCCAAGGCGATTGGGATCGAACGCGCGAAGCAGTCCAGCACACGTTTGCAAAGCTCTGTCAGCAAAACCCAGATGCAATCACTGAGAACTTGGCGGGTTGGCTGTGCGCGGTTTGCCGAAACAAAGTCTTCGACGACGCGCGCTTGGCCAATCGCCAGTTACAACTCAACGAAGCCCACCTCGCGTCACGCCCTTCTCTGGCAGACGGCCCCGAATGCCGCATCGAACTTTCCGAGTTGAATCGTCTGCTTGATGAGCGCATCGATTGCTTGCCAGCGGCACAGCGCAGCGCGATTGAACTTTGGCGTACCGGAACCAGTTACCCCGAGATCGCGACTTTGCTGGACAAAGACCAAACGGCGATTCGCGTCTCTGTGCACCGAGCGATCGCAGCGCTCAAATCCGATCCGGCCCTCGCCGATTTTCTGAGCGACGATAGAACCGAACCAGAAATCGTCTCTCATCCCGCTCGCAGACCGTCCCGACAACTCAACTCTTAACTCTTTACTTTCCGCTTTCAACTCCCAACTTTCAACTCTCAACTCTTGTAACCCCATGTCCAAAAACCATAAACCTTACGACGAACGTGAACTTCAACAGGCAAAGGCAACTGCCTACGCGCTGGGCGAACTTTCCGCCGACGAAGCCGCGCTGTTCGAACGCAGCACAACCTTGAGTGGTTCGTCATCCAGTGACGCCGCATTTCAGATGGAACAAGCCCGCCGCCTTGGGCA
>JANMEB010000657.1:0-3377 GCA_031376585.1 Planctomycetota bacterium | reverse complement strand
CAAGAACGAATGTTGGCATGGCAAGTGGCTGCAAGACCGGCATTTGGCCGAGCAGATCAGGATTCGGTTCATTGCTTCGTTGGTCGGCCTCCGAAAACCAACTAGTCAGTCGACGGCCATCGTCCATTCGTTTTACCGCGGTCCAGATACTTGGATCCAGAATGTTTTGGATTTTCTTGTTTCGGAAATCGAATTCGAAAGTGTTACATCAGCAGATTTTGTCCCCCTGAAGCGATTTTTGATCGAGGGCTGGATATTGAACCAAGCTGAGTATCATCGAACTACCGCAGCCCGCAAGAAGGCCGCTTTGCATCGCGCCCATCGCTGGGGCCTTTCGCTGTTCCTAGCTACGTTGGCCATGGCCACCTTGCATTGGCTGCACATTGGCCAAGTCAACCACACTTCGCCCGATACTTCGGAACCGTGGCTCAGTCTCCTGATTGCCGCCGCAGCGATATTGCTGCCGGCTTGGGGCGCGGCCATTCACGCGATTAATACGCTCTCGGAGAATGAGAAAATCGCCGAGCGATCTCATCACATGGCGAGCATCCTCCAGAGCATTGCCTATCGCGCCGAACAATCCATTTCGCTCGACGAGTTACGCGTCGAAATTCAACGCGTCGAAGAAGTCATGTCTGCCGAGAGCCACGATTGGTGGGTGACTCTCAGCTTTCGCAACATGGTGCTTCCGAGCTGACCAAGAATTGGGATTTGTTTATGGTCAAATGCCCGGGTCTTCAAGGCGTTGCGCGGCAATTAGCTGCGACGGGTTATTCGTGGCGACGTTGGCAACACCGGGGAAAACTGGCGGAAGTCGTTGCCGCGTTCTCAACTCGCGGGGCGCATCCTACCCAACGCCGTCGCGGCGGCGGCAAAGGCGAAGGCTCGCCCCACGGCGGCAACGGTAGTCTTATGAGGGGCGACCGGTCGTAGGGAGAGTCTTGGCCATTCTTGCCAGCTCGCCTCCTCGATTTTTACGAATGAGGAAACTAACAGGAAATTGAGGACCGGAAGATTTCAATCGAAAGCCAACATTTTTTTGCCCCCAATCTTGGTTTCAAAGAAAACCGCTGTGGGTGAATTCTGTCGACAAATAAGGATTGACGTGTGCTTATAATGAAAGCTGTTTTTTAGTTAAATTGATCGACGGCAAGTCAATGACTTCGATTTTTCTATTTAGGTAAGTTTATGGCAACGGCACAACGCACGGTTTCATTGTCTTCGGTCGAAGGGGTCACCGACTTCATCCAGCGAATTCGCCAGCGGGTCGCGACGGTCGTCGTCGGCCAAGACGTGGTCGTAGAGCGCATGTTGATCTCACTATTCACCGGTGGGCATTTGTTGTTGCAAGGCGTGCCAGGCTTGGCCAAGACGTTGCTTGTGTCGGTCTTGTCCAAGACGATCGATTTGCAGTTCGCTCGGATTCAGTTCACGATCGACTTGTTGCCGTCGGATATTCTGGGTTCGGAAATCCTCGATCCGCGGACGAATGAGTTTCGCATTCTCAAAGGTCCGGTTTTTACGAACTTGCTGCTGGCCGACGAAATCAACCGCGCCGCCCCCAAAGTCCAAGGTGCGCTGCTCGAAGCGATGCAAGAGCGTAAAGTCACCATCGGCAAAGAGACCTTCAAACTTCCTGCGCCGTTTTTAGTCATCGCCACGCAAAACCCGATCGAGCAAAGCGGCACGTTCGAATTGCCCGAAGCACAGCTTGATCGGTTTCTGCTGTGCCATCGGCTGAACTATCCTACGGTCGAGGAAGAAAAAGAAATTTTGCGGCGCAATGCGTCGCTGGGAATTCGTCGCGAAGGCCACGGGGCGGTCGTCAACACCGAGTTCGACGTTTTGGAAAAGGAACCGGTCGGCGAGAGCGAGGACTTGATCGCCGCGATGCATGCCGTGCAAGAAGTCCATGTCAGCGACGTTTTTCTTAACCACGTCGTGGAACTGGTAACTCGGACTCGCAGCCATCCCGCGTTAGAAGTCGGAGCCAGTCCGCGAGCCGGAATCGCGCTGATCAAATCGTCGCGGGCGCGAGCTTTGATCCAAGGCCGCAATTACGTGATTCCGGAAGACATGTACGCACTGGCCCCGGACGTGATTTTGCACCGGATTCGTTTGAATTACGAGGCACTCGCCGATGGCTTGAACGGCGAAACCGTGCTGGCGGATATCATGAACGCGATGGGGCTGACCCCGGCGATTACTTAAGCGACGTGCGCCATGCAAATGGAACTTGAGACGATCGACCACCTCAACACGCGACAGTTCGTGATTGCCGTGCGTCACTTGGCGGATAGTCTCAGCTACGGCAGCGACGCGTCACCGTTTTTGGGTTCGGGCACGGATTATGTTCAGTCGCGGTTATACCAGCCGGGCGATCCAGTCCGCTCGATCGACTGGCGGATCACGGCGCGGACCCGGAAATACCATGTCAAGGAATACGAAACTCCTAAGCGGATGCCTTGCTATTTGCTCGTCGATACGTCGGCCTCGATGGTCGCCAGTTCGACGCGCCATAGCAAGTACGCTTTGGCCGTGCATTTAGCGGGTGGGCTCGCGTTTGCGTGTCTTGATCGGATCAGTCCCGTTGCGGTGGTTGGCGTGGGCGAACGCGAGTTGCGATTTTCGCCTAGTTTGTCGCGAGACCGTGTGATGCAGTGGCTGCTCAAATTGCGAAAATACGAAACAACCGAACGAACCATGCTCGCACAGCGAATCAAAGAACTTGCACCACTACTAACGAATCGGGCGCTCGTCGTTGTTTTGTCCGACTTAAACGAACCCGAAGCAATTCAACCACTCAAGCGGCTTGGGCAACGACACGACGTGGTTGCGGTTCATTTGCAGGATCCCGCAGAGCAGGGAATCCGCGGGGCAGGGTTCCTCAGCGCGCGCGAAGCCGAAACGGGTCGGATGTTCACCACGCGCGGTAAGCGATTGGGAATCGACCACGAATGGATCAAGCAAGAACTGAACCGGGGGCGAGTCGACCATCTGTTGCTCCAGACCGATCAACCGGTCGCGGATCGGTTGCGGCATTTTTTCAAGTCTCGTGGATTATTGGGGCGCGGTGCGCGTTAGGCATGAACACCCACAATCTTCGACAGGCTTTTGTCGCAGCGCTGCTCACGTTGGCTACTTCCGGCGCGACGGACGCACAAGACCCGAAACAAAACGCGGACGCAGCACCCACCGTGGGCGAGGCGCGAACCATTGAGGCATTGTTTCTGCCAGGCAGCCAGTTGCAACCAAGACCTTTGACCGATGATCGGCAGCCGATCGTATTGCGGATCGTGAACGCTTTTCCGCAAGGGACATTGGGATATCGATACGATTTGGTGTATTCCGGTTATGAAGCGGGGGCGTTTGACTTA
>JANMEB010000660.1:0-6623 GCA_031376585.1 Planctomycetota bacterium | reverse complement strand
TCGGTAGCATTCGGCATGGTTCATGCCGTAACTCCGATGTACGCCTTGATTGCAACCGTTATAGGAAGCGTGCTTGGGCTCATCCTGATTTTCAGCGGTTCGGTGATTCCAGCGATCTTGGCCCATGCGTTCTATGATTTTGTTGCCATTTTGATCCTCCGCCGTTTTCGCAATCCAGGAATTCATCCGGCAAGTACCGTTGAGCGAACTGTTGAGTAGAATATCGAGGGCCAATTTTTGAGGACGAGGTTTCGCCATGACTGATAAATCCTTGACCGGGCATTTGTTGATCGCGGTGCCTGAATTGATGGATCCGAATTTCAATCAAAGCGTTGTGCTCATGATCCAACACGACCGGGATGGCGCTTCAGGCGTTGTACTTAACCGCGCGTCGCAAACCACCGTCGGCGAAGTCATCGATGACGAGCCTTCGGTGCCAACCGCCAAGCATTTTGTTTATGTTGGCGGACCCGTCGAAAGCCCATTGATGGCGATCCACAGTTGCGTTTCACTCGCAGAAAAAGATGTGCTCGAAAATGTTTTCTTCTCCATGAAAAGTGACAACATCCACGAAATCGTCCGCCAGACTTTGCGACCGTTTCGGCTGTTCTGCGGATATAGCGGCTGGGGCCCGAATCAACTTGAATCGGAACTTGCGGTCGGTGGGTGGCTCGTTGTCCCGGCGACGGCGGACTTGATTTTCGGCGACGAAGAAGTCCTTTGGAAAACGGTCAGCGATCAAGTCGGATTGGAGATAATCTTTTCAAAAGCGATTCCCGAGCACATTGATCCCACGATCAACTGATCCGTTCGGCCCGAGGGTTTGGAGCCGTTGCCTGCCCCAAAACGAGATGAGCCACCGCTCCGATTGGGACGAGAAAGTGGTTGGCGAGGCTATCCGGCGTTTTCCAGCATCGATCAAGCACCTATGATAGGCGACTTCGTCATTCGTTTTGCAATCCACTTTCTGCATGAATTGAAACGCAAGCTTGTCGAGAACTATTGCCATCGGCGATATCCATGGCTGCGCAACGGCGCTGGCGGCTCTGTTGCGCGCTATCGACCCGAAACCGTCGGACACCCTGGTTCTGATCGGAGATTACGTTGATCGAGGATCTCAGAGCGCCGACGTTCTGGAGATGTTGGTTACTCTGGTTTCTCATTGCCAAGTCGTTCCGCTCATCGGCAACCACGAAATCATGATGGTCAACGCGCTCAAAACCAAACGCGATTTGGAATATTGGCGACAGAACGGGGGAATACCTACAATCCAAAGTTACGGCGGACGCATCAACAATATTCCTCAGCATCACATCATGTTTCTCAATCATTGCGTTCGTTTTTTTGAATCCGCGAACCATTTTTTCGTCCATGCCAACTATGACGCGGACTTGGATTTTGATCAGCAGCCGGGGGATTTATTATTTTGGACGCATATCTTTGACGAACCACCCCTCCCACATTTTTCTGGCAAGAAAGCCATTATTGGTCATACGCCTCAAAGTGATTTCGAAATCCGCGACTTGGGCCATTTAGCGTTGATCGACACTTATTGCGTTGGCGGAGGTTGGCTTTCCGCGATTGACGTGGATTCGAATAAGATTTGGCAAACCAATTTGTATGGCGAAACCCGTGAACTTTAGCCAACTGGCTTTAGGCACTTTTGGGCGAAAATTACACCTTTGTAGCCATCTTTCTTCAATCTGCGCAGTCGCTAAACTTAACCTGACCTCTCAAGGCACCCCACAACTTTTTTGGAAGGAGAAATCACCATGAATCGCCTTGTCGCTGTTTTGGTTTTTGGAATGTTGGTCGGTTTGGTCAACGTCGCGTCTGCATGCCATCGATGCAGACACACCCCCTGCGCGAGTACTTGTCAAATAGCGTGTCCGACGTATTGCGCGCCGGTATGCCAAACGAACTACCGAACGACGTATGTCAACGTCGTCAAATGCGTTCGAGTAACGTATTGCAAACGCGTTAAGTACAAAGATTGTCGCGGCTGTTGTCGCACCAAGCTCGTTCGCTGCACGAAATTAGTAAAACGTTGCGTTCGCGTTCCAGTAACGACTTGCACGACTGTTTGTTCACAACCATCGTATGCGCCGTCGTACGAACCTTGCGCTGATCCTTGTGACCCTTGCGCTGATGGTGGTCGTGTTCGATTGTGCGATCGGATTCGTGCGCATTTCTGTCGTCGTTAATTATTTGACGTGCGGGCGCCTGATTGCTTAGGGCAATGAAAAACCTCGAAGAGAGCGGAACAGACCCCGGGGGTTTTTCTTGTTGAAACTTAATAACGCTCAAGCCGCGACTTAGTTGTTGCGGCTTTTTTATTTGTCACGTCAAAGGTTTTTGACAATCAAGATGAACGTAACAGTCGCAATACCGTTGTTCAACGCGTGCATGACCATCGGCGCGATCAACGAGTCGCGCCACTCACGAACCAAAGAAAATCCCAAAGCAATCGTTGTCAGCACTGGAATGCCGAGCAATCCTTGGGGATGAATGGCGGCAAAAATAAACGAATTAAAACCCGCAGAGATGGCGACACTTGCGAGCCGAGGGAACCAAATCGTCGAATCTCGCATGTGGCGATACAAAACGCCTCGGAACATAGTTTCCTCAATGATCGGCGCAGCGACGCAGGCAAGGAAAAATGTGGTCAATAAAATGACCGGATTATTCTTTACTAATTCATGGATGATGGGATGGCTGGGAGCGTTTCTCCCGTCCATCTGCACAAAACTCACAAGTCCACCTGCTGAAAGCACCTGCATCAAGAGAAAAGTAACGACAAAGGCGGCCAAAATCAGCGGCACCAAGCAGATGTAGGCACCGACTCCGCACATTGCTTCATAAAGCGGATTCGTGCGAGAACTCCAGCCAATCGCTTTGCGAGTGTCGCTCAACGTCAAACCACGGACCACCGGCCATAACAGCGCGAGCAACGAAGCGAAAAACGCAACTCCGGCACCCGCCAAATGAAAATCGCCGGGAATGAATTCGCCGACCATTAGCTGCAAGATCGTAAAAAAAACAAACCAGACTGCAAAGGTTTCGCCATAGAGGTGCCCGTTTTCCGCGTGATTCTCAAATCGACAAGCCAGTTTTTTTGAGGCCAGTCTCACGAGCACCAAGCACAATCCAACGACCCCTGTCAACAGCATGAGACAAAACGCAACCGCGACGACCAGCATCATGACGATAAACGACACGGCGCCTTGCTCGACTTTTTTGCGCACGTTGACGTCAGAACCGACCTTGGGCGTCAGCGCCAATGTTCCCAACCAACCAAAGCGTTCTTCCAAAAACTCTCGTTCACTCTGCGGCACGTTGCTGGCGGACATATCGCCGTCATCGTAATCGGCGAACAATCGCGTCAAGATATTGTGAAGTCGCTGTTGATCAGGCGTCAATTTCAGTGCGAGCGTGTCCATCGATCGTTCGACATTTTTCATTTGCGACAAGGCCGCATCAGCGCCCTCTACTTCATTCAACAGGATTGCTTCTCCCCAGTGCGTCTCGGGAAAATCGTCCGCGTCGAACGTTGATATTTCGGTTTTTGGATCGTCCTTCGGTGATATTTGTCGAATGCCAACTTTAAGTTTCGCCGCCATGCTGACTTGCAATAAATCGGCTTTGGTTGCTTCCAGACGCGATTCGATGGGCGCAAAATTCATCCGCACGACGTGAAATACGAGTACGGCAAAGATCACGGCCCACGTAACCACATACGACGCCAAATGAATGGGTGATTCGTGCTTGGCAAACGTCGAAGCTACTTGTGCGATGACGACGTTATCGGATTCAACGACGGGGGGCACATTGGGCGAATCGAAAGGATCATTCAAGGGACATTTCCTAAAGTTGTGGCACAGAGTTGTACCTAGTTTCCTCGGAGCGCAAGCGTTTTAAATATTTGCCATCTGTTTGGCTTGCACCATGATTTCGTCCAACATGACTTCGGTCAATCGACCTGTAAACGTGTTTTGCTGACTGGGGTGGTAACTGCCTAACAAGTTTATCGTGTCCGTAAGGATAAAACTTCGACCGTGGCCAAACGATGGTCGGCGGCCAGCAAGCCATTTTTTACCGAAAGAATAGTGAATTACGGAATTCCAGCCGATTTGCCCCAACGCCAAAATAAGTCGCGGCCTCGACAACGAAATCGTCTCATCGATCCATGAACGACAATTCGCGATTTCGTCAACCATTGGCTTGTTGTTCGGTGGTGCACAATGACAAACGGCCGTGATCGCACAATTCACAAGTCGCAAATCGTCATCGCGGCTTTCCGAATGAGGCTTTGTTGCCAAGCCCGCGCGGTGCAAAGCGCGAAAAAGCCAAATCCCGCTTTGATCGCCAGTAAACATTCGCCCAGTTCGATTGGCACCATGCGCGCCTGGTGCCAAACCGACAATCAAGATCGCCGCAGTATTCGAACCGAAATTTGGAACCGGACGAGCCCAGTATACGTCTTCACGATAGGCCTTCCGCTTGACGCGACCGATTTCCCGACAGTGATCCAACAAGCGCGTGCACCGCCGACAAGCGACGATTCGTTCGTTCAATCGCTCCCAAGACTTCTCATCGATTGTGCCTTGGCCAGCGGCAGTCTTCCGTGATTTCATCGTGATTGTCTTCTGCCAATCCAGTTTCGGCTTTGTACCTGGAATCTAGGATTTGGCAACCAAGTGGGGTGGCGAGCTCTGAGACGTTGCAAAAGGCCTGGTTTGCTGCGCAGCACTTCCCGCCACCGTCGAAGACTTTGGGAGGAGCCACTCCAATTCCTAGCCGTAGTAATGCACTCGGTATTTAGCAAGCACGGCATTCTAGCGGATTGTTGGCGGCACCGCGCGACAGCGACTAAAGAGCGAAATTTGCACGTGACAAATGCCGATTGGCTCCGTACAGTCCAAAATTTTCTGCCAATAGACGGAGTGTTACGATGCGAATGGATCGCCGGGACATGTTGACGTACGCCGCAACATGCGGAACTGGAGCGCTGCTCGGGTTTTGCGGCTGCAAAGCAGCGCCGATGACGGGACGCAACCAACTGATGCTGATGCCCGAGTCTCAAGAAATTTCGTTGGGACTAAAAGCCTACGAGGAAGTTGTATCGTCTGAACCCGCGTCAACAAACACAGCGATGTCCGACTTAATTCAATCGGTTGGGAACCGCATAGCGACTGTGGCCAATCGCTCGGATTTTCAATGGGAGTTTCGCTTGATCGCGAGTCCGGTGCAGAATGCGTTTTGCTTGCCGGGCGGAAAAGTCGCCGTATACGAGGGATTACTTCCCGTGTGCGAAAATGAAGCTGGATTGGCAGTCGTCATGTCGCATGAGATTGCCCACGCTCTAGCGCGGCACGGTGGCGAACGAATGAGCCAAGAAATGGCCGTCGGCGGTGCAAAGGAAGTACTCGACCGCGTGCTGGCCGCAAAAGTCCCCGATCGTCAACAACAAATAATGCAAGCCTACGGTGTAGCGTCGAAGTACGGTGTCGTGTTGCCATACAACCGCAAGCAAGAAAGTGAAGCCGATCATATCGGCATCATGCTCATGGCCCAAGCTGGATTCGAACCGGCCGAGGCTCCCCGGTTTTGGACTCGATTTGGCAGCATCGGCGGATCGACCAAACCACCAGAGTTCCTTTCGACCCATCCCGCCGACGCTCGCCGGGCGAAGGATCTAATGGGGCTCATGGCAGAGGCCCAAAGCAATTACCAGAAAGCCCCACAAAAGATCGGGCTTGGCCAATCATGGACCCACGTTGGCTAGAAAATCGTCTGGGCAATTACGGCGTTAAAGCTATGAATTTGGGATGAGGACATCAGCCGCGGAGGGTAGCCATCGCTAATTGCTTTGGCACCAGAGCGAGTAAGGTTTCACGGGCCGGGGTCTGGCTCAGTTTTCGGTGTCAAACTTCCCTGACTTGGAATACTTGGTGATCGCCGAA
Source organism: Planctomycetota bacterium (assembly GCA_031376585.1). Taxonomy (GTDB): domain Bacteria; phylum Planctomycetota; class Planctomycetia; order Pirellulales; family Pirellulaceae; genus JANMEB01. The sequence goes on along the minus strand of JANMEB010000660.1, from coordinate 660 downwards.
ATTTGTGCCTGACCCCCTTGACCCCAAAAACCGTTCTCCAACCCTTGAACGCTTACCCAGAGCGAAGTCCTGAAATCGACTTTCGTCAAGCGGTTGCGATGGTCCCAAGTGTATTGCTCGTAACTCCCGTCGGCGATCAACGTTCGGCGAGTCCGGTTTCCTTCTTTGTCGTACAGATAATTGTAAGTCCCGTCGGATGTCGTCCGGTTGTTCGCACCAGTTGCGTAACCCGAATTGGTTCGGTTCCCGTTCGCATCGTACGAATAGCCTTCGTCCGTGCGACCAGCGGCATGATCCGCAGAGGTCACTTGATGGGTCTTGTCATAGGCGATCGCGCTATTGCCATCGAGCGACGAGTTGACGGCGGTGATCCGGCTCGTGTTGTCGTGCGTTAAGGCGTAGTCCGAAAGCAACGTCGACGTGCTTGCGTTCGTATAGTTGCGGTGCGAGATACTGATTAGCCGATTCCCCGCGTCATATGCAGATGCCGTTCTCAAACTGGGATACGTAGCGCTCGTATTTTGGCTTCGTTCGATGCTCGTGAACTGTCCCAGCGCGTTGTATTTCAGATCGACTCGTTTATCGGCGACCGCGTTGGCCGAACCACCGGTCTGATTATCTTGGACCACGCTGATCATCCGATTGAGTCCGTCGAACGAG
>JANMEB010000634.1:0-13586 GCA_031376585.1 Planctomycetota bacterium | reverse complement strand
GCCAATGAATTTATCACGCTGTACATCACAACCGGTTTCGGTCGCTTGAGACATCTCGGCGTTGAAGTCGACGTGACAACTGCGCTGAAGTCGTTAGCTGAACTTGATCGCTGGATCGACGAGACCTATCGCGAGATTTTGCGAACTGGCAAACCCGAATTGAATCACCTTTCGCCGACGATTTGCATGTATTTGTACGGCCGCAGCTTTTTTCTAAACGATCAGCCGATCGCCGCTGAGCAAAAGATCGCGGTCGATTATTTCCTTGGCCAAGCGAAAAAGTATTGGGTCAATCTTGGTGATCGCTTGCCGCAGGGTCACCTCGCCGTGGCTCTCAAACGGTTCGGCGATTTGGCAACACCTAACGACATAGTGAATTCACTTCGCGAACGGAGCATGTCCGAGGATGAAATGGGAATGTTTTGGCGCGAAGGTGAAGAGTCCTGGTGGTGGTACCGCGCGCCAATCGAAACTCAAGCGATGATGATCGAAGTCTTCGACGAGGTTGCAGGTGACGCGAAAGCCGTGGAAGAATTGCAAATCTGGCTGCTCAAGCAAAAGCAGACGCAGGCTTGGAAGACAACCAAGGCCACCGCTGACGCGGTTTATGCTTTGTTGCGGCGCGGCACGACTTGGTTGGCCAGCGACCAACTCGTTGAAATCACGCTCGCCGGACAGACTTTGAAGCCAGGGGATGTCGAAGCAGGCACCGGCTATTACGAACATCGATTTGCTGCGGGTGAAGTTAAACCCGAACTTGCCCAAATCAAAGTCACGAATCCCAATCCGAATATCGCTTGGGGAAGCGTGCATTGGCAGTATTTCGAGGACATGAGCAAAGTAACGTCATTCACCGATACGCCGCTTAAGCTGACCAAATCCTTGTACGTTAAGAAAAACACCGACAAGGGTCCGACTCTGAATCCAGTGACGGATTCGGTCGGTGTCGGCGATGAACTGGTGACGCGGATTGAACTTCGTGTCGATCGGGACATGGAATTCGTCCACATGAAAGACTATCGCGGCAGCGGAACCGAACCGGTCGACGTCCTCTCGCAATACCATTTCCAAGACGGACTCGCGTATTATCAGTCAACCCGCGATACGGCCAGTCACTTTTTCATCGATTACTTGCCGCGCGGGACCTACGTGTTCGAATACTCGGTGCGCGTGCAACTGCGCGGCCAATACCAAACCGGCTTCGCCCAAATCCAGTGCATGTACGCCCCCGAATTCAACAGCCACAGCAACAGCATCGACTTGAGCGTCAAGTAACCGCCGCCGGAAGATTTGGGGCCGGAGCAGATTCGCGAGTTCCATTTGCACCTTATCACAGTTGATGGTTACAATGCATTCCACGAATAGTGGGAGTCTATGAATGAAACTAACCGCCGTGTTTATGTCCGTTCCTGAAGGCTACATTGGCTTCGTGGAGGAATTACCTGGTGCCAACACCCAGGGAGACACATTGGAAGAAGCACGCGAAAACCTCAAAGAGGCTGTTCAGATGGTTTTGGACGCGAATCGCGAAATTTCTGAACGATCGCTTGTCGGTAAAGATGTCTCGCGTGAACCCTTTGACCTGTCCGCATCATGAAACGTGTCGATCTAATTCGTCACCTAAAGACGCCGCGCTGCAAAGTATCCGCAAACCGCGCCGGAGCGAAGCGTCTCAGTTCAACGCACAATCTATCCGGCTGACTACACCCGGTTAGTTTGCTATTCGTTGGGCCAAAGGAATAGCGCCAACTATGGTGACGAAGGTATCCGACATCAAGGAAGTCGTGAGGCGTGGGCGATCCGATCCCAAATCCGCCTTCGCAGAGTTGAAGCAACTCGCCGCCGCCAGTAATTGGCAGACGCGCGAGGTAGCCGCGACGGCACTCGTCGAGATCGGTAAGACGGACCAGGACGCGGTCGTTCGTGAAGCTCTTCGATGGGCTAAGGATCGTGATCCGAACGTGAGGCGCGCTGCCAGTGAAGGGCTCCGCGGTATCGTGAAAGTCGACCCCGACGCAGTTCGGCCGGTTCTTGAGCTTCTTCGCGGGGATTCAGAGCTGTACGTGAAAAAGTCGGTGGCGAATGTGCTTCGCAACGCAAGTGCCAAGCACGCTGATTTCGTGCTACACCTCTGCGGACAGTGGGTACGATCATACAACCGTGATACCCAGTGGATCGTCAAGGAAGGATTACGGAAACTCCGTGCGACACGAGCGCGAGAAGTTGAAAAGATTCTGCGGTCGCTCGGAATCCCGGCCTAACAAATAAGGATGTGACTTCGCGAGTCTTCGAGCCGACGGTTCCGCTGCGGCGGATTCAAGAAGCCCGTAAAGTCTGGCGGGTGTGAGGCCTATGGGTTTTGCCTTTTTTGCGGCGTGAGTTCGGGAGTGGAGTTTCACGCGGGAGGTAGTCGTGGGAGAGAACCGCTAAAGTATTCCGAAAATCCTATCGCTTAGCTCATGGTAAAAGTAAAGAAATTTCGCCAAGCAACAATGCACAAACACTTTCCGCCGCAATGACCTTTCTGCTAAACTCAAGCCAAATCCAACCCCCGCCGCAATTTCGGCTTCCCTGAACAATGCGATGAACCGGAATTGAGAATATCATGCTTAGATAATTTAAAACTTTGGCTTCGCGACTCGATGACGCGTGGCCTTCTCAAATTCGAATACGACAATGCAACACTTTTTAACTAACCCAAACCTGCCGAGTCGGCGTTCGTTTCTCGCTGCGGGAGTCGCTGGCGGCTTGGCGGTGGCGGCGCGAAATGCGTCTGCTCAGGTTTCCCAAAACAATACTAGCACGTCAACAACGGATTCGTTCGAGCTCGATGAACTTTCGATTGACGATTTGAATAAAGCTATGGTTGCGGGAAGCGAGACGTCTCGGTCGCTGGCCGAAAAGTATTTGGCGCGGATCGAAGCCATCGACCAAAACGGCCATCTGCTCAAAAGCGTCCTCGAACTTAACCCTGATGTACTCGCGATTGCTGACGAGTTGGATCGCGAACGCAAGGCCCAAGGGCCGCGTGGTCCTATGCACGGGATCCCCGTCTTGATCAAAGACAACATCGCAACGGCGGACAAAATGGCCACGACCGCCGGTTCTCTGGCTCTCGTCGGCGCAAGGCCGATTGACGATTCGTTCGTTGCGAAACAACTTCGCAAAGCCGGCGCGTTGATTTTGGGCAAAACCAATCTCAGCGAATGGGCCAACATTCGCTGCACTTATTCGACCAGCGGCTGGAGCGGGCGCGGTGGGTTGACTCGCAATCCGTATGCCCTCGATCGCAATCCGTGCGGTTCCAGTTCCGGCTCCGGCGTCGCGGTCGCGGCGAATTTGTGCGCCGTCGCGGTAGGAACCGAGACCGACGGCTCGATCGTTTGTCCCTCGTCCGTTTGTGGCATCGTCGGAATCAAGCCGACCGTTGGGCGAGTAAGCCGCACGGGGATCATTCCCATTTCGCATTCGCAAGATACGGCCGGGCCCATGGCGCGAACCGTTCTTGACGCTGCGATTCTGCTAAGTGTTTTGGCTGGAACAGATGCCTCCGACGAGATTACAAAAACCGCTGTCGAACATTGGCAAGCGGATTACACGAAATTCCTTGATCCAATTGGGCTCAAGGGAGCCAAAATTGGCGTAGCCCGAAATTATTTCGACTTCCACGACGGAGTTGAAGCCGTGATGAAAGTCGCGCTCGATGCGCTCCAACAAGCTGGGGCGATTCTCATCGATACGGACGAGCTAAAAATCATCGATGAAGTCGGCAGCGCAGAAACGACCGTGTTCGAGTACGAACTCAAAGCTGATATGGCAGCTTATCTCGCTTGGCTTGGCCCCGAAGCGCCGATGAAGTCTTTGAAAGATTTAATTGAGTTCAACAAAGCCAACCGGGAACGAGAGATGCCGTACTTTGGCCAAGACTTTTTTGAGAAGTCAGTGGAGAAAGGACCACTGACGGATTTCGCTTATGTCGAAGCCTTTGCCAAGTGCCGCCGCATTTCACGCACCGAAGGAATCGACGCTGTGATGGACAAACATCAACTTGACGCGATCATCGCCCCGACGATGGGTCCTGCTTGTATGACCGACTTGGTCAACGGCGATCATTGGCTTGGTGGCAGCACCAGTGCCGCAGCCGTGTCGGGCTATCCTAGCATCACTGTCCCCGCCGGATTCATTTTCGGTTTGCCGCTCGGCCTATCGTTTTTCGGCCGCGCTTGGTCCGAGCCAACACTTATCAAACTGGCTTACGCTTTCGAACAAGCCACTAAAATCCGCAAACCCCCGCAGTTCATGGCGACCGCGAAGCTGTAATTTTCTCTCATGGGCTGGAACCTTAAGGACCAATGTTACAGCCCGTCAACGGTTACGTGCGTTTTGATTTCAGATATCAGATTTCAAATGTCAAATTTCAAATCCCAAATTTTGTATTTCAAATTCAATTTCATTCGTTTGGCGCAGAACCGGTTTCGAGTGGGCCATTCTTTTGTTCCCATTGCTGGCGCAATGGATGGCCAATTGGAAGTTTGGCCACAAGCTCCTTTTGCATTTGATCTGCCCGCGTTTGGCTTTCCTTCTTACCACGTTGCTTGTCCCAATCTTTTCGACTCTTTTCATTCAAATGCCGTTGACCGGTAATATCCGAATTCTGCAATGATTCCGCCCAAGCCCTGAGTTGTCGAGAGCATGACTCGGCTAAATCTTTGAGAGTAGAAATTTTGGATTTCAAACTCGTATTTACGGATTCATCCCGCGACATCAATGAACTGCGCTCGAGTAGGGAAAGCATCGATCGCACTTCACCGGCTGAGCCGCGGGCAATGTACAGAAAGTACAACAATTCGTTGGTTGACCCACGTTCGAATCCTTCGGCAATATTGTTGGACACGGAAAGAACCGCACGTTCCAATTGATCTCGGAACGAGGGGCGTAAGCGCGAAGCATGCTCCAAGAAATCGTCGCAACGTCGAATAGCTCCGCCGCCGCCCGCCAAACCGGGAGATCTTCGAATCTTTGGTACGTTGGCATGTTTCAAATCTCAAATTCGATTTCATTCGCTTGGCGACAGTTAAATTTTAGTTTTCACCGGCTTAAGTAGCAGCGCAACCCCTCATAACGCATCGTACGTCTTATTCCGTCACGCCGCTGCGAGACTAATTACGATCGCTATCCAATCGCGTCAAAAATTTCGCGAGGCCAGCACCCAAATCCGTGACTGCGGAATGTTGTTTTGGATCTTTGAGCGAGCCATTGGGGTCGAAGGCTTCGAACGCTTTCGCGACGGCTATTTGATCGGGCAATACGATGACGCCGATGTTGCCGAGAATGGAACGGACGTGGACCAGCCCGCGCAAGCCTCCGAGTGCGCCGGGAGAAGCACTTAGCAACGTGGCGACTTTTCCCCGATACGCCACTAGCGACGGTTCACCTGCCGCCGGACGTGACACCCAGTCGATCGTGTTCTTGAGCAGCGGTGTGATCGAACTGTTGTACTCGGGACAAGCAATCAACAGTCCCTGATGTTCGACGAACAGTTGTTTGAGCTTTTTAGCGTTTTCCGGAGCACCCGATTCTTGCTCTAAGTCCTCGTTGAATAGCGGGAGAGGATAATCCGCCAAGTCGATGACCGTAACTGCCGCGCCGGCAGCTTGGGCACCACTGGCGGCAATTTTTAGCAACTTTTTATTGTACGATTCGCGTCGCGCACTTCCGGCGAACGCCAAGATTTTTGACTGACTCATTCCATTTCCTTTACTGAAACAATCTAAGAATGATTTGCGTAAGTTGTCCGATAGGAATCCAGCGCCTGTTCGATTTCTGGACTATGGCGCTGCGGCAAAAAGTACATTGCGGCGGGGAGCGAAACAAGGGCCAGCGACGCGGGAACCCATATCAACGCCATCGCAATGGCCGCACAGTAAATGCCGATCGCCAACAAATTCTTTCGATGCATTTTTCGGTGAAGATTCATTAAGTGTTCATTGTCGCGATGGTGTCGCGCAATGACATGCCTCAATAAACCAAACGACAAGCCACCGGCCAATGCAAGGATCGCATACAACGCTACGGCATAGGGAGCTGCGCGACTTTGGCCCAGATGGCCCGTGACAAAGGGCATCAACGACATGCAAAATAACAAGAGCATGTTGGCCCAGAGAATGGGACCATCAATCTTTCGAACAAGATGAATCATGTGGTGGTGGTTGACCCAGTAAATAGCCACCAAAACAAAGCTCAAAACGTAGCTCAAAAACACCGGAACCATTTGGCGGAGTTCTGCAAAATTTGGCTCTTGGGGAACTTTCATTTCCAAGACCATAATCGTGATGATGATCGCGATCACACCATCGCTAAACGCTTCGAGTCGATTGGCTTTCATGGCACCTGACAAACATAAAGATTCCGAAACGAAAGTTCCTGACAAAAACCTTAGCCTTTTTTGGCGGTGCGTCGAGTGCCGCGCGCCGATTTGGGCTTGGGCGGTTGCTTTGGCGTTTTCGCGTCGTCCGAGGCAGGTAACTGTGGTTGCGTGGATTCCGACTGCTGCATGCCAACGTAATTCGGGTTGCTGGTTTGATCGGTCAGCTCATACAAAAAACGACTCGGACGCGAATCGCGCGGCTTGCCCCATTTCATCCGCGCGAGAGCCATCGAAAAAGACAACTGCTCTTGAGCTCGCGTGACACCGACGTAACAAAGCCGTCGCTCTTCGTCGATCGAATCTGAGCCGCTTTCGATGCTGCGATGATGCGGCAAAATCCCTTCTTCCATGCCGACCATAAACACATAGGGAAACTCAAGGCCTTTTGCGCTGTGGAGGGTCATCAGCATAATAGCGTTTCGACCAAGCTGTTTTTCTTTCTCGTTTTCAAAGTCTTGATCGCCGACCGCGATTTCATCCAAGAAGTCCGCGATATTTGCCTTGTCGCCGTGCTCGCTGACGTAATGACCCAAAGCGCTAACGACTTGTTCGACGGATGCCCAACGTGCTTCGCGGTCCTGCGGCTCGGAATAGGTCCGATCAATTTCGGCGCGGTAACCAAGTTGCGCGATGAACTTCGTTGCCCATTGAACGAGATTTGGACGCTCCGCCAATTCCGCGTGGCTCTTTTCGATCAGCGAAACGAACTGCTGAATACCTTTCTTGGCGGCTGGAGTCGTTTCCAATTCGGTCTGCCGCAAGACATCCCAAAAAGAAGTCTGCTGCTGCAAAACGGATTCGGAAACTCGTGTGACCGTGGACTTGCCGATTCCGCGCGGGGGCGTGTTGATAATTCGGCGAGCGGCCATCTCATCCAGTGGATTGTCGGCAAGCCGAAAATAGGCGAGCAAGTCTTTGACTTCCTTGCGATCGAAAAAGGACATGCCGCCGACCAAGACGTACGGCAAATTGGCTTTGCGCAATTCCGTTTCGAATGGTCGCGGCTGTTCGTTGGTCCGAAACAGAATCGCAATGTCCGAAGGTTGGACTTCGGGCCGTTGGAGAATGGCGCGAATTTGTCGAACGACATCACTGGCTTCTTTAGCTTCGTCGGCCATTTGCGTGATTCGGGGCGGCGAGCCGCCGCAACGGACCGCGCGAAGCTGTTTTACGTGTCGCTGGCGATTGTGGGCAATCAGTCGATTGGCGACCTCCAAGATTTCGCGAGTCGAACGATAGTTATCTTCGAGTCGAACAATCTTCGCGTCGGGCCAGTCGTTTCGAAAATTAAGAATGTGCTGGACTTGTGCGCCGCGCCAGCCGTAAATCGATTGATCGTCGTCGCCGACAACGCACAAATTCCGGTGCTCGTGAGCAAGGTGTTTGACGATTTTGTATTGTTCGCCGTTGGTGTCTTGATATTCGTCGATCAACAAGTGTTTCCAGAGGCGGGCTTCGGTCGCAAGTTTCGCTGGGTGCTCGCGGAACAGCCGTTCAGTAAACAAGAGGAGATCATCAAAGTCCAACGCGCCGGCCTGCTTGAGCAGTTCGACATACCGGCCGAACGCAACGGCACCGAGCTGTTCCTTGTCCGATTGAGATTGCAGGGCGGCTTGGCGAGGAGAGAGCCCGTGTGACTTCCAGCGACCGATCATCCACAACACGTCGCCGGGAGAAAGGGTGCTGTCTGCGACGCGAATTTCGCGCAGCGCCGCGCGAGCGTGGCTTTCTTGATCGCCCCGATCGAGGATGAGGAACTTACGCGGAAAGCCCAGCGTGTCGATGTGTCGTCGTAAGATTCGGACGCAGAGAGAATGAAACGTGCAGACAAGGGGCGACGTCTGCGCGCGACTACCCAGCAACTTGGAAACTCGTTGCTGCATTTCCTTGGCGGCCTTTTTTGTGAAAGTCACGGCCAAGATGTGCTCTGGCTTGACCCGATGGCGGATCAAATTCGCAATGCGATAGGTTACGACGCGAGTCTTGCCTGTCCCAGCGCCCGCCAAAACCAGCAGCGGACCGGAAATTGCATCGACGGCGACTTGCTGTGGATTATTGAGTGGCGCGGGATTGGACATGGAATTGGCGATCGACTTCGTAACCGGCAACGGCAACGCTACACGAAAGATTCAAACTACGGACGAGGCCGCTTGTGGGAATGTAAAGTGCTTGGTCAGGTGATTTTGACAAAAAGGATGGAGGCAGACCGCTTGTTTCGCTGCCGAAAACCAGCGCATCGTTTACTTGAAATTGGACGTCCGTAAAACGCCGCGGCGCGGACTTTGAAAAGTACCAAAAACGCGAATCAGGGAGTGATCCGAGCAAGTGCTCCCAATGGTCGACTGCCTGCCATTGCAACTTTTCCCAATAGTCCAGTCCAGCCCGCCGCAGTGTGGTTTCGTCGACGCGAAAGCCTAACGGCCGAACTAGCCATAGTTTCGCGGCCAAGGCAACGCACGTGCGACCAACCGCACCCGTGTTTGGCGGAATCTCCGGCTGGTGCAAGACGACGTGAAATCGAGGCTGATAATTCACAGCAAATGGCAACGATCTGCAAAACCCAAAGTCGCCATTGTCAGGTTGGCGGATTGAACTGACAATGGCATAGAGGATGTGTGGTTTTTGAACTCCGTATTACAGGTGTTTTTTGGTCGAGATCAATCGGAATCCAACCCGAACTGTAAAAATCGGGACCGCGACGATCGGCAATGGCTTCCCAATTGCCGTTCAGTCGATGACAGCGACGTCGACGCATAACATTGACGCCACCGTATGGCTCGTGCAACTATTGCAAGATGCGGGTGCTGACGTCGTTCGTATCGCAGTCGACAGTAAAAAAGACGCGGCGGCGTTGGCCGAGATTCGCAGCCAAACGAAGGCCAACCTGGCGGTGGACTTGCAGGAAAATTACCGGCTGGCCGAAGCGGTCGCGGCACACGTCGATAAGATTCGGTACAACCCAGGGCACTTGTACCATCACGAGCCGCAAAAGAGTTGGCAGGAAAAGGTCGAGTTTATTGCACAAGTCGCACGCGACAACGATTGCGCCATTCGAGTCGGAGTGAACTGCGGGAGTCTTGATCCAGCAAAGAAAGATCGCTACTCGCCGGGCGATTCCGTCAGTCCAATGATCGACAGTGCGCGCGATCATTGCCGGTTCTTGGATGAGATTGGCTTTCATCGATATTGCGTTTCGCTGAAGGATTCCGATCCGAAAAAAGTCGTGGAATTAAATCGACGTTTTGCGGAGCTTCGCCCGGACGTGCCGCTTCATTTGGGGGTAACGGAAGCGGGACTTCCGCCGGACGGGATCATCAAAACCCGCGTGGCTTTCGAGCAATTGATTTCGCAAGGGATCGGAGACACGGTTCGCGTTAGCTTGACGGTCCCGAATGAGCAAAAGGGGGAGGAGATTCGCGCTGCCCGGCAGATTATCGACGACATCCACAACGGCCGAGTCCGGTCGGTCGTCGACTATCGTACGGATCGATTGAATATTATTTCCTGCCCCAGTTGCTCGCGAGTTGAGAATGACGCTTTCGTGGAGCTGGCGCAAAAGGTTCGCGAGATGTCGCGATTCGCCGAAGACCATGCGATCACGATTGCGGTGATGGGTTGCCGCGTGAATGGGCCCGGCGAAACGGACGACGCCGATCTGGGACTGTGGTGCGGCCCGAATTACGTCAATCTGAAGCGCGGGACCGAAGCGTTAGGGGCGTTTCCGTATGACGAAGTCCTGATTCGGCTCCGCATGGAACTCGAACAGTTGATTCAGGAAAAAGTCCGCTCGTAATAAATTGTCGGGCGACTTGCCGGAGAAAGCCGCGGATGCCGGATGTGACGGCTTATGGGTCGGTCATTGGCATGTCTATTGGCGAAACCCGTTGACAGTTCGCTAACGGTCGCCCACGATTCATCGGGATGCATTTCGTTTGGGCTTTGATCCTAGCGCTGCGGGCCATCCGCAGTCGTCTTTTTCCGTTGCTTTCGCGCATGATCAACACGCTGTACTTACCCGAACTTCGCGAAATGTTAGCGACTAATAACGTCGCCGAACTGCGCGAGTTTTGCACCGCATTACATCCGGCGCGAACTGCGGAATTCATGGAAGGGCTGACTGCCGATGAAGCTTGGCAAGTCTTGCAGCACGCCGAGGAAGCTTCTCGTGTCGAAATATTCATTTATCTTGACCCACAGCGCCAAGTCGAAATTTGCGAGAGTCAAGACCGCGAATTGGTCGCGCTGTTAATCGCGAAACTTGCGTCGGACGACCGAGTCGGTTTATTGCGCCGCGTCAGCCTCGGAACACAAGAGGATTTGATCAATCGTGTCCCGGCGACGGATCGTCGCGATATTCAACGACTGAGCCAATACCCTGAAGGAACCGCCGGTGCCATGATGAGCACCGACATCTTGCGGCTGAGTGAATCGCTGACCGTGCGCGAAGCCCTCGATGAACTTGTCCGCCAAGCCGAAGTGTTCGAGACGATTTACTATTTGTATATCGTCGATGGGGAACAGCATTTGCGAGGCGTCGTCTCCGCGCGGCAGCTTGTGGCGGCAATGCGTCGCCCCAATACGCCGATGCGCGACCTCATGGAAACCAAATTGGTCACCGTGGAGGCCCACGAAGATCAGGAATCCGTCGCGAATCGAGTGGCTAAACTTGACTTGTTGGCAATTCCCGTCGTCGATCACGAGCATCACATGCTGGGGATTATCACGCACGATGATGTGATCGACGTTGTTCAAAGTGCAGCGACAGAAGATGTACAACGCATGGGTGCGGTCACACCGCTGCAAGATAGCTATCTGCGTACGCACTGGCTTACGATGAGCTGGAAGCGCGGAGTATGGCTGTGCATTTTGTTTTTTGGCGGAGTGCTGACCGCGATTGCATTGCAAAGCTACGGCACCCAGTTGAACCAATGGGCCTGGCTGATTCCATTCATCCCATTGGTGATCAGCAGTGGCGGAAATTCAGGTAGTCAATCGGCAACGCTGGTCATCGCGGCACTGACGCGCGGGCAACTGACGCGGAAGGATTGGATGCGGGTGGCCTACCGCGAACTTTTTGTGGGTGGCTTATTGGGACTTTGTCTGGGCGCAATGAGCTTGGTCGTTACTCAAATTTTCCCCAATCCACCTAGCCTTGTCCAAGCAATGACGGTGCCGATCACTCTAATGCTGGTCGTCACTGCTGGGACATTGATTGGTTCCTTGTCGCCAATATTGTTTCATCGATTAGGTTTTGACCCGGCTTTGATGAGTACTCCGTTTGTTGCGGGGATCGTCGACGTTTTAGGGATTATGATTTATATGAACGTAGCGCTACTCTTGCTGTGATGCGACCCGCAAAGTTTTCGCAGTCGAATCGGCAACACTTTTCGGCAGCCCATGCGTCGTCGGAAAAATTCCGTTATACCCCGCGAGTCCACCAATGAAGCGTTGTGTTTAACCCGGAGCCAACGGCGGCGACAACTTCGCAGTGCCAACGCCGTCGCCGTTGGCTCCGGGTTAAACGATGCATCGCAGGCCGCGCAAGGCATAAAAGCGCGGCACAATTGTTATTCGCCGTCGAAATGAACCAAAAATCGAACAAACATTTCGCTTTTGATCCGGAGACTACTGAATCGTTATTCGGTAGTTCGATAAATCAATTAGCCAGCGCCGAAAGGGCGGGACATCGGAAGTCCCGTTTCAGGACAAAGGTCATGGGTTGACGAGGGAGCGACAACACATGACCTTTTTTTATTGCGCGAAATCGGCATTCAAGTTGTAGCGCGATGCAGAAAAACGATGCGATTATCGTCGGCGGCGGTATTGTCGGGCTGGCCACGGCTTACCGATTCACGCAGCAATTCCCGAGACGCAACATTTTGGTCTTGGAAAAAGAGAGCCGTCTAGCCGAGCATCAAACGGGCCACAATTCCGGCGTGCTGCATTCGGGCATTTATTATAAACCCGGTTCCTCCAAAGCGAAAAATTGCCGCGATGGAAAACTGGCCATGCAGCGGTTCTGTGAGCAACATGGAATTGATTTTGAAATCTGTGGCAAAGTCATCGTGGCGACCGAAGATTTCGAACGTCCTTGGCTGCAGACGATTTTCGAGCGCGGAGTCGCCAACGGCGTCAAGTGCGAGCTGATCGACGTAGCTCGGCTCAAAGAACTTGAACCACATTCCGCTGGGATTAGCGCGATCCACGTTCCTGAGGCCGGCATCGTTAACTATCGGCAAGTATGTGAAAAACTTGGCGAGCTGATCCGGCATTCTGGTAGCCAGATTAGATTGGGTTGCCGCGTGCAAACCATTCGGCACTCGGCGGGAGAAACCGTCGTCGAAACGAATCAAGGCGAGTTTGCAACCGCTGTCGTGGTCAATTGCGCCGGCTTACACAGCGATCGAGTGGCGAAATTGGGTGGTAGCAAACCCGACGCGAAAATCGTTCCGTTCCGCGGCGAGTATTATGAAGTGCGTCCGGAAAAGCACTACTTGTGCCGCAATCTAATCTATCCCGTTCCCGATCCGCGGTTTGTGTTTTTGGGAGTTCATTTTACGCGAATGATCGGCGGCGGCCTTGAGTGCGGCCCAAACGCAGTGCTGGCGTTTGCGCGGGAAGGCTACACGATGAGGACGATCAATTTGCCCGACCTTTGGGAAAGCTTGACGTATCGCGGTTTTCGGCGGTTGGCGCTGAAGCACTGGCGGATGGGAATGGCAGAAATGTGGCGGTCGGTGAACAAGCGTGCGTTTGTCAAAGCATTGCAGCGTTTGATTCCTGAAATTCAAGCTGCCGATTTAGTCGTCGCGCCGGCGGGAGTTCGCGCACAAGCCGTTTTGCCCGACGGCAGTTTCGTCGATGATTTTCATATCACGGAAACCGAGCGGACCGTCAACATCATCAACGCGCCTTCGCCGGCGGCGACCGCATCCTTAAATATAGGCCAGTTGATCGTCGACCGATTAGCGCCGCGGTTTGCGTCGTAAGACACGGTAGCCTATGGAGCGAGCACCGACGGCACGTGTCGGTTGCTTGTCGAGTGCAACTCTCAACCGCGATGCAAAGCATCAGGGGGCTAATCCGCCGCGGCGGACTCGCCAAGTCTCAACTCTCATGCCTACATTTCGGCAAAAATTCGGCTTTTCAAATTAGCCGC
>JANMEB010000593.1:0-2223 GCA_031376585.1 Planctomycetota bacterium | reverse complement strand
AGCGATGGCACGTTCACCTACACGCCGACGTCGGGCTTTTCCGGCAGCGTTTCCTTCAGCTATGAAGTCAACGACGGCGAAGGCGGGACTGACGTTGCCACGGCAACGATAGTCGTGCAAGATCCGTTCGTATTCGCCTATGACTCGTTCCACAATTTTTCAAGCTCATTCGATTCGGCGTGCGAAAAAACTTCGTCCGTTTCTCGTTTGTTGAATTCCTCAAACGAGTTGGGATTCACGTTTATCAACGATCGCGAGCTGATTCAGGATCCAACGGGCAATGCGATTCGGCGTTCGGTTTACGGCGGCGTTGAAATCAAAAAGCCACAAATTTCGATCGACCGAATCCACAGCGAGAATTTGCGGCCGTTGGGCGAAATTGGCGAATCGAGTGATTTGTCGCTTAACACCGAACACGTCTTCGACGACCGACGATTTAACGACGAAAAAGTCCAGATCGACGATGTGCTGACGTTGTACTTGAGCGACGGAGATGTCACCAACACGATCGAGCACCAACGCAAGAGCGTAGACGCTACGACTCCGCAAAATCGACGATAAGCATCGGCTGTTGCCCGCTCGCCCTCACCGCACCCTTGAATGGATCAATCGAGTTCCCTACGATTTGCCGGATGGACAAAGTCTCTTTTCCGGCGGAGTGCTCGATTGTGTCTACAAAAATCACGCAAGCAGTGAAAGACAAATACGGCGCCGTGGCTTCGAGTGGCCTTTCATCGAACCAACTTGGCGTCCACGCGGTTGCCGAGGCGTTCGGCTACTCAACTGAAGAACTGGCGGCAATACCGGCCCAAGCCAATATGGGTCTGTCATGCGGCAATCCAACTGCGATGGCCAGCCTGAAATCGGGCGAAGTCGTTGTCGATTTGGGTTGCGGCGGCGGACTCGATGTATTCCTCGCGGCGCGAAAAGTCGGCCCAACAGGGAAGGCCATTGGCATCGACATGACTCGCGAAATGATCGAACTGGCTCGCAAGAACGCAACGGTCGCCGCCCTTGGCCAACCCATTCGCAATGTCGAATTTCATTTAGCGACCATCGAAAAAATGCCGTTGGCGGACGGCGTGGCCGACTGTGTGATCAGCAACTGCGTAATCAATTTGGCTCCGGATAAGCCGGCAGTGTTTCGTGAGATCGCTCGAATTCTGAAACCCGGCGGGCGATTGGCCGTGAGCGACATCGCTTTAAGGCAGACGTTACCCGATGAACTCGCGCACGACGTTGCCTCGTACGTTGGCTGCATCGCGGGTGCGATCCCGATCGATGAATATCGCAGCCAATTGATCGCGGCTGGCTTTGCTAATGTCGAAGTCATCGACAGTGGTGCGGACTTGAACGCTTACGCAAAAGTCGAGAATCAATCCGGCTGTTGCCCGCCTTCGATGACGACGACACCACAAGATTCCGCAACGAGTTCCGCAGCGAGTGCTTTGCCAGCGACTACTTCCGGCTGCTGTACGGCGGTAACCGAAGAAGCTTCGTTCCACGAGCGACTGGGCGATTTGTTGCAACGCTATAATGTCAATGACTACGCGGCCAGTGTCAAAGTGTTCGCCGTGAAGCCTTGACCGCTTGTTGAAAAATGCGTGCCACACGCTTTCAAACAGTCTGATTGTCGCCCGACGCGAAATCAAATGACGGCCCGCTGCAGCCGTAGCGCGTTGGCAATCACCGAGACCGAGCTGACGCTCATCGCGGCGGCGGCGATCATCGGTGAAAGCAGCCAACCGGTCAGCGGATAGAGTACCCCCGCTGCAATCGGAATGCACAACGCGTTGTAAAGCAGTGCCAGCGCAAGATTCTGTCGCATATTGCGCGCCGTCGCGATCGACAAAGCTCGGGCCCGTGCGATCCCGCGCAAGTCTCCTTTGACCAATGTGATTTGTGCGCTGTGCATCGCGATGTCGGTACCCGTACCCATCGCAATTCCGATGTCGGCTTGAGCCAACGCGGGAGCGTCGTTGATTCCGTCTCCAGCCATCGCTACAAATCTACCTTGTTGCTGAAACCTTTTGACCAACGCTAGTTTGTCGGCGGGCAAGATTTCTGCGAACACTTCGTCGATTCCCAAATGTCTCGCGATTGTTTGCGCCGTCGCGGTCGAATCGCCGGTAGCCATTACCAAACGGACTCCAGCCGCACGCAGCGCGGCAACCGCTTCGAGGCTGCTCGATTTTATTGGATCGCTAACCGCAAGCCGTCCCA
>JANMEB010000568.1:0-7627 GCA_031376585.1 Planctomycetota bacterium | reverse complement strand
GTTTTCAAACCGATTCACCATCCAGGCAAGCTGGATGGGGTCTTAGCGGCCCCATTGCAAAAATCTGTACGAATCGCAGGCGAGGACTTCGAGGAATGAATAATTCGCTTGCGCTTCGAGTTAGCAACTCACAATGGACTCTTAGATCACCTTTAGCTAGTTGACACGATGTTTTCGACAGTGAAAATGAGTCTACGCGTCTCGTCCGGATCGGATTTTCATCCTCATCGCGCGACGGGCTCATAACGGTGCTGAAAATAATGGACAAGTTACGCGACTCGTTTCGACGGCCCACCGAGCGTATCGTCGCGCCCATCGTATTCCTCCCGCTACTTGCAATGCTAAGCGCCGCTAGTGGGCCGGCGGTAATTCAAGCTCAAGATCACAACGCTGCCGATTTGCCAGCCGTTGTCGAATTCAACCGCGACATTAGGCCCATTTTGGCCGATCGGTGTTTCGCTTGTCACGGCCCCGACAAGAACAAGCGCGAAGCCGACTTGCGATTGGATACGAAGTTGGGACTAGTTGGCGACAAAGGAGTGGCTGGGGTCGTTTCGCCAAAAAATCCGGATGAGAGCGAATTATTGCGTCGATTGGAAACGGCGGACCACGACGAGCGGATGCCTCCTGCCGAATCCAAAAAAGTGGTGTCGCAACAAGAGATCGAATTGATTCGTCGCTGGATTGAACAAGGTGCGACTTGGCAAGGCCATTGGGCTTTCGAGCCGATTGAGCGCCTCGATCCGCCACGACTCGATGTCGGCAAGCACGAATCCGACAACGCGGTTCTTAGATTTAACGAACAGCCAGTAGATCAGTTTGTACTATCCACGATGCTGCAGAAAGGGCTGCGACCCGCCAGCCCAGCCGACGCTCGCACGTTGGCGCGACGTCTGCATTTGGACTTGCTCGGATTGCCTCCCAGCAACGAGCGCGTCGAGCAGTTTGCAACGGAATACGTTCGCGATACCACCGCGTACGAACGATTGGTGGACGAGCTGCTGGCTTCGCCTCATTTTGGCGAACGAATGGCGATGTGGTGGTTGGACTTGGTTCGTTATGCCGACAGCGTCGGTTATCACGGCGATCAAGCACTTAGTGTTTCGCCTTTCCGCGACTATGTGATCAATTCTTTCAACCAAAACAAACCGTTCGCTCAATTCACGCGCGAACAACTTGCCGGAGATTTACTTCCCAGTCCGACGACCGAAAACTTGATCGCGTCCGGCTACAATCGCTTGGGAATGATGAGTGCCGAAGGTGGCGTTCAAGACAAAGAGTATCTGTCGAAATATATCGCCGAGCGTGTCCGCAATTTGGGGGGCGCATGGCTGGGAGTCACGCTCGGTTGTTGCGAATGCCACGATCACAAGTTTGATGCTTTCACGCAACGAGATTTTTATTCGTTCGAAGCGTTCTTCGCCGACATTGAAGAAAAGGGCTTATATTCAGGCGCTAACGACTCGGGAGTGTGGGGTCCTCAAATTCAAGTTCCCAGTCCTGAGCAGCAGGCTGAGCTCGCGCGGCTGAATGAACAAATCCAAGCGATAAAATCCCACATCGCGACCGAGACTCCGGAGTCGGCGGAAGAGAGAAGCTCTTGGTCGAAGCATGTGGTTTCTTGGGTCACGTTGCGTGCGACCGAAATTCGATCGGCCAATGGCGCGACCTTGACGCTAAAGGATGATGGATCGATTCTGGCTAGTGGAAATAGCCCGGAAACCGATTCTTACGTATTGGAAGTTTCCGAACTCCCGGCGGGCACAACCGCCTTCCGTTTAGAAGTCATTCCGGACGATTCGCTCCCAGGTAAAGGCCCTGGTCGCGCCGGCAGCGGAAATTTTGTACTCAGCGAAATCGTGCTAACGATCGTCGCGGAACCTGTGACTAATCTGCCAGAGAAAGTTACCTTCGCCAGCGCAAGTGCGACTTTTGAACAACCAGATTCTTCAGGCGGTCACCCTTTGGGAAAATTCGCGATCGCATCCGCCATCGACGACGACGAAACAACTGACACTTGGGGCTGGGCAATTGCCGGGCAAACTGGCCAAATGAATCGCGCGGTGTTCGTGCTCGACGAACCGCAGTCGCTCCCCAAAGGATCGCGATTGCGCATCGAGCTAAAGCAGAACTTCAAGCAAAATCCGCAGCATACTTTGGGACGTTTTCGCTTGGATGCTTCGACCTCAGCCTCGCCCATTGGCGCGACGAATGATCCACCCCGCGAGATCGAATCTTTGTTGGCGATTCCAACCGGCGAACAAAGTTTGGAACAATCCCAAAAAATCCTGGATTACTATCACTCGATCGCTCCGTCCCTGGAGTCGGCGCGCAAAGAGCTAAATCAATTAACCGCTGCACTCAAGAAGTTAAACGAATCGATACGAACGACTTTGATCACCAAATCGCGTGAGCCGCGCGTCGTGCGCGTCCTGCATCGTGGGAACTGGATGGATGAAACAGGCGACATCGTTTCGCCAAGCATCCCGGTTGCATTGGGTGGATATTCCGAACTTGCGACGGGTCGAATGTCACGATTAGACCTAGCGAACTGGCTGGCTTCTAAGGAAAACCCGTTAACCGCTCGGGCGCTAACGAATAGACTTTGGAAGTTGTTTTTTGGTGCCGGGTTGTCGTCGAATCTCGGAGACCTTGGCGCTCAAGGCGATTGGCCGTCGCATCCGGAATTGCTCGATTGGTTGGCAAGTGAAATGATTCGGTCCGGCTGGGACGTTAAATCTTTAATCAAGCTCCTAGTCATGAGCGAAACCTACCGACAGTCTGCGGATGTTTCACTCGAAGCGGGCGAACGCGACCCTTACAATCGTTGGCTATCCCATCAAGGCCGCTGGCGGCTGGACGCCGAAATGGTGCGCGACGTAATTCTCTCAACCAGCGGTCTGTTGAATGACGAAATTGGCGGGACGAGCGTCAAACCATTTCAACCCAGTGGCTATTGGGCGTATCTCAATTTCCCCCAACGCGAATGGGAAACTGGAGCAGGGACCGACCTATATCGTCGGGGTTTGTACACGCATTGGCAGCGACAATACTTGCATCCGTCGTTGGCGGCGTTCGATGCGCCATGTCGCGAGGAATGCGTCGTTGATCGGCCTCGGTCGAACACGCCTTTACAGGCCCTGGCATTGCTCAACGATCCGAGCTACGTCGAGTCGGCAAGAGCCTTGGCGGCTCGCATGTTATGTGAAGAAGGAAAATCGGATACCGAACGCCTTTCCACAGCGATTCACACCGTGTTGAGTCGACCGGCGCGACAAGACGAAATCGAACTGCTGCAATCGTTGTTGGTAAAGCATCGAACCGAATTCACTGCGGATGAGAGCGCGGCGGAAAAGCTAATGACGGTGGGACCGTTTAAGCCGCAGGCGCAGTTCGATGCGGCGGAATGGTCAGCCTGGACCAGCGTGGCCCGAGTCCTCTTGAACCTGCATGAAACGATTACTCGAAATTGAATGTCCACGGGTCGGGGTCTGACGCATTTTTCGGCCAATATTACTTTACTTGGAATCAACTTGAATCCGAAAAATGGGTCTGACCCCCTCCGAACAAGAGGCGAGTTCCACAACTCGTGAACGATTACCATGAACTGGATGCCACCGGAAATAGCGCGTAGAACATTTTTGCATCGCAGCGGCGTCAGTGTCGGTGCAATGGCGCTCGGCGGATTGCTCGGTCGATCACTTCGAGCGCAAACCGACGTCCGAGGCACCGCTCCAATTCAGCCCAAAGCCAAACGCGTGATTTGGTTGTACATGGCGGGTGGCATGAGTCATCTCGACACTTTTGATCACAAGCCCGAACTAGTCAAACTCGACGGGCAACCGATGCCCGAATCCATGACCAAAGGGCAGCAAATCGCGCAGTTGCAAGGCCAAGCTCTGAAATGTTTCGCCCCACAACATCCGTTTCAAAAATGGGGCAAGTCTGGTCATGAAATCAGTTCGATCTGGCCCAAACTTGCCGGAACTTGCGCGGATGATTTGTGCATTATCAAATCGATGTTCACCGAAGCCATCAATCACGATCCGGCACACACGTTTATGAACACGGGGTCAATGATCGCGGGGAGACCTGCAATGGGTTCTTGGCTGTGGTACGGCTTGGGTGCTGAAACGGAAGAACTACCCGGTTTCGTAGTGATGGTTTCGACCGGACAATTCGGCCAAAAACAACCGATCGCGGGCCGGCAATGGCATTCGGGATTTTTACCAAGCCGTTTTCAGGGCGTCGAGTTCCGCAGCACCGGCGACCCTGTCATGTATGTTTCCAGTCCCGCCGGAGTCGCCCAAGAACGGCAGCGTGACATCGTCGATACGGTTGCCAAGCTCAACGAAATCAACTCGCGCCATTCCCGCGATCCGGAAATCGCTTCACGGATCAGCCAATATGAAATGGCCTTTCGCATGCAGACCAGTGTGCCGGATCTCATGGACATTCGCGACGAGCCACAACATGTATTGGACTTGTACGGAACCAAAGGAGGCGACGGCAGTTTTGCCGCGAACTGCCTACTAGCGCGACGGCTGGCGGAACGCGGCGTGCGCTTCATTCAGCTTTATCATCGCGATTGGGACCACCACGGCAGCATCAAAACACACATCGCGGGTTCCGCAGCCGAAGTCGACCAAGGCGCGGCCGCATTGATTTCGGACTTGAAACAACGCGGCATGTTGGAAGACACGATCGTCGTATTCGGTTCCGAATTCGGGCGCACGCCGATGGCCCAAGGCGACGGGCGCGATCATCATCTGGCTGGTTTTTCGATGTGGCTTGCCGGTGGCGGATTCAAACCCGGCCTCAGTTACGGCGCGACGGATGACTTTGGATATCACGCCACGGAAAACCGCGTTTCGGTTCACGATTTACACGCCACGATGCTGCACCAATTGGGCATCGATCATTCGACGTTCGCCTACAAATTCCAAGGCCTCGACTCGCGCCTCACTGGCGTCGAAGCGTCCCAAGTCATCGCACCACTCATTACTTAGGCAGGAATATGTCTTGAAGAACGAGTCTCGAAAACAGCCGAAAAATGACGGCGGATTGCAAATTAAGTTAAAATTGCGAGTACATGAAATTCTTGCAAATTAAAGCCTCCTCCGGCAGATGGTGGTAACATGGGTCTTGGTCTGTCGAATAGATTTGGCTCGCGATGTTTTGAGCGTCGACGATGTGTTGTTAAACAGGCACTCGAGTTACACCTGGAGTCGAACAATGTTTGAGCACCTGAGAAGTCATCTGCGGCGAAATCGCAAATTCAATTTGGCCAATCGAGTGCGCGAGACCTTTCCCAGGGAAACTCGGCTGGCCCTGGAGAGTCTCGAACCACGGCATTTATTGTCCGGCCTGCCGGCGCTGATCAATATTGTTTCAGGAGCGGGAGCGTCGTCGCCGGCGAGTTTCACCAACGTGAACGGGACGGTGTTTTTCGTTGCCAACAATGGCATTAGTGGCGGCGAACTATGGAAGAGTGACGGGACGGCAGGCGGCACCGTTTTGGTCAAAGACATTCGAATAGGAATCAATAGCTCGTATCCCTCTTATCTGACAAATGCGAACGGAACATTGTTCTTTGTTGCTAACAACGGAGCGACCGGCCATGAATTGTGGCAGAGTAATGGGACCGCCGCCGGGACGACGCTGGTCAAAGACATTCGAGCAGGGATCAATGAATCGAATCCACTTGGCCTCACCAACGTGAACGGGACGCTGTTTTTCCGAGCCAATGAAGGAACCAGCGGCACTGAATTATGGACGAGTGATGGGACGGCCGCCGGGACCACGCTAGTGAAAGACATTCGATCCGGGAACTACGGTTCGGTTCCCGATAGTCTCACCAACGTAAATGGAACATTGTTTTTCCGAGCCAATGATGGAACCAGCGGCACTGAATTATGGAAGAGTGATGGGTCGGCCGCCGGGACCGTGCGGGTCAAGGATATTCAAGCGGGAAGCAGTTATTCGAGGCCTGCTAATCTCACCAACGTTAACGGGACGTTGTTTTTTAGCGCCAACGATGGTGCGAGCGGCACTGAATTGTGGAAGAGTGACGGGACGGTTGGCGGCACCACGCTGGTCAAGGACATTCTAGTCGGAGTCACCGGCTCGTATCTCTCTGAGCTCGCCAACGTGAACGGGACGTTGTTTTTTGCAGCCGACGATGGAAACAGCGGCAAAGAATTGTGGAAGAGTAACGGGACCGCCGCCACGACCGTGCTTTTGAAAGACATTCGATCAGGGAGCGACGGCTCGTTTCCCTCGGATCTCACCAACGTGAACGGGATATTGTTTTTTACGGCCAACAATGGAACCAACGGCGAAGAATTGTGGAAGAGCAATGGAACGACTGCCGGGACCGCGCTAATCAAAGACATTCGATCAACAAGCAGCAGTTCGTATCCCGCATTCCTTACCAATGTGAATGGAACGTTGTTTTTCCGAGCGAACGATGGAGCGAGCGGCGCAGAATTGTGGAAGAGTGACGGGACAGGTGCGGGGACGACGCTAGTCAAGGATATTCAAGCGGGAAGTATCTCATCGAACGCAGGCTATATCATCAACGTGAACGGGAGATTGTTTTTCGCTGCCAATGATGGGATCAATGGCCAAGAATTATGGGTCATGGACGGCGGGGCTGAACCGATTGTGTCCGCTCCGCCTGTGGCATTGAGCGGAATCAACGGGCCCGGGGTTCTGGGCATCGGAGTTCCCGGTGCGGGACTTGCCGGAGCCGGGGTCGCCGGTGTCGGTGTGGCGCCTGCGACACCCCCGAGCGCGACGGCCTTGATCGATATCGTGTCCGGCTCCGGCGCGTCGAGCCCGAGCGATTTCACTAATGTGAACGGGATCATTTTCTTTGTCGCCAACACGGCGGCTCACGGCAGGGAGCTGTGGAAAACCAACGGCACGATCGGCGGAACTGTGCTGGTCGAAGATATTCGTCCCGGCGCGCCGGGATCGCTCCCCAGTAACCTGGCCAACGTCGGCGGTAAGCTTTATTTTTCGGCCAACGATGGCGTGGTCGGTGCCGAACTCTGGAAAAGCGATGGTAGCATCGCAGGGACCACGCTGCTGAAAAATATTCAAACAGGAGTCACCGGCTCGTCAGCGTCTTTTTTTACCAACGTGAACGGGATTTTGTTTTTCCGCGCCAACGATGGAGCGAGCGGCAGTGAATTATGGACGAGTGACGGGACGACCGCCGGAACCACGCGGCTCAAAGATATTCGAACAGGAGCCAACAGTTCGTTTCCCAATAACTTGACGAACGTCAAAGGGAAACTGTTCTTTACCGCCAACGATGGGACGACAGGCATCGAGTTTTGGAAGAGTGATGGGACTGCCGCCGGGACCGTCCTGGTGAAGGACATTTTTCCAGGCGCAATTGGCTCGGCCCCAGGAAATTTTGCAAACGTCAAAGGGATCTTGTTCTTCAGGGCTAACGACGGAATCAGTGGTGTCGAATTGTGGAAGAGCACGGGGACTGTTGCCAACACGGTTCTAGTGAAGGACATCCGAGTCGGTCCGTTGAGTTCCAATCCAACGCAATTGACCAACCTTAAAGGGAATGTGATGTTCGCGGCTAATGATGGCGCGAGCGGCATCG
>JANMEB010000646.1:0-1497 GCA_031376585.1 Planctomycetota bacterium | reverse complement strand
ACGCGCACGCCCAGCGGATCCACACACCCACGCAGATACGCCAGATGCTGTTCGATCGCGTATGGATTTGCCTTGTCGCTCGCCCATGAGCATCATTCGGCTGTTAAGCTTGGCTTGGGGGTGCATTCTGGCGATCATGCGATCTACCCCGACTGCCGACCCGAGTTTTATTCAGCGTTGTTGCACGCATTTAAAATTGGGAATTGGAATTCGGAGCGAGTCGAATTAGAGCTTCCCTATTTACATTGGAGCAAGTCAGACATTTTGATCGAAGCGCGCGAATCGGTCGACGCATTGCAGCTAGATTTCGCAACCGTGTTTCGCAACACGTGCACGAGTTATCTGCCCGACGCTCACGGCCGATCTTTAGGACAAACAGGTTCGGATGTCGAACGAATTTTGGCCTTTCATCGCTTGGGATGGACCGACCCGATCGAATATCAAGTTCCTTGGCCTCAGGCCGTCCTGAGGGCGATGGAACTGGAACGCGAATTTATGGCGCGACTTCCTGACGAGTCCGCCGCGGCGGATCAGCCCCCTGATTCTGAAAGAAAGTTGAAAGTTGAGGGTTGAAAGTTAAGAGTTGAAAGCGAAACGAAGCCATTCGTGTTTTTGGCGAGCAGGGTGTTTTAAACTCAAATGTCAGTGTCGAAAACATATTCATTGAAACTACCGATGCAAGTCGGTAGAGTTTCATACGGCTTGCTAAAACGGCAAAATGCGAGCGCCGAAAATTCAGAGCAAAGGTGTTTGATTAATTAGCCAGTTGTGTCAACACTACCGACTCGCGTCGGTAGCTTGCCGTTTTTGCAAAAATTACGACACGGCCCTTTCGACCTCCCGCCAATTCATTCCCAACCTATCGTGAAATTCAAACTTCAGCGAGTCTCCCATGTCTGATATTTTCCAAGATTTTCCGATCAAATCGTCCGCTGAGAAAATTTTTGACGCAATCAGTACTCCGGCCGGGTTGGACGCTTGGTGGACGGTAAGTTCATCCGGCATACCGGCAGTTGGCAAAGAGTACGAACTTTGGTTCGGCCCTCAATACGATTGGCGTGCCGTTGTCACCAAGTGTATCGCCGGCAAAGAATTCGAACTTCGGATGAGCCATTCGGACGTCGATTGGGACGACACACTTGTTGGTTTTCACTTGGACACCAAGCCGGAATTGGTTTGGGTCCGCTTTTATCACACTGGCTGGCCCGCCGCCAACGAACACTTTCGAATTTCGAACCACTGTTGGGCGATGTATTTACGGATCTTGCGCCGCTATCTTGAAAACGGCGAACGCGTTCCGTATGAACAACGTTTGAGCGTCTAAAAGCCTGTTGAAATGCTATCCCGACGCGTAAGTTTTGATGTTGCGCATTTTAAGTTCCCTCTCCCCAACACGCCGTGATTTCACGTCGTGTTGGGGAGAGGGCCAGGGTGAGGGGCCGCGATTTCGCAATGCCGAGTGCAGCCCCCTCATCTAACCTTCGCCCGAAAATCAAC
>JANMEB010000428.1:0-2203 GCA_031376585.1 Planctomycetota bacterium | reverse complement strand
TTTTTCACGGCATCGAACGGTATTACATACGGTAAAGAACTTTGGAAGCTCGATCCAACGCAGAACTTTTTTCCCATCTTGGTCAGGGACATCAATCCGGGCTCCGGAGGTTCACTCGCCAGCCACTTGACTAACGTGAATGGCACTCTGTTTTTCAGCGCATACGATCCACTTAACGGCTTCGAGCTTTGGAAGAGCGATGGGACGATCGACGGGACCGTGTTTGTTAAACAAATCGGTCCGGATGCGTATAGTGCCAATCCAGATTTTTTGACCAACGTGAACGGCACGTTGTTCTTCGCCGCCGCCGGCCCTAGCGGGCAAGAACTCTGGAAAAGCGATGGGACGCCATCGGGAACCGTGTTAGTGGAGGAAATCCGCGACGGAGCTACGGGTTCCTATCCAGCTAATCTAACCAACGTCAATGGAACACTTTTCTTTGCCGCCAATGGCGGATCCGGATCCACTGGCATCGAACTTTGGAAGAGCGATGGGACGGCCGCGGGAACCTTTTGGGTAGAGAATATCGGCCCGTCAACCTTTAGCTCCAATCCTTACAACTTGACCAACGTAAATGGGACGTTGTTTTTTAGCGCCGACGGTAGTACCGGCCACGAACTCTGGAAAAGTGATGGGACGGAGGCGGGAACCGTGTTGGTGAAAGAAATCAACCCGGGATCTCGGGGGGCCTATCCACACAGTATGGCAAATATCAACGGCCATCTGTTTTTCCAGGCTGACTATTCCGGCTCCGGCAGCGGCGAAGTGTGGGTGATGGATGGAGGTGGCGAGTCTCCCGTCGGCCTACCTGGCGTTACGGATTTGGGAGTCATTGGTCCAGGCGTGAATCGCGGTTTCGTTACAGGCCCTGGTATCGCTGGCCTCGGAGTGTCCGGTGTTGGCGTTCCATCGTCGACGCCGCCGTCGCAACTGGCATTGATTGACATTGTAGGCGGGGCGGGGGCATCTAACCCACAAAACTTCACCAATGTTGGCGGCACCGTATTCTTTACCGCCATTCGCGCGGACACCGGCCGTGAACTTTGGAAGAGCGATGGAACGAACGCGGGGACTGTGTTAGTAAAAGACATTCGACTCGGAGCACTCGATTCGGGCGTCGGAAACTTAACCAATTTCAACGGTCGCCTTGCGTTCACCGCAAACGACGGTACCAACGGAAACGAACTTTGGACTAGCAACGGAACGGCAGTTGGAACAAATATGGTGTTCAGCATCCGGGCCGGTTTACTTAGTTCATTCCCAAGCAGTCTGACCAACGTCAACGGCACGTTGTTCTTCGCCGCGACGACTGGGCCAGTCGTTATAGGCTTATCGCAAACCGAGCTTTGGAAAAGCGATGGTACGAGTACGGGAACGTTGATGGTCAAAGACATCGCCGAAGACTCGCTCACAACGCGTCCTTCGTCCGCTCCCACCCATTTGACCAACGTCAATGGAATCTTGTTGTTTGCGGCGGCCGATTTTTACATTGCAAACAATGGCACCAACGGAAGGGAACTCTGGCGCAGTGATGGAACGACCGGCGGAACGTTCTTGGTCAAAGACATTAACCCGGGAACAGGTAGTTCCTTCCCCACCGGATTGACCAATGTCAAAGGAATCGCGTACTTCACTGCCAACGACGGTTCCAGCGGCGTCGAACTATGGAAAAGCACTGGCACCACAGGTCTCTCCCCCATCACGGTCTTGGTGAAAGACATTCTTCCGGGCGCGGGGAGTTCCAATCCGAATTCGTTTGCCAATTTGAAAGGGAATTTAATATTCGCTGCAAACGATGGAACTAACGGAAACGAATTGTGGAAGAGCAACGGCGGGTCAGCGGGCACGACGATGATTCTCAACATTCGTCCCGGTGGGGCTTCATCGGATCCGAGGTATCTGACCAACGTGGTAGGGACGTTGTTTTTCTCGGCTATCAACGGAACCAGCGGCGCGGAGTTGTGGCGAAGTAATTCTACGACGGTCGGTACTGCGCAAATTCCTGATATCCGCGCAGGGGCATTGGGCTCCAATCCCGACAATCTAGTCAACGTCAACGGGACACTGTACTTTGCCGCGGACGATGGAATCAACGGTCGCGAGTTGTGGAAGCGGACAGGGACTGGTGGCGCGACGACGTTGGCCGCCAACATCAATCCGGGTGTTGCGACTTCGAATCCGTCTTTCCTCACTGCCGCCGGAG
>JANMEB010000422.1:0-5190 GCA_031376585.1 Planctomycetota bacterium | reverse complement strand
GGCAAATCCGTCATCGCCGTTGTCGAACTCAAAGCCCGATTCGATGAAGCACGCAACATTAGTTGGGCCAAGCAATTAGAGGCTTCCGGCGTTGACGTGGTCTACGGTTTGCGAGGACTAAAAGTCCATTCCAAAATTTGCGTCGTCGTTCGGCGTGAACCCGAAGGTATCCGCCGCTACGTCCATCTTGCGACCGGAAATTACAACGAAGCAACCGCGCGCATTTACAGCGATATCAGTTATTTTTCTTGCGACGCTCAATTGGGCGATGATGCGATCCGTTTCTTTAACGCCGTTGCGGGTTTTTCGGCACCTTTTGGAATGCGCAAATTGACGATGGCACCAATCGGCCTACGCGAAAGAATTTTGGAGTTAATCGAAATCGAAACGCTGGCCGCGAAAGAAGGTGAACCAGCTCAGATCAAGCTCAAACTTAATTCGCTCGTCGATCAGCAAATAATCGACGCGCTGTACGACGCTTCCCAAGCCGGTGTGGAAATTCAACTCAACGTGCGAGGCATCTGTTGCTTGCGACCGGGAGTCCAAGGCTTAAGCGAAAACATTCGCGTCGTCAGTATCGTCGATCGCTTTTTGGAACACTCGCGTATTTTCTATTTCATGCACAAAGGGGACGATCTCGTCTTGGTTGGAAGTTCCGATCTGATGCCTCGCAATCTCGATCGCCGCGTCGAAATATTGGCTGAAATTGACGACAAAAACTGCAAGGCCGCGTTGATTCGCATCCTCGACATTTATTTTCAAGACAATACCAAAGCTTATGAGTTAAAGCCTGACGGCAGCTATGTCCGCAAGCCCATCGCCAAGAAAGCCGTTCGTCGCCACAGTCAGCAAATTCTTTATTTTGACTTCCGCGATCAGTACGAACGCGCCGCCAACCCACAAGCGAAAGTCTTTCGCCCCATCCGCGGCGAAGCCGAAGGCGCATGATCATGGGTCGGCAAATCCATTCCTTGGCAAATCCCACACGTGATCCTTTCCATGGGATCCACGCCACCCGCGATCTAGGACATAATTCAGGCCCTCCTTGTTCGATTATTCGAAGAGGTCGTGGCTATTGAGGATCTTGCGGCGACTTCGCTTCCAAATCAAAAACTCGTGACCGCAATGATTCCGTCAGAGCATCGTTCAGTTTTCCAAAATCCGTGCCGCACGGGTCACGATTGGGACCCGTGGAACGACCTATTTTCGCGAGCATGTCGCAATGGCAAATGAGCCTTTGAAAACAACGGATAAAATTACCGGGGCCGAAAGCGATTCGGCGCGCGGAAACAATGACGAAACCAACATGAAGTTTCCGGTCGACGAGCGGGTCCAAGCCAGTGATATTAGTGGTGCGAGGTTGGGTAACTACACGCTTGTCGAGCGGTTGGGCGAAGGGGGCTTTGGAACGGTTTGGCTCGCCAAGCAATCAGAACCGGTCCAGCGAACCGTTGCCGTCAAGATACTTAAACCCGGAATGGACTCGCGTGAAATTGTCGCCCGTTTCGCCCAAGAACGCCAAGCGTTGGCGGTCATGGATCATCCTGGCATCGCCAAGGTCCTCGACGCAGGTGCCACCGCCACGGGCCGACCGTACTTTGTAATGGAATTGGTGCGCGGCGCGCCATTCAATCTGTACTGCGACGAACGTCACTTGGAAACGCGCGCGCGGCTGGAATTGTTTATTCAAATTTGTTTGGCGGTTCAACACGCGCACCAAAAAGGAGTCATCCACCGCGACCTTAAGTCGTCGAATATTTTGGTCACCGATTCGGACTCGGGTCCGCAACCCAAGGTGATCGACTTTGGAATTGCAAAAGCGATTTCGCAACCTTTGACTGATGCAAGTCTGCATACTCAAGCTGGCCAGATGATCGGCACGCCGGCTTACATGAGCCCCGAGCAGGCGGACGGGCATGACCTTGACACTCGCACGGACGTTTACAGCCTGGGGGTCGTGCTGTATCAACTGTTGACGGGATGTTTGCCATTCGAGTCGGAGAGTTTGCGGCTGGGGAACCCGGATGAGTTTCGCCGCCAGATTCGCGAGAAAATTCCGGCGCGTCCCTCGACTCGCTTGCGGGGACTGACTGCCGACGGTCAAGTGCAGGCGGCCCAGCAGCGCGGGGTGGAATTTCCTCGTCTGATCCAAACCGTCCTGGGGGACTTGGATTGGATCATCATGAAGGCGTTGGAGAAGGATCGCGAACGACGCTACGAAACCGCAAAGGACTTTGCCGCAGACGTTCACCGGTATTTGAATGTCGAGCCGATCCTAGCGCGCCCACCGAGTGCTGGTTATCTCTTCCGTCGATTTGTTTCGCGGCATCGCGGAGCCGTGGCAGCAGCGTCAGCGATTTTGGTTACGCTCGTCGTGGGCTTGGCCCTTTCGACGTCGATGTTTTTCCGTGAGAAAGCCGCCCGATCGTCTGCGGAATCGTCGGCAATCAAGTCTGGACAAGTCGCCACTCTGTTGAAAGAGATGCTCCGATCCGTAGGACCATCCAAAGCTCAGGGCCGAGACGCCACGATGCTGCGAGAAATTTTGGATAGCACGGCCGAACGACTTAGCGCCGAGCTGGCGGAACAACCCGATGTCGAATCCGAATTGCGAAGCATTTTGGGGAGCACCTACCAGGACTTGGCGGAGTTCGAACGAGCCAAAGACCAATTCGAAGTCGCCTTGCAAATCCGCCGCCGGACCCTGGCTCCGAACAACCCTCTCATCGCCGAATCGTTGCACAACTTGGCATCGTCCCTGGACTACCTCGACGATTTGGAGGCGGCCGAAATTGCACTGCGAGAATCGATCGCGATCGAACGACAGCGCCAACCGCCGAATGACCTGAATAGGGGCCAGTCGCAAGACTTGCTTGCTTGGTTGCTGTTTCGCAAAGGTGATTTGGAAGGGGCGGAACGCGAGGCGCGCGAAGCACTGGAGGTTTTTGGTAATCAAAGCGCAGCAATGCCCGACGACCTGCCCCGCACGTTGGACACCCTGGGATCTATTCTGCTCCGTAGTGGACGATTTTCCGAAAGCGAATCCAATCATCGCCAAGCCTTGCAGTTGCGCCGCGACAATCTCGGAAATATGCATCCGAAGGTGGTGACCGCGATGAACAATCTTTGTCATACGTTGATCAAAGTTGGTAAGTTTGACGAAGCCGAGGATCTCGCCCGCGAGGCGTTGACGATGGAAGCCAAAATTACTGGCAAGCCGATCGGAGACTGCACTGATGCGCTGCACAAAGCCTTGGCTGAATGTCACGCATCGCGAGGGGATTTTTTGGCAGCCATCGGTGACCTGCAATTCGCGATCCAAGCGGCAACCGAAATGTTTGGTGCCAACCACCGTTTTACCAATGACAAACGCGCTCTGTTGGTTCAAATGCAAGTCGCCGCAGGCTTGCTGGACGACGCTGAACAAACTTTGCAAGTGGCTCGGCAAGCCGGGACTGGGGAATCGGCGGAACATTCTCTTGACGTCGCTGCGGCACAGTTGGCACTGGCCCGAGGAGACTTGGAAACCGCCGATCGTTTTGCGCAAATCGCATTGGATCAAGCACGCGCCGCCTCGCAAATTCCTTCGGTGAGCATGATCGACGCCATGCAAACTAAAGCGTCCGTCCTGCTCGCCCAGGACTCCAAAGTCGACGCCGAATCTTTGGTGCGCGAGGCGATTCAAATCCTCGACCCGCAAAAGAATGCTCAAACGCCCATGATGGCCAACCTGCAAACGCTACTTGGCAAGATCCAATCGGAAAAGAGCAACTAGAAGGACAAGTCAAAATCAGCCTTAGAGGAATTGTTGTTTGATGGCGTAAGTGCGGGGGACAAGGCCGAAAAGTCCATTAATAGCTGCGGCAAGCGTCAACAGGATCGTCAAAATTGGACGTCTCCCTATTTCGACTTCGAGGCGTAAGTTACAGCCAAATCAAATTCTGAGCGAAGTGCGTAACTGGGCGCTGCATTCGGAACGAGCGTCTCGTCAGCCATGAGCTGCTTCCGTATTCCGATGGTCGCCGGCCAAAGTCTTCCGCCCCATTCGCGGCCAAACTAAATCGAAGCAAACGAGATTTTCGGTTCTCAGAGCGATTGGTGTTCAAGAGTCAATGTTTCCAGACTTTGATAATGCTAATTGCCTTGAGTCGTCGACCGGCATTCTAGCGACTCGTCACGAAAAAACTGGTCGCGCTGCGCGCCGAATTCCGCAGCGTTACTGCGCCCGAGAAAGACAATGGAATTGCGATCGCCCAAACGCGGCTACTTTTTGGCGACAACAATGTTTTTGTGCTATAATCACTTCTTGGCAAGCTTTGAACGGGCCGAAAGGGATACTTACTACATGACCACTCCGAATCAACCATCTCTGGAAAGTATTTCCCGCTGGACCGCCCAGACGGTCGGCATGAACTCCGACATTTTGGACCGAATGGAGCAAGCGGTGGTGAAGGTGCGCGAGAGATTGTTGCGTGCGACGGCAGCTTTGAACCAGGTCGGTGTTGCCTACGCGGTTGTCGGTGGGAACGCCGTCGCCTCGTGGGTGGCGACCATCGATGAGGGGGCCGTCCGAAACACTCCCGACATTAACTTGTTGGTTCGGCGAAGCGATTTGCCCGCAATTACGGCTGCCCTGGAACAAGTCGGCTTCGTGGGAGGTAATGTACTCGACGTCGTGATGTTCCGCGACGGCGTGGAGGGCAAACCCAGCGAGGCCGTCTACCTTCTCTTCGCTGGCGAAAAGACTCGCCCCGATCATTCATTGCCGGCACCGGAGATTCAGACCATCAATGACCCAGCCAACTTCCGCGTGATTACGCTCGAAGCGCTAGTATCAATGAAGCTGATATCGAATCGCGATAAGGACCGCACGCACTTGCGCGACATGATTGGCGTGCAGTTGATCGATTCGTCGTGGCTGACGAAACTTCCGTCGGAATTGGCGGATCGATTGAAACAGATTCTGGACACGCCGGATGCCTGACGACAGGCGCGGGGCAAGGTACCTCAGCTTGGGCTACGAACGAACCATGGCTTGGGAATTGGCCAGGGCTGGGACTTGGAAAAATAAACAATTCACGAACGTGTTACGGAGTTTCGATGCTTAAGTTTTTTCTAAAATTTCTCTTGATCGCAGCCGTGCTCGCAGGAATTGGAGCAGCGGCTTGGTTTCCCATTTCCAGGTCCATC
>JANMEB010000383.1:0-3106 GCA_031376585.1 Planctomycetota bacterium | reverse complement strand
CGGTCAAGGATTGTTTCGCCAACTTGCGATTCGTGCAGAATCACCCGCGCATTCTTCAATTAATGTTAGGTACGTTCCATGCCAAGTTACCGGAAATTGGGCATCCTCCCACCAAAACGGCACATCCAATTCAAACGCGATCCGAAAACGAGTTTTCTCGGCGAGGGGATCTACTACGAACACATCATTACGACCAGCGGATTTGATCGCGCATACACCATTGCCTATCATTTGCGACCCCCGACTCGCGTCACCAACATCGAATACTTGAAGCCCACTCCGCTAGTCGAAGCGAAAGTCGAAGCACTTCGCCATCACCATCTGCTGACTCAAAAACTTCCGCGCTCGGGCGACCCGATCAGCGGCCGCATCCCGATCATGTTCAACGATGACTTGGTCTGCTATCGCGCCAAGCCCGCGCAGGCTCAAGCCGAAATCTTTCGCAATGGTTCCGCCGACGAAGTCATCTTTATCAATAACGGAACGGGGATCGTGGAGACTCATTTTGGCAATGTCCGGTATCGTCGAGGCGATTACGTTGTTATCCCGCAAGCCACTAATTACCGAATGGTCAGCGACGATTGGTCGAAAGAAGACCACCTTGTTCTAGAATGTTTCAGCTCGGTCCGCATCCCAAAGCGCTACCAAAACCCCGACGGTCAAATGTACTTGGGCGTTCCGTATTACGAGCGTGATTTCCATAGCCCGCTTGAACAAATCACAATCGACGAAGAAGCTCCCACGACGATCTTGGTCAAAGACCGCGAGCGATGGACTCGCGTGACGATGCCCCACCACCCGTTCGACATCGTCGGCTGGGACGGCTTTCATTATCCGTTCACGTTTAACGCTTGGGATTTTGAACCGCTCACCGGAACGATCCATTTGCCGCCGCCGTTTCAGCAGACGTTTGAATGCCGCGGATTCGTGATCTGCACGTTCGCCCCGCGATTTCTTGACCACCATCCACAAGCTGTCAAAGTTCCGTACGTTCATAGTAACGTCGA
Source organism: Planctomycetota bacterium (assembly GCA_031376585.1). Taxonomy (GTDB): domain Bacteria; phylum Planctomycetota; class Planctomycetia; order Pirellulales; family Pirellulaceae; genus JANMEB01. The sequence goes on along the minus strand of JANMEB010000383.1, from coordinate 2,099 downwards.
AGCCGACGAAGTCCTCTTCTACGTCGACGGTCAGTTTTCTTCGCGGCGCGGTGTGGGAATAGGCTCGATGACGATTCATCCCGGCGGAATTCCTCACGGGCCGCATCCGGGTACGATTATGGCCAGCATGAACGAAACTCGCACCGATGAAATGGCCGTCATGTTCGACACGGAACGGAAACTCAAATTCACGCGGCAAGCACTTGAGTTTGACGATCCAAGTTATCCGCTGAGCTGGCTGGAAAAAGTGCCCGCAGCCGTGGCCGTCAACGGGCGATAAACCACACGCATCATGTCGCAATTAGATCCAATTGATCCAAACAAAGTCCCCGCTGCCTTCGCTCATTTGACGATTCCTCGCCATCCGACCGACATGTCGGCCGATTTGTGGCGCGCGGCAATTCCAATTCTCCGCGCCCAAAACGCTTCGCCTTCCGACTTTCGCGCGGTGTGGGGTAACATTTCCAAAGTCTTCGACGTCGCGCAAGCGTCTGCAGCGCCACTTTGGTTTCCCGACGACGATGCGCTGCGGTTATCCAATTTGGCGCGCTGGATGGCCGAACTTGGATTACGCGATTCTGTTCTATTTCATCGCTGGTCCGAGCAAAATCGCGCGGAGTTCTGGGGCCAAGCAGCGCGGCGACTTGGAATCATTTTCGACAAGCCCGCATCCGCCTTCCTCGACATTTCGCGCGGCCTTGAACACGCCGTCTGGTTTCCTGGCTCGCGAATGAACATCGTCAACAGTTGCTTTCAAGCGCCGGCCGAACAAACCGCACTGATCAGTCAAACGCCGGGACAGCCCATTGTGCGGACGACTTACGGCGAACTGCGCCAACAGACCAATCAAGTTTCCAACTCGATTCGCCGCGGCGGTTGGAAACCGGGTGATCGATTGGCGGTCGTCCTGCCGATGACCGCATCGAGCGTACCCATTTATTTGGGAATCATCCAAGCTGGCTGCGCGGTCGTTTCGATTGCGGATAGTTTTGCCCCCGAAGAAATTGCCAATCGCCTTCGAATCGCCGAGGCGAAAGCTGTTTTCACCTACGACCGACTTGTGCGCGCCGGCAAGTCACTCCCACTTTACGAACGGGTCTGCCAAAGCACCGAACTACCAATCATTGTGCTTCCCGTTGATCGGCAACAGCTTCAAATTGATTTGCGAGCACAGGACGTTGCTTGGGCAGATTTTCTTGACGCCAATACGGCGTTTGAACCGGAATCTGCCGACGCACAGTCGGCCATCAACGTGTTGTTCTCGTCGGGTACGACAGGCGATCCCAAAGCCATCGTCTGGAATCACCTCACCGCTCTCAAGTGCGCCATCGACGGATATATTCACCAAGACCTCCGGGCCGGAGACGTCGCCGTGTGGCCCACGAACCTGGGTTGGATGATGGGCCCCTGGTTGATCTTCGCGACACTAATCAACCGAGGCACGATTGGTCTTTACGAAGACGCGCCGATCGGGGCCGAGTTTGGGCGCTTCGTCCAAGACGCTGGCGTTCGAATGCTCGGTGTCGTACCGACGATCGTGAAAGCTTGGCGGGCGGCGCGGTGCATGGAAGGACTGGATTGGAAAGGCATTCACGTCTTTAGTTCGACTGGCGAATCGTCCCATCCGGAAGACATGTTCTATCTGTCGAGCTTGGCCGGCATACGCCCCATTATCGAATACTGCGGCGGGACGGAGATTGGCGGCGGGTACATCACGTCGACGATTTTAAAACCGAACTACGCGGCTGCGTTTAACGCACCGGCGGTTGGATTGGATTTTGCGATTCTCGATTCGGAAAATCGTCCGGCCGATGAAGGCGAGCTATTTCTGGTCCCGCCATCGGTCGGCCTGTCCAACGAATTACTCAACCGCGATCACCATCAAACGTATTACGCCAATACACCGAGTACGCCGGATCATCCGGTGCTGCGTCGGCACGGTGATCATTTTCGGCAGATCGCTCCAGGCGTCTATTCGGCAGGCGGACGCGTGGACGACACGATGAATTTGGGAGGAATCAAAATCAGTTCGGCGGAACTTGAGCGAGTCTGCAACCGAGTCACCGGCGTTAAAGAAACCGCCGCGGTCGCTTTGGCCG
>JANMEB010000343.1:0-2947 GCA_031376585.1 Planctomycetota bacterium | reverse complement strand
GGTGCACTTGCAGCCCGAAGGCGCAACGTTTCGAGGCACCGCCGAAATGTTTTGCTCGGCCGCCGCATTGCAAGCAGCCGATATTGTGATCGGCAGCGACGGTGCGCTGTACTTTGTTACTGGCGGGCGCAAGACGGCGTCTGCCCTGTATCGCGTTTCATATCGCGGCTCCGAATCGACGGCGCCGGCTGCCCCGGTTGCGCCGAACGAAGCCGCTTTGTTGCGTCGCGAATTGGAGTCGTTGCAGACAGCCGGCGCGGATCAAGCCGCCGACGTTGTAGCACAAGCTTGGCCACATTTGAAAAGCGAAGACCGCTGGATTCGTTTTGCCGCTCGAACGGCGATCGAGCATCAAAACGAAGTAGATTGGAGCATCAACGTCAGCCAAGAAAAAGCGACTTGGCCCGTTCTGGAATCCGTCATGGCGCTGGCCCGGAGCAATCATCAGTCCTTGCAAAGCGTCGCTTTGGCCGCGCTAAGTCAGCTTGATTGGAGCAAACTCAGCGAGCCGCAGCGGCTTCACTTGACTCGCGACTACGCGTTACTGCTGTTACGTGCGGAGAACCCTGGCGCGATCGTCGTTCCCGAAATTTTGTCCAAACTCAACGACAAGTTCCCCTGCGGATCGCCTTTGGTTGATCGCGAACTATGTCGCCTCCTGGCGGCGGCGGGTTCGGCAGATCTTGTTCCGCGCGCGATGCGGATGTTGGAAGCGGCTCCCACTCAAGAAGAACAGATTCATTACGCCGCCATGCTGCGGGTTTGCAAACAAGGTTGGACGCCCGAATTGCGGCAAGCGTATTTCGGATGGTTCGTCCGGTCAGCGAATTTGGCTGGCGGCAATTCGTTCAACGGCTTTATCAAAGCCATTCGGGAAGACGCGATCGCGGCGTTGCCCGATGCTGATCGCGACGCGCTGAAAGAAATCTTGGCCCAACAAAGTCAACCGAGCGAGCCCTACGCTGAGCTCAAGGCCCGGCCCGTCGTCAAAGAATGGACCGCGGCGGACTTCGCGAAAACTTTAGAAACCGACTTGATCAATCGCGATTTCGATAACGGCAAAAAAGTATTTACGCTCGGCCAATGCTTTAAGTGCCATCGGATGGAAGGGCAGGGGGGTTTCGTCGGTCCCGACATGGCGGGCATTGGTCGTCGATACAGCCGTCAGGACTTGCTCGAATCACTACTCGATCCGAATCGTGTCATTTCAGACCAATACCAATCGACTCGTTTCCTAATGAATGACGGCCGGACGGTGATTGGTCGCGTCGTGAATTTGAGCGGCGACGATTTCTTGGTACAAACCGACATGCTCAACCCGAGTAAACTCACGGCGGTCAATGTCGACCAGATTGACGAGCGCAGCATTTCCAAAGTATCCATGATGCCCGAAGCGCTACTCAACACGTTTACACGCGAAGACCTCCTCGACCTCATGGCCTACCTCCGCTCCGGCGGCGATAAGAGTTTTGAAGAACTGCAAAGGCAATAGTTTTCAAAGTGGCATTCACCAGAAAAAGTAGACTGTGGAACGAGCTAGGAAAAAAGATTGAGTGCAGCATGTCGACGACGGAATCAGAACTCCCTTTGGACCGAACACCTTCGCGATTGGAGCAGATCGCGGTGGAAATGGTTGCATTGGCACCGGACCAAGCGGCGGAGTTGCTGGAACCTTTGACTGATTCCGAAGCAGCCGCTGTGCTGGCGATGCTGAGCCCTGCGGTGGCAGAGGACGTAATGCTGGCCTTGGGCCAAGATCGTCGTGGCAAAGTCATAGCGGCGGCACCGACTGCGGACAGCAAACAGTGGACGGCGAATTTTACGTATCCTGAGGACTCGGTGGGGCGCTTGATGGAGCCGCCGCGGGCCGTGTTTCGCCCTGAACTTACGGTGGCGGAAACCATCGAACGAATTCGCGAGTTGGTCAAAAACGTGTTTGTTACCTACGGTTTCATCGTGGATGCCGATGGCCTATTGGTGGGGATCGTCGCAATGCGCGATCTGCTGTTGGCGAGCCGCGAAAGTCGTTTGGCCGACGTCATGCTACTCAATCCGTTTACACTCGCGCCGGAAATGCCCGTCCTCGAAGCGATGACGCTCGTCGTCAATCATCATTTCCCGGTCTACCCCGTATGCGAAAAATCGGGACGGTTGGTTGGTATCGTGCGCGGCCGCACACTGTTTGAACAACAAGCGTTCGAGATCAGCGCCCAAGCTGGTACGATGGTCGGTGTCGAAAAAGAGGAACGGCTTTCTACGCCCTGGAGCACCAGCTTTCGCTATCGCCATCCGTGGTTGCAGTTAAATTTGCTGACGGCGTTTGTCGCTGCGGGCGTGGTCGGACTGTTTCAATCGACGTTGGACAAGATGGTGATCCTGGCGATATTTCTGCCGGTACTTGCTGGCCAATCGGGAAACACAGGCTGCCAATCTTTGGCCGTGACGTTGCGCGGACTCACGTTGGGCGAATTGCGAAAAGGGCGCGAGCGAGCGCTGGTGTTCAAGGAAGGATTGCTCGGCTTGCTCAATGGCGCGCTGGTTGGCGTGACGGCGGGCGCAGGAATGTTTGTCGTTGCAACACTTCAAGGGAACGACCGCGCGCTGTTGCTGGGTCTCGTGGTTTTTCTAGCCATGATCGGAAGCTGCGTCATTAGCGGCATCGCTGGCGCGATGATTCCGTTGGTCTTGCGGCGGCTAGGTGCCGATCCCGCGACGGCGTCAAGCATATTTCTAACGACGGCCACCGATGTCGCCAGCATGGGGCTGTTCCTACTTCTCGCCACCTTGTTGGTCGCCTAACAGCGATGGTGCGTCATTACATCCCTTTGAATTTGTCGCGGTACAAGAACTCGTACGCTCGATAAGTTGCCCGATGCATGATGGTCGCGTGGGTTTCGTCTGGAAACGGGACGTAGTCCCATTTCAGATTGGCTGATGCATTGGCGGA
>JANMEB010000331.1:0-2839 GCA_031376585.1 Planctomycetota bacterium | reverse complement strand
CCAAGGTCGTGGACACAAACTGATGCTCGACTCGCTCCGGTCGCAGATTCATCAGCAGACCGTGTGACATTCCGGTCAGCAGTAAGTAGTGGAGGGCCTGCGAAAAATGAGCCTTCGTCAGCGATTCGGTTGTTTTGGCTTCGACCAGCAGACCGAGTCCGAAAAACAAATCCATGAAGTATTGTTTCACAAATCCCTCGAAGCGAACTGTGATCTGCACTTCTTGCCGCGCTGGCACAATTCCCGCCGCCGCGCTCCGCAGCGCGATCGCCCGCTTGTAGATGGACTCGTCGAGTAACCGCCCGAACTCGTTGTGAACGTCGAACGCTATCCCCAGCAGGCGATGGGCTAGTGAGTGGAATTCATCACGATCGAAGACGCGGATATCAGAGTCTACTTCGATAGGCATGGTTCTTTCATTCAGGAACGAAGGATGGGCAGAACGATGCGGGCAGAACGATTGGGAGACAAATCGAAAATGGAATTCTTCATCATCTGCCTCGATTGTTCTGCCCATGCATTATTCACCGTTTCTCAAGCGGTGCGAGGCGACCTATTCGTCATCAGAAGGCGAATTCGTTACGATAGTTGTCGGTTGAATGAGGGCAGTGGTCTCGATAGGCCGGGGTGATGGGTAATTTCGAGGGTGAAGAAAATGTCGCACTATGTTTCGACGATTGCGCTGTTGGGTTGCAGCAATTTGTTCATGACGTTTGCTTGGTACGGGCATCTGAAAAATCTCAATGATCGACCATGGGTGATTGCGGCACTGGTGAGTTGGGGCATCGCGCTGTTTGAGTACTTGCTGCAAGTCCCCGCCAATCGGATCGGCCACCAGGTCATGTCGATCGGCCAATTGAAAATTTTGCAAGAAGTCATCACGCTGACGGTGTTCGTGCCGTTTTCGTATTTATATTTGCGAGAAAAGCTAACCTTGGATTACTTGTGGGCTGGCATATGCTTGCTGGGCGCGGCTTATTTCATTTTCCGTCACCTCTGGACCACGACGTAACAGTTGCATGTCGACTTTCAAAACATTGCTCAATCGGCTGATCGATTATGCAGGGCTGTTTCCGCCTGCCGAGTTGCCGATGCGCGCCGCCGTGGAAAATTATCAAGCCTATCTGCGTGGCCCGCATCGCTGGATGCTCGGGCGGTTTATCGTGCCAACAACGCGATTGCGCGAATTCGAAGCTGCAATCGGCGAATTGGAAATTCGATCGGACGACGAGCGACCTTGGCTGGTCAGTGCGTTGCTGTCGCCTATCGACGAAGTGGACCTGTTTGAAGCCGAATTGGACGAGATCGGAGACTTCGATTTACGTCATAACAAACTTGTAAAGCCATTGGCGGAAATCGATTCCGTCGAAGTCAAAATTTCCAACGAAGTCGATCTTGTCAGGGCGGTGACGCATGTGCCACGATCGATCAACCTGTTTTTGGAATTGTCGCTCGGGCAAAACTTGAACAAATTGTTGCAAGTAATGGATGGAGCCAAAAAGATTCGTGAAGTCAATGCGAAAATTCGCACAGGTGGCGTCGTCCCCGAAGCGATCCCTCCGGTCGATCGCGTTGCTGCATTTATTTCAGGTTGCGCCATGCGGAACATCGGCTTCAAGGCAACGGCCGGGCTCCATCACCCGATTCGCGCATCGTATCGGCTGACTTATCGTGCAGATTCGCCGTGCGCCATTATGTATGGTTTCCTCAACCTGTTCGTGGCGGCTTGCGCGGCGTACGACAAGCCAAAATACGGCGATCGAATTCCAGCGATCCTTACCGAGACAGATATTACTCGCTTTGAATTTGACGACGAAGCAATCCATTGGCGCGGAAACACTTGGCCCAAGGAATTGGTGCAAAGGGTTCGCGAGAAAGCCGTATCGTTTGGCTCTTGCTCGTTTGTCGAGCCGATCGATGATTTGCTTAAGTTGAATCAGTTTCCATGAAATGAAAGGTAAACGCGCAAAAGCAATATGAGAAAGATTGACGAAACTCACGATCCGAACTTGAAGTCCTGGGCGGCCACTGCAAACGATCCGAACACGGATTTCCCAATTCAGAATTTGCCGTTTTGCCGATTCGGTTTAGGTGATGACAACGATGTGCGAATCGGTGTCGGGATCGGCGATCAGATTCTAGACTTGAACCGTTGCGGCCAAGCGGGCTTGCTCCCCGATTGGGCGAGCGATGCGATCGCAACGAGAAATCTCAATGCGATTATGGGCTTGGGCGTCGACGCACGGATGACGCTGCGGCGGAGGATCAGCCAGTTGCTCGCGCAAGATTGCCGCGACTTGCAAGACCACCCGGCGGCCGCGCAAACGCTCGTTGCCCAAACTGCCGCGACATTTCATTTGCCTTGTCACATCGGCGACTATTCGGATTTTTATGCGTCGATTCATCACGCGACGAATGTTGGCTGCATGATGCGTCCCGACAATCCACTGTTGCCCAATTACAAACACATTCCGATCGGTTATCACGGTCGCGCGTCGAGCTTGGTCATCAGCGGCACGGGAATCCGTCGTCCGGTCGGGCAATTGCCGCCCAAGGTGGACGGTGGAATGCCCGAATTTGGGCCAAGCCCATCGCTGGACTACGAACTGGAAGTCGGTGCATTCATTGCTCAAGGCAACGAACTTGGCGATTCGATTCCTTTGTCCCGCGCGGAGGATTGCTTGTTCGGGATTTGTTTGGTGAACGATTGGTCGGCGCGCGACATTCAGCGCTGGGAGTACCAGCCGCTTGGTCCGTTCTTGGCCAAGTCCTTTGGCACGACGGTTTCTCCTTGGGTTGTTACGCTTGAGGCACTGGCGCCGTTTCGATGCGAATTGGC
>JANMEB010000326.1:0-1663 GCA_031376585.1 Planctomycetota bacterium | reverse complement strand
CATCCGAGCCCACGTCGGACAAGTAGTCGAGCCCCTCGCGTAAATCTGACGGAGAGACCGCATTATGCGGCGCATCGAATTCGCCACTGGCCAATCGCTTGCGATACTCTTCGCGTTTTCGGTTTCGATCCTCGATCGTAGGATAGAACTGCGCAAAAAATTCCACCAAGAATGGCAGCCGTTGTCGCGCTCCGCGACTGACGTTCATCGCCAACCAAATATCAAAAAAACCTTCGCGAATCGTATAGAACCGTGAACGTTTGTCGTCGGCGTTCTCAATCGACCGGAGATATTGCGCTTTGGACAAACGGTTCAGTAGGGAAGACACTTGAGCCGGTTTCATCCGCATTTTGGCGGCGATTGCTGTTGGTGTTTTCACTTGGTCACGCATCGTGGCGATCGTTTCCAGAATCGCGCGTTCTTGTGGTCCCAAATCGCGCATTCGATCTTGATAGAAGGGGGTTATCCGATCCAACAAAATCTCAAACTGACGCTTCACCTCCGATACCGCCTCGTGGGCAATCAATTCGTACAGCATCAACGTCAATCGCGGGCTGCCTCCCGTCATCCGATAGAGCGCCAACAATCGGGGCCGCAGGTTGGTAAAATCTGCGAGCAGATCATCACGCCGCTCCCATTCCAGATTCTTGCGAATCAAATCAATCGTTTGCTCTTCCGACAATTGGTCCAGAATCTGAACATCGAAGAAATCATAGAACGGTTCTTTGTGATCTGTGATCGCGCCGAAATGTAGCGGTGCCGTCGCGATCAGCAGGCAACCATTGTCTTCCATGAGAAAGCCTCGTAGTGCCGCGATGGAGCGAGTGTCTTTGATTTGCTGCTCGAAAACTTGGTGCAAGTTCTCCAGCATAATGACCAGTGACTGTTGAGTTTGGCGGCGTCGCTGTCGAATGGCTGGGACGAGCGTATCGACAATGATTTCATCGCGTTCCTCAGTCGCCAGCCGCCGGTACAGCTCGGCCCATTGAGATTCATTCGGCAACGTGTCGCGCAGAATCTCACATACACCCAACAAAAAGTCGCCAAACGACAACACGCGATGCGATTCTTCTGGGAAACGGACCACGTGATAACCCACCGTCAATTCCGCGTTACCACGAATCTCATCTTCGATCAGAGACAATAAATGCGTCTTGCCTATTCCGCGCGGCCCAATAAACAAAAAGTGATGCTTGGGTTTCTTGCCAATGCACTTGCGCAAAATCTCGATCGTGTCTTGGAAGAGCGAGTCGCGACCGACCGTAATACTGCGTCGATGCTCCGAACCCGTGATGCCCGCGCGATAGAGACCTAAATGCGAACTGGGACGCGAGTCACGCATAGTACTTCCTCCACCAATCCTTGAGCAAACCGCTGGCAAAGTCGTATTTGTCCTCCGACGTCTCCGCGACATAAAAATCGTTTTCAAGGTCGCGCAACAACTGATTAAATAGCCGCTTGCGATCATGTTCGGGCAATTTGATACCTTGCGATTGAAGAATTCGATCGAATTCTTGTTCAAGAATCGACCGCTCCAAGTCGATCGGACTGAGACTTAGCCTCGCCAGCAGCGCGTAGGCGGCTGTACGATTGGGTTCGTCGTAGTATTCTCTGATGCGCGAATAGTAGTGTTGCAACTTGTCGCGCGCCGCGCTGCTGACGA
>JANMEB010000314.1:0-3071 GCA_031376585.1 Planctomycetota bacterium | reverse complement strand
GTTCGAGGCACGCCCTTCGGAAGTCCCGAATGGGTCGCACAAACGGCAAGAAAACTTGGCTTGGGATCCACTCTACGGAAACCGGGCAGACCGAAATCCAAATAAACTGGACCTGTCCCCGTTTATACTAACAGACCCGCTGTTGCCGTGTCACGCCGTTTGTTGCTGGCGGCGGTAGGACGAGATGGCATCGTCGGTGGAGAGGTTGATTTCGGTTTCGCGGTCGTCGGCGATGTAGACGAGGTGATCGCGTAAATGACGTTCGCGCTGTTCGTCCGAAGCGACGGCGGAGATTTCGTACTGCAGATCGGAATCAATTGCGTTGGTCGTCACGTCGATTCGCCGTGTTGGCAAGTCGTCGAAAGTGTCGGACTCGATTTCGGTAACTTCCGTATCGTCGCTGGGGACGAATTCGGCAGTTCGTTTCGGGCCTTCGTATGGGATGGGGACTGCGCTGGAACGAACCACGTCTTTGTGATGGGGCAAAACGCGCACATCCGCATCGAGATCGTGGAACAAATCGCGGAAATGATCGTGGCAAGTAAACATCAGAATCTGGTAGCCGGACGCGGCGAATTCGCGAAGTACTTTGGCAGCCGCACGGGCTCGTTCTGAATCGAAGTTCACTAGAACGTCGTCCAAGACCATCGGTAGCATCGCGCCACGTCGCGCGTAGGCACTCACCAGAGCCAGACGCAGGCTTAGGTAAACTGCTTCGCGAGTCCCACGGCTCAGCAATTCGACGCGCAGCGTTTCCTTGTTGAGATTGTCGACGAGTAGTTCTTCGCCGATGAGCCGAGTCCAAATACGAACGTATTGGCCGCTGGTCAATTTCTCCAAGAAGTACGACGCCTCGCGCAATGTTTCTGGCTGCCGCTGGGCTTCGTAATTGGTTCGAATCGTCTCCAATACTTGAGAAGTCGTCGCCAACGATTGCCAACGCCGTTTCTGTAAGGCGATTTGCGTCAATAGGACGTTGTACTCCAATCGCGCTTCGTCAAGCCGATTGTCTTCGCCCAGCGTTTTGATCTCTTGCGCGATCTTGCCGCGTTGCTGATGAAGCTGCGACTGTTCTTGCTTGAGTTGATCGCTTTCGGTGTTCAACGCTTCCCAGCGACGCTCGAGGCCAGCCGGACCTTGCGACTCAAGTTGCTGATCGACTTCCTCATGATTGAATTTGGTCCCCAGAGCGGCAGCGATTTGTTCGCTAAGCTGCTTCCGTTTTTCAAGAAGGTTCTTTCGTTGATCGTGTTGCAATGCGAAATGACGAAACTGTTGATCATCCGTAGCACCGGCAACGGCCAGCATTCGTTGCTTGCGGCCCAAAACCACGTCTAATTCGCGGGTCGCCTTCGCCATTTGCGAACGCAACGCGACGTAACGACCGCGCATTTCCTTACGTTGCAACACAAGCCGTCGCTGCTCGTTGATCGCTGTCTTGAGCTGCTGCAGACGCTGTGAAGGATCGGTCGTCGAGAACTCAATGCCGATCTCACTAAGTACTTGGTCAATCCGATTGGTAATCGCGGTCATCTCTTTGTTTCGATCATTCAACTCAAGTTGCAATTGATCGAGGCGCATGTGAATGCTCGCGATACGCTCCGATCTCTGGCTAACGTCTTTAAGTTGAGTTGGCTCAAGCGTATCGGGCAGACCAACACCTCGAAGTGCCGTTTTCCATCGCGTTGTTGCGGCCTCAACGTCCAAAGTCTGTTTCGTGAGCAGCCGTTTAGCATCTTCATGCTTGCTGCGCCCTAGTTTCACGCGATTCTCCAGCGGGACCAGGTCTTCAATCTTCTGAAGCTGCAATTCCGCGTCCTTCAAATGCGTTTCCAAGTTTCCGCTCGCGGCCGGAAGCATCTTGTCCAATTCGTCTCGCTCGGCCTTGCAGCGTTTAAGCTGTTGGCGCACCATTTCGAATTGGCTGCGAAAATCGTCCAGCTCTTCGCGAGCCATCATCTCCCAATGGTATTTGAGACCGAACGACAATAGCCCGAACACGGCGCTGAGAATAATCATTAACGAACCGGTCTGCTGACCCATGGCCCAGCCGAGCCTAACGCCAAATCCCAGAAACACGATGCCAATAACGAACACGACGCCAATAATCGTAAGCTTGCCTACAGACAAAACCTGATCGCTGACGACATCATCGATTTCCAATTCCAAGTCGTGTCGCGTCCGGTTCAGTTTTTCGATCTTTGTCTCAAGCTCAACTCGACGACGCAGCCGATTCACTGTCTGACCTGTATCGTCCAGCGATCCGACCAGCTCCTCGCCGCGCAAGGTCGACTTTGAACCCAATCGTTCCTGGATTTCTTCCAGTTCGAAATGCGCGCGATCGACGTCCTCTTGCGCTCGCTGCATCTGCTCGCGCTGTTCAACGACTTCTTTTGCAGCACCTCGCAATTGCAACATCGTCGACTCGTTCAAGTCCCGCAGTTGCTTTTTGTGAAGTTTCAGTTGGGCGCCGAAACCATCGAATTCGCCGGTTAAATCCACTTGAATCGCATTGATATCTGCCTTCAACCGGTCGACTTGGCCTTTGAGGGCTTCGATCCACGGCAAATGCTCGTGCAGTGCGTCGACGCGGGCCGCAGCCGACCACAAGTTCCGATCGATGACCAATTGGGCAGCTTCTTTTTTGACTAGCCGCCGCTGACGGCTAATTTGTTCGAGGCGTTCTCGCTGTTTGGTAATTCGCTGATTCAGTTCCTCCAACGCTGGAAGCGCGACATCCCGCTCGTCGGGAAGCTTGCCTAATTCAGTCACTTGCTGATCGAGCAACCGCCGCATTTGCCAGCGGTCGCTAATTTGCATTGCCACTTCAAGCAGCCGACTGTCTTTGTCCAGTTTCGCCAAGAGTCCATCGATGCGGGCCAAGCGGTCGTTGAGCTCGCCGGTTTGTGTCGAAAGCTTTGACCAGCGACGCGAACGGTTCTTGAAGTCGTCGATCTCGCGCTCCAAGTCTCGCCGCTTGTTCAGCAAGGTGGCCAGCGTCGTAGCTTTGCTCGATTCGCGCGACCAGATTTCCTCACGCGCGTTGCTGGTGTCTCGCATCACGTCCACCA
>JANMEB010000311.1:0-7125 GCA_031376585.1 Planctomycetota bacterium | reverse complement strand
CGTGGTGATCGGCACGGGCCATCTGGACTTGGTCGGCCTATTCAAAGCGTTGCGGGAAACCAAGTTCCCCGAGGATGGCTCAATCTCCCTCGAATACGAAGCCAAACCCGAAAATCCGATCGAAGACATGCGTGAATGCTTAGAACAAGCGAAACAAGCAATCGCCAAGATTTAGAGCGAAACGAAAAACGTCCAAAGTCAAACGCTCGCACTTTGCTTATGCGTATAGCGTAAGGGCTAGCCAATTTTTGGCAATTCAAAACCAGAACGGCGCTGTCGCGTAAGATATTGAGTCGCCGGTTGGTCATCGGGAAAGGATTCTGCGTTGGGGTCCCAGCGCAGTGTTCTACCGACGGCCCGAGTGATATTTGCCAGATGGCAGACCGAGATGGACCGGTGCCCTATCTCCACGTCGGCAACGGGCAATTCGCGCGATCGAATGCAATCGATCCAATTCTGCAAATGCCATTTTGCTTGCCAAAGGGCAAGGTCGTCGCTCCATTTACGCTCTTCTTCCTCGATGTTCAGTTGCTTGAGAAGTTGTTGGGCGATTTCGGGCGGGTTGGAGGTGAATTTATTGCGATTGATTTCGAGCTTCCCTTTTTCGCAAATAAAAATCGCTCCGCCCATGGGCCCCTTGCCCGGTTCAATAACAAAGTTGACTTGGATGCCGTTGGCGTATTTCATTCGGATCTTTCCGTTGAGGCCATCGGAAAGAGGCGAAACTTCAATCGGTCCAGTCGAGTCCATTCCGAGCGCCCATTGAATTTGGTCGACGCCATGAGCGCCCCAATTGGTCATCTCGCCTCCGGCAAAATCACGCCATTGCATCCAGCCCATCCACTTGGCATTAAAGGGACGATCCGCAGCTTGATTGAGCCACATGTTCCAATCCAGCCCGGCTGGAACCTCCTCGACTGGAAATGGTTCCTGAGGTGACGGTGCCGCACCGGGATAGCAAATGGCGCGAACTTCGAGAACCCTTCCGAGGCCGCCATTTCGGACGAACTCGCAGGCAACTCGATTCATTTCCATCGATCGTTGTTGCGTTCCAACTTGGAGGATCCTTCCATAGTGTCGAACCGCGTTGACGAGCGCCCTTCCTTCATGAATGTACAGCGTCAAAGGCTTTTCGGCGTAAACATCCTTGCCTGCTTGGCAAGCTTCAATGCAGGGAAGAACCCTTTGGAATTCACCGGTCGAAACGATGACCGCATCGATATCTTTCCGATCCAGGATTCGGCGAAAGTCTTGGTACACGGGCCATTTGCCATCGGCTTTGGCTTTGAACTGTTCGGCCCGCGATTCATTGCAATCACACAGCGCAACTAATTCAGCGGACTCCGGCAATTGTTGAAGCAGGAGCGTGCCTCGGCCTCCGACGCCAATCGCTCCGACACGCACCCGCTCGCTCGGCGGTGTTTTACCGGGACCGGCCAACAAGCGCCGAGGGACAAAGAGCGGAGCGGATGTTGCTCCGACGGCCAAGCTTGCGGCCGAGGCTGTACCTATAAATTGTCGGCGATCAATGCGGCGGTTGTCTTTGGTTTGACGCATCAGGGCTACTTTGAAAAAGAGGATCGGTGTCTCGCGGTGTTGTGAAAGTGTACAGGTACAGGTCTGGAATCGTTGTACGGCCGTTGCGTCGGTAAGCGTATTCGGGGGCAATCATTGGGGCGACGGCCGAACTCCAATCCAAGCTTTCACGCAGTCGATTGTATCCATCGCGATGCACCAAAGGGACTCCCGCGTTTGATCGCACAAGACGGTATCTCGCTCCCACGGATTATGGGTGAATCCCGAATCCCTGAATTCGCTCAATCGGTGAGACAGCGCATTCCGTTACAATTAATCCGGACAACCAGGAATTGAGTCAGCCGGATTTTGTGGAGACCAAAATGCGAAATATCTTGTGGATGTTGGTTGTGGTCCTGCTTTGTGCCTTGTCCAAAGGCGTCGCTCGCGCCCAAGAACTCGATCTCATCCAAACAGGTGGCCTGAAAAATTGGGTCCAGGCCGACGGCCAACCTGTTGACTCTCCCAAGTGGGAATTGGTCGACGGCACGCTGCATCTAACAGGCGGTGGGGGCGGAGACATTTTCTTTCGCGATTGGGTCGGCGATTTCGTGCTGAAGTTTGAATGGCGGATTTCTGAAAAAGGGAATAGCGGGGTCAAGTATCGCGTGCAGACGTACGGCGACAGTTGGCTGGGCTGCGAATATCAACTTCAGGACGACGGCACGAACTCGATCAGCAAACAGTCAACCGCCTCTCTTTACGATGTGATCGAACCGTTGTCCGCAATCCGGGCTAATCCCGTCGGCGAATGGAACACGGCAATGATTGTTGTTGCCGACAATCATATTCAGCACTGGATGAACGGCACGCTCGTCGTCGGAACGGCGACCGGTAGTTCGGATTGGCTGACGTGCGTGAACAACAGTAAGTTCAATGCTTATCCCGGTTGGGGCCAAAACTGGACCGGACGCATCATGCTTCAGGACCACGGCAGCGAAGTCTGGTTCCGCAACATGACTTTGACCCGCGCGGAGAATTCGGTTTCAAGCGTGCCGAGACAATCGCCCGCACTTCAAAGCACGTGCTGCCCCGACCCCTGTGCAACAACGGTTCCGGGCTCGGACCATTGCCGCTCAACGCGAATTCCATTCCGCCGTGCGATTACCCGTAGCCGCCGCTTCGGCCGATAAAAGCGAATGCCAACTCGCACCAACGAAACTCTCCGTTGCAGTAGCAATCTATTGTCGTGCGGGATGCAGAAGGCGGGATGTGTTCCCCGTTGAAAGAAGTTACGAGTTACCTGGAGCGGATCATTTCATGAAAAATTATTCGATCCAGCCGCCGCCGAGGACTTGGGCGCCGGAGTAGCAGACGACGGCTTGGCCGGGGGCGACACCGTATTGGGGTTCGTCGAATTCGACGCGCAAACGATTGTCTGGCAAGACTACTGCGACAGCCGCACGAGCGGGGCTGTTGTAGCGAATCTTGGCATCACACGAAAACGGTTGCGATGGTGGATCAATAAGCCAATTTGTGTCGCTGGCTGAAAGCGACTTGCGAGCCAATGATTCTTTGTTGCCCAAGACGACACGGCGCGAATCGGGCTCGATCGCGACGACGAAATACGGTTCGCCCAAAGCGACTCGCAGTCCTCTTCGTTGGCCGATCGTAAATCCTTCGATCCCCGGATGTTGACCCACAACACGTCCATCGGTCGTAACAATTTCTCCCGACGTGTCGGTGTCGATTTGCCTTGCGCGGACGAATTCGCCATGATGGCCTTGGGTCACGAAGCAAATTTCTTGGCTGTCTTTTTTCTGTGCGACGTTCAGCCCGATTTCGCTGGCGATTGAACGAATGGTTACCTTGTCGTATCCCCCAACCGGCAAAAGCATGCGTCGCAAGTCCGCGCGGCGAATCCCGAACAGCACATAGGATTGATCTTTGCTCTCATCAATTCCGGCTAGCAACCGTGGAACCATGCCAGAGCTTTCTTCCAGCCGCGCATAATGTCCCGTGGCCACAAACTCCGCATCGACGCTGTCTGCGTAATCGAAAAGCTTTCCGAATTTGATCCAGTTATTGCAGCGAATGCAGGGATTGGGCGTGCGTCCGTTGGAATACTCGTCGACAAAGTAATCGATGATTTGTCGGAACTCGGCTTGCAAATTCAGAGCATAAAAAGGAATGCCGAGTCGTTCGGCGACGCGGCGTCCGTCTTCGGCATCGCTCGCGGTGCAGCAGCCTTGTTTGTGGCCCGCTCGGCCGCTGACCACCGGCAACAAAGGGGACGAGCTTGGCGTGCCTTCCAGCGAGCAGGCTTCGACGGCTTGTTCACCGTGCCGCATGAACACGCCGATGACTTCGTGGCCTTGTTCAAGCAATAAATGCGCGGCGACGCTAGAGTCAACGCCTCCCGACATGGCCAACACGATCCGCGACATATTCAATCCACCCGCAAGAAATTCTATTCGACGGACCATCATCATAGGCCCAATCGCGAGGCGAGGCAAAAGCCACTGCTTTCGGGCAGCTCGTCGAGTATTGCTAACGGCAGGCAATGGTCGCAATTTGCTTGTTTGTTGCAAGAGTCAAAAGCAAAACCTCGAAGAGACGGGGTCAGCCCCAATTTTCTATGAATCCGCCGCAGCGGACGCAAATCGGCGTCAGGCCCCAGCGTTTTTGTTTTTAGTTGCAAGCCAAGTACGATATAGTTTCTGATTCTGCGTTTGGTTTAGCCAACCATCGTTCGTTGTAAAGCTCCCTCGTATCGTGAACCAGCAATGTATTTGGTCTTCAGCACAAGCTTGAACCCGGGCAGCCGCAGTCGCGCGATGGCCCAAATTGCTGCGACCACGTTTAAGCGATTGGAGCTCGACCATGAGTTGATTGACTTGGCCCAGCTTCATTTACCTGATTGCGATGGAGAAGCGTGTTACCAACACCCGGCAGTTCGCTCGTTGCAGGAACGGATCCGCAACGCAAGCGCCGTATTGATTGCAAGTCCGATCTACAATTTTGATATGAGCTCGTCGGCTAAGAAATTAATTGAACTGACCAGCAACGCTTGGGAAGACAAGATTGTTGGATTTTTGGCGGCGGCGGGAGGGCAAAATAGTTTCATGGCGGTCATGAGCTTTGCCAACAGTTTGATGCTGGACTTTCGAACGGTTGTGATTCCAAGATTCGTTTTTGCAACGGAAGAATCGTTTGAAGGGTTGTCGCTTTCCGATCCGGGTGTCCAATCTCGAATTGACGATCTCGTGGCTGAAACACATCGAATCGCATCTGGCTTGGCAAAGTAGGCGACAATAATACGAGCCAAATCATGTCATTTTTATAACCTGCTGGGCACCAAATATTCTGGAAATGTTTGCGATTTAGCAGAGCCTGAGTCGTTATCATGGTGGTTAACCATGTCGCTACAGCAGCAATCACTTGGCGGCAACTAGGCTTTGGAAAGGCCATCGATTGGAAACAGAGCACACCGATCTGACCGTCGACGTCGCAACATCCCTTGAGTCGAAAGATTTTCAGGATTTTTGGGGTTGGGGGCGGCGGTACGCGCGGCGGCTGCTGACCAATGAATTCGATAGCGAGGACGTTGTCCAAGAGGCTTTTGTTCGACTGGTAACCAAATACCAACGAGGCGAATGGAATCCGCCGCGCGGCGAATTGGCTGCAATTTTTGCGAAAATCATTCGTAATCTCTGTATCGACAAGTTGCGGCGCAACAGTTCACAAACTAACGCAAATGAAGAACGCTGGATCGGAGCGGCTCCGTCGGCAGAAAGTTGCGCCATTGCGAAAGAGACGCGACAACAAATTGAAATCGCCCTCGCGAAGTTACCTGACCGATGGCGCGAGGCACTGCTTTTGCGAGCCAGCGGACTGAATTACGAAGAGATCAGCGAAGCCATGAACTGCACCAAGGCCCAAATTCGAACCTGGATATTTCGCGCCCGACAACAGCTTATTAGCCAACTCAAGCTTGAGGATGCGTTATGAACACTGAAGATACCTGCGAGCAATTTCAATCGCTCATTAGTGCCGATCTCGACGGCGAATTGGACCAGCGAGAGCAAACTGAGTTGCACGAGCATTTGGTGGAGTGTACGGTTTGTCGCCGTTGGCAAACGACCGCGAACCGGTTGGGCGAACAACTGGCTTTCGAAGGCGAGGTTGATCGCGAGCGATCGCTGCCGACTCGCGTCAATGGCCATGGTCGGCAGTTGGTTGATCTTGCGCCGAAAGAATCAGTCGCGGACTTCGATGATCAGGCTACGGATTACCGAAGTGCAAATTGGTTTTGGGCGGCAGCCGCAATCCTTTTCATCTCCGTGGGTCTTGCCCTCGGTCTGCGGGCTGGTCGCGAGTTTCCAATGCCGACCGTCAGTGTCGAGCCGCTGGTGGCGATGCACGCGATCAACTTGCAAACCGAACACGATCAGCAAGCCGTTTTACAGACCGTGGAAATGGATTTGCGAATGATGAAGCTGGAGATGCGGGGTATGGAATTAGACGCTGCCGCGCGGCAGCAATTGGGGGATCGGATTGAATCGTTATTAGCTAAGACACGTCAGTTAGACACATCAACACCAATTTCTTATTGAGGAGAATTAACATGACACGTTGGATCATGCGCGGGACCGCGATTGCGGTTGTTGGATTTTTCTTGGTCGGGCAGATTGCCGCACAAGACGATCAAAAATCTGAACGTCAAGCGACGGAGAAATCGGTCGAAGAAGCCGCTAGACACGTCGAGCAAATGGCCGAACATTTCGGCCGACAAATGGAACAATTTGCCGAAAAGAACGCTAAGTCTATCGAAGAATTGTCCGAGCGCTATGGCAAGGAATGGGAAAATTGGGCGCAGCAATTTGAACAGCGATTCGAAAAATGGGCCAAGGAACATGAAGGCGAGATGGAGCATTGGGCGGAGAAATATGCGAAAGAATGGGAGAACTTTGGTGATCGAGTTGGCAAAGGTAATTTGTCTTCCGACGAAATCCAAAAGCTTGTCAACAACAATTTGGAAATGATCAAGGAGTTGCCGCTCAAAGAGATGATCGAAGGTGCGGTTCAGGCAGGCGTCCAAGGCTTGGACGAAAGCAAACTTCAGGGCGTCAATCAACTTCAAGAAATCATTCAAGAGAACCTAGCCAAACACCTGGAGCATTTGGAGCGCCACGCGGCGGAACACGGCGACCAGTTGGTGGACGGGCTCGATCAATTCAAAGAATCGATCGGACGTTTGCAAAGCGATTTGGACTTGAAACGCCGCGAGCTGGATGAACACGGTCAGCTACAAGCCGAGCAATTGGAAGAACTGGAAGCTCAGCACAGCAAACAAAAAATGCAGCCTGCCGACCAGCAGCGCGCCAAAAAGCTCCGAGAGGAGATTGAAGCGCGAGGTCGCGAACACCAAATGCATGCGGAACAAGCCGCAGCAAACGCTCGCGAGGTAGCCGAAAACTACCGAGGTCGTGCAGACGAACATCGGGCGTTGCTGGAAAAGGTTCAATCCGAGCGGTCGCGAATCGCGTCCCATGAAGACGAACTCGAAGCCCTGCGAGCAGAGGTCAGTGCTCTTCGCCGAGAATTGGA
>JANMEB010000306.1:0-2612 GCA_031376585.1 Planctomycetota bacterium | reverse complement strand
TTTACGTGCAACAAGGCGACTACTACACGCGGCACTTGCTTTTGCACGAAGGGACTCATGCCTTCATGAATCAGTTTCTCGGCGGCCTCGGTGCGCCTTGGTACAGCGAGGGGATGGCTGAACTGATCGGTTTGAACGAGTGGCGTGATGACAAACTGACGATCGCTCACTGCGTGACCCATCGCGACGAAGTCCCTTACTGGGGGCGCGTGGCGCTCATTCGCAAAGCGGTTGAGAAAGGGGAGCTCAAGTCGCTTGCGGATGTCTTCCTGATACCGGGGCCAGCTTTTCGCCAAGTCGAATCATACGCCTGGGCTTGGGCTGCTTGCGAGTTCTTGTCGCACCATCCGCTTTCCGAAAAAACCTTCGCCAAGTTGTCCGCGCACTGTGCGGACTCACCGGACGTTTTCAATCGACGCTTGACCGAGGCGTTAAAAAAGGATTGGCCCGCGCTCGAATTCGCATGGCGGCAGTTTCTAATCGAAATCGATTACGGCTACGACGTCTCGCGGGCCGCACTTTCCACTGCGGAAAAAGTCTCCGGCCACCCCGTTCAATTCACGATCGCCGCCGATCGCGGCTGGCAATCTACCGGTCTTCAAGTCACCAACGGCAAATCGCTGACGATAACGGCCAGTGGCGAATTCCAAATCGCCCGTGACACCGAGCCGTGGCCATGTCAGCCCAACGGAGTCACGATTGAATACTATCGCGGTCTTCCGCTCGGCCGTTTGATCGCCGCCATTCTGCCCGCATCTTCTACAAACAATTCCGGCGGCGAGTTGGTCGTGATCGACGTGGGCGATGAAACCACGATCACCCCTGCTCTCGACGGCCAACTTCTCCTGCGCATCAACGACTCCCCCGCCCGCTGGCGCGACAACGCGGGGGCGATCAAGGTACAAATACAATAGGTTTCGGCTGTTCAAGCGACCAGAGATTGATCGATTAACGCGCGGACGATTCGTTAGGACGAACTTTCTGTATCCGAAAAACGACATCGTTCTTGTTCGGATCGCCATAGTTCGGCGAGCTCCAATGCTTCCCGCCATCATCTCGACAATTCGCGCCGACGCTGTAAAGAAAGAATCCATCGGGCTCAACACCGTAATGGAATGGCTCGTCGATAAACGAGTCTAAGGGCAGTTCGCTGATGAACTCAGGCACTAATTCATCCAAAGTTTGAGGGTATTTCCCTTGATCGAGAAAATATTTCTCGATCAGCGTTGCGAGCATTGCCATTTTCGTATTTGCTGAACAGCGTACACGGGCGGCTTCGACTTGAAAAATGTGCGGATAAAACGTGTTCATTAGAACCAACTCGGTTGAATCAGCCTCAACTTGGTGAATTCCCTCCTTGGCAGCCAACATGGAGAGCTTCCAAAACGAGTTGCGGCTTTCCAAGTCCTTTTCGAATTGTTCCCAAAGCTCGCCGAGTTTGGTTCCTCGTTCCCGGAACGAGCTCATCCGCAAAGCATCAGCGAATTCATTGTATCGCGAGTTCAATTTGCGCAAAATTCGATCCCAATTAAATTCGGGGTTTTCATCGGCGGATATAAGCCGTTGCAGTGCATTCGGCAAGGCATTGTCCATCAGCTCTCGTTTTTTATCGCCAATTTCCGCCGCGATCGATTGCACGGCCCGCAACGCCATGATGCGTTCGCATTGGTCAACGACCTGAGACAAGGACATCGGGTCTGGAAGCTGCCGCAGACCGTCGTAAACTTGGTCGAGGTGTTCGCGAGTCACTCCCTCAGCGTTCAAAAGCGTTAGGCAGCAAGTGTTTCCAATTCCTTCGATTGCGCAACCAAGCAACAATTCTACGAGTCCGTGGGCGTTCATCGAGTTGCCCAAACGTCCAAGTCGAAAGATTGCCAAGATATCGTTACACGCACCATCAATATCAGCCGAGCCAATCCGATACATCGCCCGAATGGCAAGTGCCCGAACCGCAACTAGATAAAGTTCTGGCATCACGCAGAAACCGGAAATAGAATGCGACGCATCGTCCCTCACGATCGGATCGAATCGCCTGGGGCGTTTCGACACAGACACAAACAAATCGAGGGCCGCCTGATTGGAATCAAGCCAATCCGCGAGCAAGGGACGCGAATCTCGCGTCCACGGATGCTCCATTGCAATCCGGTGATCAGCCACTTCTTTTTTTGGATCAATGTCAGGATGTTGTTCTTTCTGTTCCGTTACGAAATCCTTGAAGTCAACAAAACAATGTTCCATGATGGGTGCGGCATCGATGCCAAGCCATCGGAGATACTCACTGCGTGAAACCTCGGGCATATCCTTCGGCCAGATTCTTGGACCCATCGCCTGGAGCATCAAAACCGAGGAATTATTTTCCGCCGTGACGCCGATGCTGTTCCGTTGGTTTACGGCCTTGAGGTAGTCAACGAGGCCTTTGTCTGACAACGGCTCGGTTATAAACGTCGTGTCCGTTGCTATCGTAAACGGGAGAAGTTTTTCTTGCGTAGTTAGTGACGTTTGTGCCGGCTGAATTTGTGCCTCAGCGGAATTTAATTGAGCCGCCATTGCAACGGCCGTCCAAAACATGAACGCACAAGCCTTGGTAATCTGTTTGTTGGTAGGATGTAGTG
>JANMEB010000278.1:0-1862 GCA_031376585.1 Planctomycetota bacterium | reverse complement strand
GGTCGCCGATCGCGCGAGCTTCTTCGGACAATTCCGGAAACGGCATGATGGACTCAGCACGGAACCGACCGAAAAACAAATCCTTGGCAAAGCCCTCTTTATCGGGTCCGGAAAACAGGACCTCCTCGGCTTGCGCGATTTGTTTTTTCTGGAGATCGGTCAATGTGGCTGACATGTTTCGTTAACCCTTGTTGGCGATGATCGAAAAAGTAGCTATAAGAGTGACTTGAAGCTGAATCGAATCGCTGTGATTTGACCGGATGAGGCACTTCATGGCCAACCAATGCGGACTCGTTGGGCGGCAGCACATTGAGAAAGCTCAAGCAATTTCAGGTCGTCGCATCGAATCCGACCGCCGGCTCAAGTACGCAAACCTAGCCTTACACCGGCTCCAATGGTTCCGACGGGCAACCATGATTATCTCTAAACAGTGGACGAACGCAACTACTTAACACGTCGCCACGGACCTTTCGCAACACGTCTAGTTTGAGGAATATGCCTAATGTCTGCCGCGTACCTAATCTCCGGAGCCCGCACGCCAATCGGTGCGTTCATGGGCGCATTTCAATCGTTGTCCGCGACCGATTTGGGCGGGATTGCCGTTGCCAAGGCCATCGAGCGCAGCGGCTTGAAACTGACAGATATCGATGAAGTCATCATGGGAAACGTTGTCTCGGCCGGTTTGGGCCAAGCACCCGCACGCCAAGCCGCGCTCAAAGCAGGTCTTCCACCGACCATCGCTGCCGTCACCGTCAACAAAGTCTGCGGTTCGGGATTAAAAGCCGCGATGATCGCCAGCCAAGCCATTCGCTGCGGCGACGCGCGCGCCATCGTCGCTGGCGGCATGGAAAACATGACGATGGCTCCGCATATCGCACACGGCGTTCGGGCCGGCATCAAACTCGGTGACTTCAAAATGCAGGACGCCATGATGCTCGATGGATTGACTTGTGCTTTTGAGTCGTGCCCGATGGGTAACCACGCCGAACACATTGCGCGAAAGTATAACGTGACTCGCGCCGACCAAGATCAGTTCGCGCTTCGCAGCCAACAGCGCGCTGCCGCAGCGATTGCTTCGGGCATCTTCAAAGACGAAATCGTCCCAGTCACCGTCAAGGAAAAAAAATCCGAACGGATCGTCGATCAAGATGAAGGCCCGCGTCCGCAAACAACCCTCGAAGCACTTGCGGGCTTGCGACCGGTTTTTGAAAAAGACGGTACCGTAACCGCAGGAAATGCATCCATCATCAGCGATGGAGCCGCCGCAGTCGTCGTCGCCAACGAAGCGGTCGCCACCATCGCCCCCTGGCGTTTCAAAATTCTTTCCAGTTACACTTCCGGAACCGAGCCCAAGGACTTGTTCATCGCGCCGGTCGCCGCAATCGAAGGCGCACTGAAAAAAGCTGGCTTGACCTCAGCGCAAATTGATTTGTTCGAGATCAACGAAGCCTTCGCCAGCCAGATGGTCGCGTGTGTCCGCGAACTCAAGCTTGACGACAACCGCGTGAATATTTACGGCGGAGGAGTTTCGCTCGGTCACCCCATCGGTGCCAGCGGTGCTCGCGTTTTGGTTACGCTGATGTACGCACTTCGTCGCCAAAATCTAAAACGCGGCGTCGCCAGCCTCTGCCTCGGCGGAGGCAACGCCGTGGCGATGGTCATCGAAGCAGCGTAACGAAGAGCGTATTTGCAACAAAGTAGCAGGCACACTCCGTGTGCCGTGGCCTGACGCGGACGGCACACGGAGTGTGCCTGCTACTTTGAACGGAGTGTGCCTGCTACTTTGGTCGGCGTCAACCCAACGCCGTGATGCTCTTGAAATCCTTCTTGAGCGATCGATAAAGCTGCTGATAGATCGGATG
>JANMEB010000274.1:0-1012 GCA_031376585.1 Planctomycetota bacterium | reverse complement strand
GCGACTTCCGTGGCATTTGGCGATCCTCGACGAAGCCCAAGCGATCAAGAACCCGGCAGCCAAACAAACTTCGTCCGTCAAACAACTCTCCTCGCGCGCCCGCATCGCCATGACGGGAACGCCCGTCGAAAATCGCTTAGGGGATTTATGGTCCCTGTTCGATTTTCTCTGCCCCGGATTGTTGGGAAACACCAAACAGTTCAATAACTTTGCCAAGCGATTAGGGAATGAAGGCGTGGGACGTTTCGCGCCGCTCCGCTCGCTCGTGCAACCGTACATCTTGCGGCGAATGAAGACCGACCGACGGGTGATCGACGACTTGCCGGACAAAACGGAGGTCAAGGCATTTTGTAACTTGAGCAAGAAACAAGCCGTGCTTTATGCAAAATTGGTCGACGAGTTGGGCGAGGCCCTCAAGCAGGCGAAAGGAATCCAGCGACGTGGCCTCGTGTTGTCTTACTTGATGAAGTTCAAACAAGTCTGTAATCACCCTAGCCATTTACTCGGTCGCGACCAGTTCGATCCAGCAGAAAGCGGTAAGTTCGAACGGCTCCAAGTCCTCTGCGACGAAATCTCAGCACGCCAGGAACGGATGCTCGTCTTCACCCAATTTCGCGAAATGACCGAACCGCTTGCAGCGCTTCTACAAACCATCTTTGGCCGTAACGGACTAATCTTGCACGGCGGCACTGCTGTCGGGAAGCGCAAAAAGTTGGTCGATCAATTCCAAGCCGAAAATGGACCACCGTTCTTCATCCTGTCGCTCAAAGCCGGCGGAACCGGGCTCAACCTGACCGCCGCTTCACACGTCATACACTTCGATCGCTGGTGGAATCCGGCGGTGGAGAACCAAGCGACGGATCGAGCTTTTCGAATTGGCCAACGAAAAAATGTGCTGGTGCAGAAATTTGTTTGTCGTGGCACGATGGAAGAACGCATTGATTCGCTCATCGAGGAAAAAACCGGCCTGGCCAACGATCTCATCCAGGGGGGTGCGGAAGTGCTCTTGACC
>JANMEB010000160.1:0-6067 GCA_031376585.1 Planctomycetota bacterium | reverse complement strand
CGGCGTGGGCGATTTAGTATGGAGACGATCGAGGCCCTTTCGCGAAAACCTGAGATGATCGTCGCGGGCAAACCGGACGAAAGCGAACTATTTAAGATCATCGAATCGGGCGCTATGCCGAAAGGCCGAAACAAAGTCACTGCGGACGAATTATTGCTGCTTCGACAGTGGATTTTGTCGGGAGCAGATTTCGGCGACACGGATCCTGTCAAGAACCTGAAACAAGTGGCCGCGAGAAATATGATAGCCCAATCCCCGTCGATGGCTGAAGCAACAATCGGGTCGCCGGGCGAAAATGAAGTGGTTAGTTTTTCCAATCACGTCGCTCCGATTTTGCTTGATGCGTGCGCTGCGTGTCATATCGATGCTCAAAACGTGCGTGCCGGATTGAACTTGGCTACGTTCGAATTAATCATGCGCGGCGGCGACAGTGGCGCAGCGATTCGCTCGAACCAAGGCGAGGAAAGCTTGTTAGTTAAGAAACTTCGCGGGACGGGCGGCGGACAGCAAATGCCCGCCGGTGGTGCGCCGCTCGATGAGCAAACAATTAAAACTTTTGTTCGCTGGATCGATCAGGGTGCAAAATTTGATGGTGGCAATCCCAAATCGAACTTGAGAGACATCGTCGCGCGGATGGCAACGGCCAATGCCACGCATGAAGAATTGTCGAAGCAACGAGCAGAGCGTTCGTCGGCGAATTGGGCGTTGGTGATGGGCGGCAAGGCTCCCGTCGTCCATGAATCTGAAAATTTTGTCGTATTATCGCCAAACGACGGCAGCAAACCGAGTGAGTTCGCCGATATCGCCGAATCAGTCGCCAATCGCGTCGCAAGCCAATTGCGAGTTCCTTCCAAGGAGCCGCTAGTGAAAGGCAAGATCGCGGCATATTTATTTTTGGTTCGGTACGATTACGGCGAGTTCGGCAAAATGATCGAACAACGAGACTTGCCGCGACAGTGGTCAAACCATTGGGGCAACAATCAAGTCGACGCGTACGTCGTGTTCCAGGCCCAGCCAGCGGACTACAACCAACTCAAACCCTGGATAGCGCGAAATATAACTGCCGCGTATGTGAAGGGCTTGGCGTCAGACGTGCCGGATTGGTTTGCGAATGGGTTGGGTTATTCGATCGCAGCCAAACTTTCATCGGGCGACGACGCAATAAAACTTTGGACGCAAAAGTCAGCGGAGTTAACCAAGAATTTGGTAAACCGTGACGATTTCATCACCGGCCGATTGAGTGACGATGACGCCGGCTTGGTTGGGTTCCAATTTGTCGAGTACTTGCGACAAGTCGGTGGCGACAAGCGATTGAACAAGATGATCAACGAGTTACGCGACGGCTCGAATTTCGAACGTGCATTCGTTCAAGCATTTGAAGGCACCCCCGCCGAATTGCTTAAGACGCAATAGGTGATTCGTTGGATATTCGAAACTGGCTTGGCGGTCGGTTTTCAATCGCGAGGATGTTGAGATTTTTAGGATGTGTTTTTTTGAGCGAAACCGCTGCAAAAACGAGAATATGCTTTGACTGCTTCTCTGCAAATCGGCAACGGACCAAATGACCTAAGGGCGTTGCAGGATCGAAAGGATTGGGTTAATCAGCAGCCTGTGTGCGTTCGTTTACGTACAGACGAGACATTGTGAACTTCCGCGTTCCGCTCGAACAACCTCGGCGAATTATTCCCGATGCGATCCAGCTTGACGAAATTCGCGATACTGGGTTAGGAATTCTCAGTGGATCGGGATAGTACGCCCGAGTTAAACCTGAATTATTTCGGTCGGACTCCCGACGGAAACGCTTAGGAACCGCCCAATGGCGCGGGCACTTTTGGCGTGATTTCCTCAAGGGCTTCGGCGGTCGGCGGTTCGAGGTTTGGTGTGTCGCCTTCAATCGGTTGTTGCAAGTTGATGTCGCCGCTGGCAACATCTCCCGAGCGTATGACCTTGCCACTTTCGTCCCACCAGCTCCACGTACCGGTGGGTTTGTCTTCGGCGTATTGTCCTTGTACTGCCTTCATGCCGGACTCATGCCACCAGATCCAGGAACCGGTCTTTTGATCGTGGTCAAATTCGCCGCCGAGTTGTTTCTGGCCGTTCGCGTGCCATCCAGTAAACGGACCGTGTCGAGTCCCTTCATTGAAATTTCCTTCTAGACGTGGCTGTCCATTTTCGTACCAAGAATTTGCCGGACCATGCCGAACGGGATGGCCAGCGCGGGCATACTCGGCCGGTGTGGCATCCCACCAATTGTCTTCACCGTTCAACGCCAATTTGGCGTCGAGGTAAAAATCTTCGGATTTTTTCTGCTTTTGCTCGTGATAAGCGATTTGGGAAAAGACGCGGCGGCCTTGGATAAAATTAGTTTGTGTGATCGGTTTCTGTCCATTGTCGTAATCGACTGCTAAGCCGTCTGGTAGGCCTTGATCAAAGTGCATTTCTCGCGCGAGGTATCCTGTGTTGCTCCACCACGTTGCGGTACCGTGTCGCAAGCCGTCGACATACTGCATTTCAAAAATCTTGCGACGCGATCGATCGTAAATAGTCCACACGCCATCGAGCTTGCCGCGACTAAAGGACGCGATTGAAAGAAACGGACCTTGCTGGCTGGCAAACGGCTTCGTACGAAAAATGCCTTCCGAGTTGATTGGATGCCATCGGCTCCACGTCCCATGCATGTCGCCATTTTGAAATTGGCCTTCAGCCATGATTTGGCCGGTTCGATTGAAAAGTTTCCAAGGTCCGTCGTTGAAGTAGTTGCCGTACTCGTCTTGGCGAACGTATCGGAGAACTTGAACCTTGCCGTCGGGGTACCGTTGCCGAATTGGTTCGCCAACCAGCGAATTGGGTCCAGAGTCCACTGCCGGATCGAGCGTCGGGTCTAGCGCTCCCTCGGATTGTTGCCGATTCGCCGATTCTTCGGAGAATTTCGGCGAAGGAAGTATTTCATCTTGTTGTAAGGACTCTTCTTGGTTTGCACCGCCAAAGTGAATCAAGACCGCGCGTCTACCCTGCTCTTCGTGCGGTGAAATCGGAATAAGCCCGTCGTGTTGTTTTGCAAACACGCCCGACGTAAGCGACGCTAACGCAAGTACGCAAATCCAAATTAAACGTGCAGAGGCCATAATTTTTGATTCGTTGAAGACGTCGAATTCGCTGAAATTTGCGGGCTGACGAATTCGTCTCGTGCCAATCCAAGCCCGCTTCATCTTGATCGACGTTTGCAGTACCGATTCTGCCGTCGGCGGGCAGGCACCTTTATCTTTGGACTAACTGCAACTTTGCCGTAGTGGAAGGAGCCGGATGTTGGGATTAGTCCAATGCTATCCAAGAAACAGGCTCGCGCGGTTGTGCCGCCATATGAATCAACTCCTGCGCAAGATTGCAGAAGTGTCGCAGCCGATTTTGAGAAAGGACGACACGAGCCCAATGCTCGAGCGAATGGAAAACTAACGGGAAATACAATGGCGATTCAGCGTTAGCGAATGCGATTCAAACCGTCTGGCGTAGGAACAAGCTGGTCGAGTTCGGCGATACGAGTTTCATTCGACTGAAGCAATTCGGCAATTTCTTCCAAGCTGTTTTGAAAAGCGCCGTTGAGCGATGCGAGTTCCGACTGATAACGCTGCTGGAGTTGTGCAAGATTGCCTTGGATTGCAGATTTCGCGCGGGACTCGGCATTCTGCATTGCAGGGCCGCTAAGATTAGGCCCCAGGTCCGACGTAACGTCGAGCCGCACATCGTTTAACTTTCCGCTTAGCCGAATTTCGCTGGAAAACTTATTTAATGAGGCTAATTCGCGATTCATGGAATCCCTAAATTCTGCGCTGCCAATGGCTGGCGAAACGAATCCCATCCGCATCGCTGCGTCGGCATGGGTTACCTTCACCGTTCCCTCAATCGTGTCGCCGTACAAGCGTAAATCGGCGATGAGAGACATTCGTGTCGGGCTGACGTCCACCAACAGACAATTCCGATCGCCGAGCGTTTGTCCGGATTGCTGAACACCAGCGCACTCGATCTTGATTCGGTCGATGTTTTCTTTGGTACGGCGATCAAGCTCAGCGGTAATTCGTGTCGGATTTGAGCCTTGCGATTGCACTTCAATCACACAAGGTTGGCTCAGCAACGACGGCTGCAAAGTAACATTGCTTGCGTGGCCAGCGAACGCCAGCGATTGACCGCCAAAAGGCCCAGTTCCGTCAAAGTCCAACGAACGGATCAAGAAATCTGGTTGAAGGGCCGTTAGAAAGCGGACATCGACTCCGCGGCATCGGGTTGGCATCAGGTCCTTGTCGTAGTTCGGCGCAGCGACACGCAGCCAGCGAATCCAGTGCATGATTTCATCGATGCGATCGGTTTGTGAAGGTCCCACCAAGATCTTGGAAAGCAATTGGCTATCAATATTCACTTTGTATTCTTTTTGCCGAATGGCTTGTGAGTCGGCGTCCCTTGCTTCGCGCAATGCAAGCCGCGATTCTTCGATCGAAGTTCGCAGAGAGTCGAGATTTTCGTTAGCTTTGGTCCAATCATCACGCAGCGCTTGAACGCTAGAATTCAAAGAGGACGAGCGTTCTGCATTGCGAAGTGGATTTGGGCCGGGATCCTGCAACGTTGTCTGCATTTCCGCCAATCGCGTCAGGAGATTATGCGCTTTGGACTTGTTCAGCTCGAATAATGAGGTCAAGTTCATGCGAGTGGCTTGTGCCACGCGTGTAATTTCGACTGCATGCCGATTGGGATCAAATTCAGGCAACTTCAATTCGCAGATAAATTGGGTACCAAGATCGGCGAGTTCGGCACTCCAATCCGCCGCTCGCCATTGAATGTCACTTTTCGACGTTGTCGAGACAGATTGGTTCGCTTTGCGAAGTACCCCCAATTGAAGATTTCGTAACGTTCCACGATCGATCACCAACTCGCGATGCCACAGGCGCGATCGATCAAAACTCAATAGCGCCGCATCGGCTTGGAGCAAGTTTCTCGAGGGCTCGTGTGGATCGCCAATTTGTAAATCCGTGATCTGAATCGTTTGAGAACGAATGCTAGAATGAACCGAACCTACTACGACATCGGACCCGGTTATCGATTCGCAGCGACGTAAGAAGTTGCCTTCTCGGAAAGGGTTTGCGAGGCCCCAAATTCCAAGCGTCGCAATGGCAACGAGGATCCAACGGCCAGTAGTATTTTTCCAACGAATCATCAAATGCCTGCAGGGGTTGTTGTCTGGGGAACGGCCGGCCAACCCGATGGCGAAATTCGGCCAAAAAAATTATTGGCCCGAGGAAAAATGCGGGGTGTCAAGGAACGGCTTATCCGAAATGTTGGAAAAGCGAGGACAATGAATGCAACCAAGGCGCCCATGACAATTGTGTTATTAAAGCGGGTCCATGGAGCCAACGGCAATTGATAAAGAGCTGCCCAAACCCGCAGAAAGGCTTCGTTGGTCAAAACGATGGCTCCCAGTTTGTGCAACAGCGGTTCCGCGAGCCAACCAACGAAGGTGAAACAAATAGCTGACAACAAGCCGAATGCGACATTCGCCGCCAAGGCCAGCATCGCCAAGCCGGCTAGGTAGACAAACAAAGAGTCCTTGGGAACGAGTCCGATGGCCAGGCCAAGGGTCATCGCCCACGCGACTGGATTTGGTTCGTTGGTTCCAAGCACCCAAATGCGCGCTCGTCTCGAAAATCCGGTTTTTTGAACAGTCATTTGATTCACAATTCCAAGGTGTACCGGGCAGCAGGTGTTAGAAACGGTGTAAACGATACGACCCCTAGTCTCCAATCGACCGTCAAATTGATTTGACTTTAACGGCACGAGTCCAAAAGATTAGGCGATCTAGAAAGCTTGGGTGTTAGGCCAATGAGAGTTCAGGGACAACTTTTGTGGACTTAGCCGAAATCTGGGGTTTTCAGTCAAAGTTGCAAAACTATGGACATTACGTGGCCGACTTGTTTATCATGGACTTAAGGGCCGTCAGGGCATTTCCGTTTGGAAATCGTTTTGGCAGTAACAACTAACACGAAAAGTGCTGTCGCGAAGCGGTAGCTTTTAGGGAATAGGA
>JANMEB010000133.1:0-1924 GCA_031376585.1 Planctomycetota bacterium | reverse complement strand
CAAGAAGGTTTCATCGGCCTGCATTCGGTGCGCGGTGCCGATGGTAAAGGAATCACGGTCGCCTATTGGACGAGTTTGGAAGCGATACATAAGTGGCGCAATCAGCTCGAACATCGCGAAGCACAACGCCTCGGTCGAAGTGGCTGGTATGAAGGTTACGAGATTTGCGTAGCAAAAATTGAACGGCACACGGAATTCGGTAGCTTAAGTACAACGGTCGGGGTCTGACGCATTTTTCGGTCTAATTTGATTGGCGTGGAAAAAACTTGAATCCGAAAAAAGGGTCTGACCCCCTCGACGCAAGCATGAAACCAAGCGAAACGAAAAAGTCGTCGCGAGCCACATTCGGGTTTTGGACGCTCGTGGGTATGGTCGTTGCCAACATGATCGGGGCTGGCGTGTTTATTACGTCAGGGTTCACGATCGGCAGCGTTGGTTCGCCGCAATGGGTTATGGTCGCTTGGGTGATCGCTGGACTGATCGCCGTTTGCGGCGCATTGAGTTACGGGCGGCTGATCCGCATGATTCCCGAAGCTGGTGGGGAGTATCTGTTTCTTTCACGAACTCTTGGACCGTTGTGGGGATTTTTAGCGGGGTGGGTGTCGCTGATCGCTGGATTTACGGGAGCAATCGCTTTCGCCGCGACGACGTTTGAAAGTTACGCCTTGCCCGAGAACATTCGGCCGGCATGGCTTCCACCGGATGTCTTGGCGTGTGGTGCTATCGTGATGGCAGGATTGGCCCATGGTCTGCGCGTCCGAATCGGGGCCTCGCTGCAGAATCTAATCGTTGTGTTGAAGCTTACGTTGATCGCTGTTTTCGTTGGAGTTGCAGCAACACAATGGAATCAAGATGTTTGGCATGGCGCAGCTACCGGCGTGGACTTAACGGGCGCCCACGATTTTTGGCTGAGCATGGCGAGCGCAATTATGTGGATTTCACTAAGTTACTCCGGCTTCAATGCGGCGATCTACGTGGCCGAAGAGTCGAAATCGGCGGCCCGAATCGTTCCTCGCGCATTGTTGGTTGGCACCATCGTGGTATTCGCAATCTACTTGGTCCTCAATTTTATTTTTGTCTATGCCCCTGCTCGCGAGCAAATTGCCGGTGAGCGCGAAGTCGCCGCGATTGCTGCCCAAGCAGTTGGCGGAAATTTTTTGGAGGGCTTGGTGCGCGGCGTTATCGTGCTTGCACAGCTAACTTCGATCACCAGCATGATCATGGCTGCACCTCGCGTCTACGCAAAAATGGCCGACGAAGGGCTGCTGCCGCATTGGCTTCGTTTTGAATCCGAGGCTCCACGAAAAGCAATCATTGCACAAGTCGTGTTGGCCATTGCGATTGTCTTGATATCAACCCTTCAAGAGCTGATCAACTACTTGAGCGTGACACTGGCGTTGTCGGCGGCGGCGACCGTTGCCTGCTTGTTCGTTCGGCGAAGGGAATTAAGTTCGTCAGGTCGGTTAGTGTTGGTTCCAGCCGGGCTTTTTGTGGCATGCACCATTTTCATTGCCGTACTCATGGCGCTTGACGATCCTCGAAAATTGCTGGGTACGGCTGCAACCCTTTTATCCGGGATTCTTGCGTACAAACTATCGCAGCTAAAATTGCGGGCTGGCGGCTCGCCCTAACGCGAGACCCAAGCGGTTTTGTGCGATGGATGCTGTCGTTCAGAATTTCGCTCGAATTCTAGTCTGTTCGAATGAGGTTTGGGCTCAACGATTTGCCGATACTCGGATAGACTTAGGCATGAGCGGCACCAGTTTAATCTTAGTGCCGTTATTTCTAGCGGCGGTTTTTTGGCTCAAGTGACGCTATGGCAAAGTTAATGGAAAACGTAAAAACCGCGAACAGCGTTTTGCGCACTGGAATGCTCCTCGTGGTGATGTCCGGTTTGGCTTATGGCGGGTATTTGACTTACACC
>JANMEB010000118.1:0-3178 GCA_031376585.1 Planctomycetota bacterium | reverse complement strand
GCCACAAAAATCACTACAACGAGGAGGCCATCTAATGAATACCAATCCCCAATCGCTTTGCAACCCTTTTCAGAAATATTTTGAAAATAATTCCCGTGCCAATCGTGAAGAATTTTTGTTGACCTAAATAGGTCATATCGGTCCACTTGCAATCAGGAGACGCTGGCACGTTTCGGCTCCTTTCAGGTATCGTCCGGCAAATATGTTACGCAGGACTGCGAAGATTAGCTTCGCAAATGCGCAATCTCACGCTGGGGCTTGCGGTTGAGTTATATTCTGGATTCCGCCCCCGTCGACGCGAAGGCAGGCACCTCGCGAGAATTCGGTGCAGCAAAGTACTCATTTTGCGGACAAACAACTCAGGAGAAAGAATGTTGAATGTTGAACGAATCCAGATCGCTCGAATTTTTTCGTACGGCGTCGCCAAAGTCTCGGCTCAAGCAATCGGGTGTTTGTCATCATTGCCGCCATCGACGTTACAACCATCGAGGTTTGTATGCGACATGGGCTGATCACGTATTACTTTCTGTTCGCGATCCATCTTAAAACTTGCCGCATGGAATTCGCCGGTTGCACCGTTTCGCCCGACGGAGCTTGGATGCAACAGATCGCACGGAACTTGACGGATGCCGGGGAACTGGTGGGGACTGGCTGATTTTGCGGAGTCATCGAGCAAAATGTGCCTGTCCCCCTCTCGGTGAACGGAAGGATAGCAAATAGGTCTTGATGGACCGCGACACGAAATTCACCGAATCGTTTCGGGCCACGCTCAAAAATTCGGGAGCCGAACCCTTGCTCCTGCCCCCTCGATCGCCAAACCTTAACGCGTACATCGAACGATTCATGGGAAGTATTAAATCCGAGTGCTTGGACCGAATGATCTTTTTCGGCGAGCAGCAATTGCGAAACGCGATCCGCGCGTATGTCGTGCATTATCACGGCGAACGAAATCATCAGGGGCTCGAAAACCAAATCATTGATCCCACCGACGAGCTCGGAGTTGCGTCTGGCCCGGTCGTCCGCCGTCAGCGCCTCGGCGGTATGTTGAACTTTTATCATCGCCGCAGCGCGTAACCGACCTCCCTCCGAAGGTGCCATTCGTGGGTGGCACCTTTTGGATTATTCATCAATAGCCAAGGCCAGGGATCAATACTAGATCAAACGCCAATGCAGTTGCGATTCTTATAAAAATTGCCTCTCTGCCGCTAGTCCATTTGCTCGCCGACCTCCCTCCGACAGTGCCATTCGTGGGTGGCACCTTTTGCACGGGAAGCTCAAGTTGGACACCGGCCCTTTCGTTAGTACATTTAAGTGTCGGCGAACAAACGCGGAGTTTGCGGTCGCAACGAAGAAACGTCCCACTGGTAATAAGGATCACTTTGCTCAATCCTGTTTGCCCAACAACCATCAAATGCCGCAAGACGGAACAATTTCAACAATTTATGCAACAAGCCGACGTCATCCTCGTTGTCACGTAACGAAGGCTGAAACGCGAATGTTAAAACAAGATCGCATGCTGAAGCATTAACGACTCTTGTAAATGCTAATGATGTGCCAAAGGATATTCTAAAAATCGACGTCGATTCCTCTCTTACATATCTCACACCAGAAAGCGATGCAAGCATGTTGTCAAGTTCGTGTGTAGTTATTCCTATGAGACCCAACCCTTCCTCTACAGCTTCGTCCCAAAAATCGGCCGTGCTTTGCGCAAAATAGACCAGTTGCGTTCGCTTTAATTGAAATCTCTCAATGACGTATTCGTAATCGCCCATTAATGCAAAATGCGTGTCAAAATCGGGCCTTTTGTTAATTGCGCATTGTTGACAAATGTGCCGACAAATGTCCGCGATCGACTCAGATTGTCCAAGTTGAAATAGCTCACCATTGAACGTCCCAAAGTACGCTAGTACATCGCCTTCTGATACCCAAAAACTTGGCCCTCCCGGCATTAAAGCGCCGTCGTGGTACAATTCCGGAACTGAAATAATCCATCGTCCGCGGCAATTTGTTAGACCTTGAAGGGCCCAATAATTAGGATCTGCGTGCACTATAAAACCAAAGGGTTTAAGCGTTGCGGAAAGCTGCTGTGCATCCATAGTCCTAGTACTCTCCTGGCTTAGGCCACGACGGCTTCCAGTTATCCTTTGGACCTGGCCAACCGCGATTAGGTATCGGACATTTGCCGAAAGGCCATTTTTCAGTTGCTTTGCACTGCGCATAACAGACGCCACATGGTGCATCTCGTTTCCACCCGATTCCCTTATCGCCAGCCGGACGCTTATTTCCCCATACACACCAAGCAAGGAAGAAATCGCATTTGTCTGGTTTTAGTTTTTGCCTGACACAATTCCTTATGATGATGATAAGGACAACGCCTTCGTTTGGACCAGCGGTCGCGCAATCGTAAACGAAAATCATACCACAAATGACATCAATCACGCTCGGCGGTTCTACGATTTCCGGCGGACCTCCGTATATCTCATCGCATCTAACTTTGCAGTTTTCATACCATTCCTTCCGTAGCTCGTCTGAAATTGAACCTTCTGGATATATTCCGACGCCACCGAAGTAATACTTTTGAAAGCAAACCTTCTTACAATCATCTAGATCGTCGAAACCAAATGGATCGATTCGACTTGGAGCGAAGTAGCCGCAATACAAGCTCATACCGTCTTCGTATTCCAGCAAATCTCTTCCTGTAAATCTCCCTATTAGTGGCTCATACCACCTTGCCCTGAAGTTAAACATTTTTACGGTGTCGTCCCATTCGCGGCCGGTGTAGGTGTAGCGGTTGGAGGTGTCGGTCCAAGGGCGAACGGTGCCGGTGTTCGTAAGGATGGAGAGGACGCCGTAGGCGGAGTAGGCGTAACGCTCGGTTACGAAACCGGTGGAAGTGGTTAGGGCAACTGTCGAGTATTGCTGGTTGTGGTGGTAATAGAGAAGTGTTGTCGACCCGGTTTGGCGGAGGATCGGCTCGTCGATGTAGGAGCCGTAGACGTAGCGATAGTGGGGCGTCGTGGACGCTGCGGTGCCTCGCGTGTAGTCCGCGATTGTTTGGTGGCCGGCAGGAATGTGGACGGCGGCGGTGGAACCTTCGGTTCGCGCGACTCGGCGTCCGAGGGCATCGAATTCGTAGGTTACGTCGGCGACCGAATCACCAGTATTGTCGACGCCATTC
>JANMEB010000055.1:0-6943 GCA_031376585.1 Planctomycetota bacterium | reverse complement strand
CCGATTACGCTTTGCGTTTCAGAAATTCGGGCTTGTGTCATTTCTTTCTGGCGGCGATGTCTCGGAGCGCTTCGGCAACTCGTTTTGATGATCTGCCGTCGATCGCGTGACACTCCGCTGCGATCGTCTCGAGACGGCGCGAGGATCGTTTCGCCGGGTCGGCGATGTAGGCCAAGATTTCTGTTTCAAGTTCCGCGAACGAACTTACGGCCGAGACGCCGCCCAAGGCTAGGAGTTTTTTGTAATGCGGATACTCACGGATTCGCCGCGCCGATTTCCACCAGGGCAGTTTTTGATCCGCATCGAACAACGTCACGATAACGGGTTTGTCATGCGCCAGTGCATCGATGGAAAGCGTCGAACCCGAGTTAAGACTCACGGAACAGCCGGCCAGGAGATTGACCAGAATTTTCAAGTCGTCCTGCTGCATGTCCCAATCCAGCCCACCCTCGGATAACAACGGCAAGTTCAAACCGATTCGCGGACCAACGACAGCTTGCAATCGTGGGAGCCAGGTTGTATCGGCCATGTTGCCCGACACGTTTTGCGGATGAGGTCGAATGACCAACTGCATTTCGAATCCAAATCGATTTTCGACAATTCGCTTCGCAAGCCATTCGACGACGTCGATTTCATGAGGCGCGAAGATAGGCGCACTCATCCCGAAAAACAAAAATGGCTTCGCCGGATCCAAACCCAATTCGAGCAAAGTATTCTGTTGTTGGGCTCGGTCGACCAGTTGCTGATGCGCATCAAAATGGGGCACGCCGCATTCGTAAATGTGATCGTCCTCAATTCCGTAGTGTTCTTTCAACTCGGCTGTCATGATCGGCCCCCAACTAATGAAATGTTGAGGAACCGCCGGGAAACGGCCTTTGCAAGTAATATTGTCCCAACTGAGCAAGTGCCCCACGGTCGAAATTCCAATTTTCTGTGCTTCCAGTAACGCGGCCACTTCGAACGATGTAACTGGATACGTGGCGACCACCAAATCTGGCTTGAGTTCGGCAAGTTTCGCGCGGATCAATTTCGAGCGATGTCGCGAACGGTCAAACGAATCGAAAATTCGATGAGCCCAGCGACTACGAAACAAAACGCGATGCGCCAAATAATTTAGTCTCGCTCGATATTTTGCATACGTCCCAGCCATTCCATTTGCAAAGTACAAATGTCGCGACCAAAGTGCGGCGTTTTCTCGAATCGGCTCGCGCAAATAACGCCTTGCGTCTCCCAGCGACATTCTTATACGACTTTTTTCCAACGGCACCGTCGTTATCGACAAATGCTCACGGGCAAATTTTCCCAGCGATCCCTTGGCAGACTGCGGGGCGAGTACCATCGTGTCGATGCCCGCATCGACAAGTTGTGGCACAAGGTCGGAATGCAGCACCATGCGTGCGGCAAATCCGTGTGACAACAAATAGCAAACCTTGAGCGGCATTGAGCAAGTCGTTTTCAATTCGGGAAGCGTTCTTGTGCTTTGTCAAACGTAAAACTTGGGGTGCTACTGGCTTGGGGTGCCACTGGCTCTGCCAGTGCGCGGTCGTGACTTGCGCTCTCGAAAGACACTCGCAAAGCCAGTGGCACACAAATCCAATTCTTAGGCTTAATGACGCACTAGTTTCAAACTCCGTCAAATCCCTAAACAGTTAGCGTCGCGATAAAACACCGTGGTGCAATTGTGCTTTCGCGAACCACCTGCCATGCCCCAAAAATCGATGTGCCGAAAGCCTTTCGCATCAAGCAGTTCATAAATCGGGACGTATTCTGGTCGTAGAGAATTATCGAGAATGATCACTCCACTGGGTTCGAGTGAGTCAATTGAGTTGGCCGTACATTCAAGTCGATGCGAGCCATCAACGACGATGATGTGGTACTTTTGCTGAAGGGTTCTCGCGGCGATATAGTAGGGCTCGCCGGTCAAAAAATGCAACTTGACGCCGTCGTTATTGATCATCGACTTCAATCGCGTGTACCATTCCTGGTTGTCTTCGATGGACGTTACCGATTGGACGACTTTTGCAAAAAACATCGTCGAATTCCCAGCACCAAACTCAAGCACGCTGAAGTCGCTTCGCAGACGTGGCCCAAGAAAACCGACGAAATTCGTCGTAAACCAAGGTGTCGGGTTTCCATCTTTGTCGACCGGACGCCGCAATCTCGCGGAAGCCATCCAACCGGACTCAACTAAGTATCCGTCAACGGTCATCTGATAGAAGCGATAAACGACTCGAGGCGATAGATAGAATTTGGCGAATCCGGCTAAGTTCATCTGGTGTGGTTTACCTTTCGTGGCGAAACCGGAATGCGACGCAAAATTCCCGTTGCGGTGCTGAACAACGCATTGCGAAATGTTGCTAGAACTGACCGGCATTCTGGAATTAGGGAATAAAGTACGATCATCATCGGAATCGATACTGCAACACCCAGCAATAGATTGATCCACGGCGCTGGCGAATGAAATATCCAAACTTGCAATCCCTTTAACACTGCAAACGTCGCGCATGAAATCGCAGCATTGACCAAGTAAAGTCGGCAAAAACTCTTGAGATCGATAAACTGTCGTCGCCAGGCAAAGTAAACGAGCGTCGATTGGACTCCGATGAGTCCCACCAAGCAGTACACGATCACAACCCATTTCAAGCCAAAACTAACGCTGGCAGCCAAACACCCAGTCAACAGAACAAAGTTAATTGCATAGTAACTCGTAAGTCCTTTAATATCGCCTTTAGAAATATGTGCCAAATAGCAAATCATCGACGTTACATGGACCCAAATGTAGGGTGCCAAGATTGCGAAAAGCGGCGCGACCGGCAACCATTTATCTCCCATGGCAAAGCGTATGAGGTCTTCAGAACAAGCGGACAATGGCACGACAATGATCGAACAGACCATCAAGTACCAAATCAATATCTTCGAGACGCTGGCTCGGAATTCGGTCGGCTGAGAAGCGACTCGCGACAACGACGCAATGTTGAATCGCTTGAACCCCGAAAGCATTTTGCTCATCGGCAAGATCAATAAACTATGCGCCCGGGTGTAATAGCCAAGCGACTCGGCTCCCAGGAATCGGCCAATGAGAAGGCGGTCAATATTGCTACCGGCATAGCTAAGCAATCCCCCCAAAGTCAGAGCTCCACCGAATTTCAAGTGCTCTTTGGTTCGTTTCAAATCCGCAATCCAGCCTGGCCTGAACCTTGTTATCGCGAAGGCACCCAGCGTGGTGATGACCGCTTCCACGCAGTTGATCGAGACAATCGACCACGGCCCCCAGCCATTGAGGGCCAAACCAACTCCGGTCGCTAGCCCAACGAACAGACCGCTGATTTTCCAGATCGCCAACCGCTGAAACAAAAACGCCCGCTGCGCCAATGCAGTCGGCTGGTTTCCCACACTATCGATCAAAAAGGTCACAGCGAAAACGCACAGGAGCGGCGCTACGATCGGTTCTCGAAACCACGCCGAAAACAATCGTGACGAAACCAAGATGACGGTGACGATCAAGCATGAACTGAATAAACCCACCCAGAATAAATTCGTCGAATCCTGTGGATCGATTTCCTCCGACTGAATGGTCGAAGTCGAGAACCCAAAGTCCTTGAAAACGGCGGCCAACGCAAAAATGGAACCGGCCATCGCGACGACACCATAATCGGTTGCCGCCAAAATTCGGCTCAAAATGAAGACTTGCGCGAAGTGGACGAGCAGCGTTACCAATTGCTGTAAAGCGACAAAGTAACCTGCTCGTGGCCTGTCTTGCGTACCCGTCATTAAACGATGGTGCCCAATCCGCGATTACGACGTCGTCGAGACTTCAAGATCGTCTTCCAAAGTGGCGACTACCCTCGCAGGATTGCCTGCCACGACGGAAAACGGCGGTACATTTTTTGTGACTACCGCCATTGCACCGACGATCGACCAACGTCCAATCGTCACTCCTTTGAGGATCGTTGCTCGAAATCCAAGCCAAACGCCATGTTCTATCGAAACCGGCTTGGAGTTAACATCGTTCGTCATCTTCCAGAATGCAGAGCCAGGTGGGCTCAGCGTCATTTCGCGCCGAAGCTTTGGCGAAAGGGGATGATTGTTATTGTCCGTAACAAAAACATCTTCAGCGCCGAAAACGTGGCTCCCAATGGTGACCTGTTGCTTTACAGAAATTCGAGTCCCGTCACGAAAGCTGCAATGCTTGCCAATGGACAAACATCCGCTCTGACCAATAACCACCCGACCATCTAACAAAGTGGATTCTCCGACTGCAAACTGTCCTGGCTTGATTGCCTGCCCGCCGTCACCTGTAATCCAAAATCGATTTGAAAACTGAATCGACGAAGTATCAATACCTAAGTCGTCGAGCATACTGCGTATTGCTCGTCGCCGCAGAAATTTGATTCGCTTGTATAGAAATTTCACGTTGAGGCTGTCAGTTTCCGCTAAGTTTATTCTTTTAAAAGATGCGCTTCAAGCGTTTTGCGAAGCCCTTCGCGAAGCGGCATCAGCGGTCGGTTGATGATTTTCCGCATTAGGGAAATATCAGGCAGCCGGCGCGTCATATCACCTTCGGGCAGTTTGGGCAAATAGATAATCTTTGACGATGATTTCGTTGTCTCGATGATTAATTTTGCCAATTCAAGAACCGTCGTTTCAATGTCGTTCCCAATGTTGATGACTTGATTGGCCCATTTTTCATTTTCCATGATCCCGATGACGGTATCGAGATTATCGTCGATATAACAAAACGTTCGCGTCTGTGAACCATCTCCGTAAATGGTGATATCCTCACCGCGTAGTGCTGCTTCGATGAATTTTGAAACAACAAAGTCCGTTGTCTGCTTGGGGCCGTAGGTATTGAAAAAGCGAAAGATGTTGTAGTTCAGGCCGTATTCCTGGTGAAACGATCGACAATAGGACTCGCCTAGATTCTTCACGATGGCGTAAGGCAGCTTTGAATTGAGCGGCGTTGTCTGTTCGTTTTGCGGCAATTCTACCGGTTCGCCGTAAACTTCCGACGACGACGAAAAGAAAACTCGTTTCACGCCAGTGTTTTTCGAGGCCATTAGCACATTTCGAATTCCGTCCACGTCGTTGAGAACCGCAACTGGTTTTTGGAGTGTTCGCAACACACCGACAATGGCTGCATAATGAAAAACAAAATCAAACCGATAGGACGTCATGATTTGTGTGACATCCGCATTATTGTTTGTGTCGGCTTTGATGAAAGTCCAGTTCGCTTTGGAACGGCACGGTAGCTTGGAAACGGCACCCGTGCTTAAATCATCGACGATGACAACGAAGTTGGATTCGTCCTCGACGAGGCGGCAGGCCAAACTACCACCAACATTTCCGGCACCACCAGTAATCAGGATTGTTTTCGTCATTTCGCTTTCACTCGCGAAAGTGTTTCAGTTTTTGCAATCAACGATTTCGCGTATTCAAAGAGTTGGGTTTCGAACTTTTTACCGACGGATTAACTTTGATCCCATTTTGATGCCGCGCAGACAAATTTTGCGAACGAGCTTTGGAATGAAGCCAACGATTGGCCGTGAATTGCGCTCCGCCTTTGCGAAATTCGTTTCATCGACCAATGGAACTTGTTCACTTGACTCGA
Source organism: Planctomycetota bacterium (assembly GCA_031376585.1). Taxonomy (GTDB): domain Bacteria; phylum Planctomycetota; class Planctomycetia; order Pirellulales; family Pirellulaceae; genus JANMEB01. Next base: position 1,335 of record JANMEB010000055.1, on the reverse strand, counting down.
CCTCGCGTACCGCGCCTTCCATCCAATCTTCAACTACGTTGCCAAGGTGGTAGACATGGTACGTCGGGGTCGACAAGCGCAAGAATCCAGCTTTTTCTGACATCGCATCAATGTCTTGCTCGCCATTAGATGCTCCCGCCAGTTTTGGCGTGTATACCATCTTGTTGAACACAAAGCGCCGAAACATGACGACGAAGTGTCCGCAGCCAATGAGCGATGTCGCCGTTTTGGACTTGTAGGCAAATTGCTTTGCCCGCACTGACTTTGGAAAGAAGTCAACAGGTTTTGCAATCGATTCTAGAAACTCGTTCAAATCATTTTCGGCAACATAGTTTCCAACTCGCGCACGGAAGGTCGCCAGCGCTGAAAGCCACGTCGTTCCTGTGTGATAGAACTGATGATTCGGTGCGGGAAAAGGTGAAACTGCACCGACGCCCCGATGGGCACAAAAGACGTCTTCAAGGGTTCGCATCCAACCTTGGTAAAAAAGTACGTCGCAATCGGTAAGTGTGACGAATGATTCGTAGGTGGCGAGAATTTCGCCAGCGACCGCATCGGGCTTGCCGCGATTGGTTTGATTTCGAATGTAGCGGTCAATTTGGCCGGACTTCACGTAGGGTGCCAAAATCTCGTCCACCGCCGAGATGCTGTTGTTGTTAATGACGGTCACCGAAACGTGATTCAAATCGATCGTGGCGTACAACGACCGAAGGCATAACTTCAGTGTCTCTGTGGACTGTGCAAAGTATTCGTGATCGGCGCCGATAAAAACCGGAATGATGATCCGATGCCGTTTGTACGGCTCAAGCTGCGGCTTTTTCTTTAAAGGATTGGAACCAATTCTCACGGACGTAACTCTCTAATTGCTTTGAAAAAGGTGTCTGGAACTCTCGGTTCTATGGCATTGGTATCTACACAAGTCGGACCCCACAACCTTACCCTCCCCTTGGGAGGGTCGAAATCCGCCGAAGGGGGATTACGGGGAGGGCTTTACTTCTTGTTGGCGTGACGACCTGAACCTGTCCCCTGCCGCTTATCAAATTCGTATCGCAATCCAAGATGTTGGGCGATTCCGCGAACGACCATTTCGTCATCGACTTCAACATCCACGTCGCCAAATCGAAGAATCTCCCAGCCCTATTTCCTGAAAAACGACTCCCGATCAAGATCGGAATCCGCTGTTTGATCGTGATCGCCGCCGTCAATTTCAATGACGAGTTTTGTGCTGACGCATGCGAAATCCGCAAAGTATGCCCCGATGGGATGCTGGCGACGAAACTTCAGGCCGCAAATCTGCTTGGCGCGCAGTCGACTCCACAGAAGACCTTCTGATTT
>JANMEB010000045.1:0-3698 GCA_031376585.1 Planctomycetota bacterium | reverse complement strand
GTTGGCGCGATGACATGAAACGCCAAGAACGCGCCGACTTTATCGCATGTCGGCTGAATGAACTTTATCCGCAGCCAACGATTCCATTAGCGCATCGCGATCCGTTTACGTTGCTCGTCGCAGTCGTGCTGAGCGCCCAGTGCACCGATGTGCGAGTGAATCAAGTCACTCCGAAACTTTTTCAACTAGCTGATTCTGCGAACCAGATGGCCCGGCTAAAGGCCGCGCGAATCGAGACCGTGATTCACTCCTGTGGCTTGGCTCCTGGGAAATCGCGCGCCCTCGTTGAATTGTCTCGAATCTTGGTTGACCGGTTTGGCGGCCACGTTCCTGCGGACTTTGCCGAGCTAGAGCGGTTGCCGGGAGTCGGGCACAAAACGGCCAGCGTGGTTATGGCTCAAGCGTTTGATATTCCCGCCTTTCCGGTCGATACCCACATCCATCGCCTGGCCCAGCGCTGGAAATTGACTTCAGGGAAAAGCGTACGACAGACCGAAAGCGACTTGAAGAAGCTATTTCCGATGGATCGTTGGATTCAACTTCACTTGCAAATCATTTACTACGGGCGCGAATACTGTACGGCACGTGGTTGCGACGGCCGGACTTGCCCAATCTGTAAAAGCTGCTTTCCCCGGCGGCGAAAACCGCTTGTTACCCGAAAAGCATAACGGTCGCGATTCACGAAACCGTATCATCGAAAAATAGATCATTGTCTGAGCGCGTCGAAACAAATACGATGGAAGTTGCCAATCCTCGTCCAGTTTTAATCGCTTGTTCGTCCAACCGACGTGCTGCTTCGTCAAACTGTTCACGGATCGGGGTCTGACGCATTTTTCGGCCAACATTGCTTGACTTGGAATCAACTGGAATCCGAAAAATGGGTCTGCCCCCCTCCGAACAAGCTGCGAGTTCCCCAACTCGTGAACCGTTACAGATCCTGGTGAGGAATTGCCGATGACGCAACTGGTCGAATGTCCCGCCTGCGAAGTGGAATTTCCGATCGCGCAACTTTCAAGCGCTGAATGTATTTGTCCGTTTTGCCGCTTTCGTTTTATCCCAACTGTAGCTTTGGTCCGCGAGCATTTGGTTGAACCATCGCCCTTGCTTCATTCCGACGCGTTGCCGGTTCCACGCAAAGTCGCCGCGCTGCGAGTTCGAACCGAAATTGCTAGTCCCGACGAAAATGTTTTGGCTATAGAATCAGTTGGTGAGGTTGTCGGCCAAGTCCAAACGACTTCCATTCCCTGGCCGCTCGAAAAATCGCCAGCTCGCCCCAAAAAACATCGCGCGGAGATTTGGCTTTTCGGAATTTCCTTGTCGGCATTGGCGATTTTAGGTTTGGTATTTCTCGTCACGTTTTTGAATCAGCCGAAGGCCGCTACCATCACTCAGTCGCCGCCCACCGTTGCGCCAACGCCTCAACTAATCGTCGAGCCAACGAAGGCCGTTCCAATGGCAGAGCCCACCATCTTGCCGACCACCAAGACAGAATCGGCGGTTCAAGATGATCCCGAACAGGACTGGGAGTTTTTGCGAGCCGCTGAGCGCGAAGAATACTATTCGTTATGGACTAAGATTCATCCTCACCTGGTTCGCTTACAAGTCCAAACCACAGGCGGCCCCCGGACGGTTGGTGGCGTGATCGTCGATTCGCGCGGCTATGTTGCAACAAGCTTTCGCGCAATTCGCGAAGCGGTTTCCATCGAAGTCCGGCCTTCATCTAAAGCACTGGTCGCAGGCGACGCACTGGGCGAGTTGTCGGACAACGTGCGTGGATTGATCGCATCCGATGAAGACCACGATTTGGCCATTCTGCAAATCAATCGCCGGTTTGTTTCCACTTTTGCCAATGTTTCAATCGTCGGTCCAAATTCGGCATTACCTGGCGATCGTTGCATTGTAGCGGCACCACCAACGGACTCGCATCGAATTTGGCTTGTCGATTTTCCAATTCGGCACGTCCAACCATTCGGCCAACTTTTGGCTCAATTCCAAACGGCGCTAATAGAATGCAAGTTAGATTCAGACACCCAAGCCAATTGCATTGTCGGTGCCATTCCAGCGAACCGTTTTGTGCCGGGCAGCCCAATCTTCAGCCTCAAAGGTGAACTGGTCGGACTGCTCACGGCGGCATCCGTCGAGTCGCATGGGATTGCGTACCCCGCCGCTAACATCCCTGGGCTGATAAAATCGAGCGAAGGAACCGTCAAGCCGTTTCCGATCGACCAAGAAATTGTATCCGAGGTCTCTAGCACGGCAGACGTCGCGATTCTAATGCCCCCGTCCGATTCGTCCGCGTTCCCAACGGCCGAATCGCTGAGCCAAGCCCTGCAATCCATCGCAAAAAATGATTTTTTTCCGGAAAACTCGGAGCAGTATCTTTCGTTTCGCAGACTTGCCGATGGAATCTTCGAGATCGAAGAGTCATTGCAGGGCAACGAATTTACGAACGACCAACGTCAAGAACTCCGCACGTTTTTGGAGGGTATTTTGGATCGATTCCAAAAGGAGTTAGAAGTCGCGAACGAAGCAAACCCAGCAAAAGTCGACGACTTCAACCGCTTGGCGAAGGAATCGGCGGCAAACGATCGTGGCTTCATGGCGTTTGGCGAAGTTTTGACAAACGGGCAAAACGCGATCGACGGCTCTCCGTATGTCATTTTTAGGTTACCCGGAGCGAATGAATTTCTGTACACCAGTATCCTCCATGATGGACCGATCTTTCTACCAGGAAGCCGTTGGTTGCTCATTGGTCGACACCTGCGCAAAAATGCGTTTCGCACGACCCATGGAGTTACCGCGATCGATGCGCAAATATGCGATATACGTTACGTTTTTTCGCTTGATCCAACCGACACCGAGTAGTCCCAATCCTGCGCCGCTATTGACGTGGGGCTTCGGGCGATGCGGCAATACCAATAACGTCGCCTGTCGTTGAATCCAGATGCGGATAGAGGCCGGTGTAGCGGGGTGGAGTTTGTTCCTTTTGGCGCGCGACGATCCAGGCGAAAAGATATTGCTTGGCGTGACGTCGAATATCTTGCTCGGCCTGTTCGTAGGTACGTGTGCCGGGTTTAATTTCTTCGCAACGAATTATGTGAAACCCGAATTCGGTGCGGACTGGCGCGCTAATCTGTCCTGGCTCCAGCTTAAAAGCGGCCGCAGAAAACGATTCGGGCATCGGCGCAAAGCGGCCGATCCAGCCTATGTCGCCGCCGGACTCGCGAGTCGCGGCTTGCGAGTGCGATTGCACGGCGTCCGACCACGCGATCGTGCCGTCGGCGACTTGTTGTCGAATCTGCTCGGCCTGATCGTGAATTGCACTTACATCGCGGGGCGCCGAATCGCTCGCTTTTAGCAGCAAGTGGCTGACACGCATTTGGCCGTCATCCAGCTCGCGTCGAAATTTTTCAAAGTGCTTTTTCAGGTTCTCCTCGTTCAGCATCCCGTCCAGGTAGCGCTTCCAACTAAGTTGAAATCGGATTCGATTGGCGAGCTCTGTGCGAGTTAGCCGCTGCTCGGACAGATGTTTTTCCAAATTCTGCTCGACCGCCTGCAGCTCTTCCGCTAACCGTTCCTGTGCCGATTGAACATCTTCGTCCGAGGCCAATTTGTTTTCTGTCCGCAAGTATTCCAAGACCAACAATTGGCCGACAAGCTGCTCTAGTGCCTTTGCCTGCAAAAATGATTTAACGTCA